>JAKSLN010000120.1 GCA_024401165.1 Bacteroidaceae bacterium
TACTCGGGCATGCCCTGAGGAAGTTCATTATGAACACCTTGTATGACCCCTATTATATCATACACATAGTCTTGCAGTTGCTTTCTCAGCGTAGGATCAAAAACTTCTTTTTGCTTGATAAGCATACAACTTGTCGGTCTAGGGTTTATTTATTCACGAGCAAAGTTACAACAAATGAGTGGAATAACCAAACAGAAAAGGATTTTTCGATGTAAAACAATAATAGCACGATGATAATGAAATTGTTCGACGATACCGAGAACCATCATACTCCACTTTCGAAATCTCACAGCATTTCATGCTAAGTACCATTTAGATTTTTTATGCTGTAAGCAGATTTTTAAGAAATACCTTTTTGTCATTTTATGGTTCCTGGATGAATTTGGGAATGGAAAGAGTTGAAAAACATAGAATTTCAAGTCTTTCCAGGGCCAAAGGCATCAGGGATTGACTTGTCAAGACCTAAAAGAGGAACCAAAAATGTATTTTGCACTAAGAAAAAAAGGGGATGCCAACATGTTGACATCCCCCTATGCAGATTAAAGATGGGATTACTCTTCGGGAGCCTTGTCGATGAGTTCCATGAACTGGTCGAGCTCGGGAGTGATGATGATCTGGGTACGACGGTTGCGGGTACGTCCATCGTTGGTGTTGTTGTCGGCAACGGGGTTATACTCGCCACGACCACCGGCAGTCAGACGCTTGGGATTGACACCATACTTCGTCTGCAGTTCCTGTACAACGCTGCTGGCACGCAAGCAAGAGAGGTCCCAGTTGTTACGAATGTTGGTCTGCTTGATGGGCACGTCGTCAGTGTTGCCCTCAACCAGCACCTCGTAGTCCTTGTAGTCGGTGATGATCTTGGCAATCTTCGAGAGTGTTGCACTTGCCTTGGGGCTGATCTCGTAACTACCGCTCTTATAAAGCATATTGTCGTTAAGAGAGATATAGACAACACCCTTGAGAACCTGCACCTCCACGTCCTTCAGCTCCTCGCGAGAGAGGCTGCGGGTAAGCTTGTTGGTAAGAGCCAGGTTGAGTGAGTCGCTCTTAGACTTGGCATCAACCAACTGGCGGATGTACTTGTTGCTTGAGTTGACCTCGTCAACCAGCTTACCGATGTTGGTGCCACCATCCATGATGGTCTTGTCGAGAAGCTTCTGCATGTCGCGCAAAGCCTGATTCTTCTCGGTCAGCTGACGCTGCAGGTCGGTGATGCGCTGCTGCTGGTTGGTGGAGCCCGTCTTGGAACTGGCCAGCTGGACCTCAGCATCGTGAAGCTGCTTCTGCAGATCGTCATAGCGCTTCTGGGCAGCGGCGAGCTGCTCCTGGAGGGCACGGTTAGAATCCTGACACTCAACGAGTGACTTCTTTGACACACAGCTTGCCATTGAGCCTACGAGGAAGGCTGTCAGCAAGAATTTTCCAATCATTTTCATGTTTCTTTTCTTTTTTGATGGTAATTTTTTCATAATCGATTTAGCCTAAATAAGGCAGAAATGCCTTTATCCGTTGCAAATGTATGCAAAAAAACGGATTAGTGAGGCAAAAAAGACATTTTTTAACACAAAAATCAACAAATTCGACTAAAAATGGGAGGTTTTGGGGTTATAAGGTTTTGAGGTTATGCGGTTGTAAGGTTATGCCCGGTGACGTAACCACGCGAAATGCTGGCGATGCTGACGATAGGCAAGGTCGGACTGGTGGGAGTAGGCTTCGCGTTCGAAGGAGATGTGGTAGTAGGCCTGACGAGAATGACGCAAACGAACGAGCCAATAGCACCATTCCACGACATAGAAGATGAAGAAAAACACAAACAAGAGTTCGCGCTGCTGGAGGGTGTGGATGTACTCGTGATTAGCATCAATGGGCGACATGCGTCCCTTGTCCCTACGGGCAAAAACAATGCCGAAGAGGTTGATGGCGTAAAAGCCACGAAAGGGAATGAAACGATTGTAGATAACCCGCATTACAAGGCAAAGGTAGCAACTTGTCTGCATTCGTGCAAGAATTATGGGAAGATATTTCGCTGTTTACACATCTTTTATTATATTTGCGCATTGAAAACATTAACTTTGACAGACAACAATGAACGAACGCATAAAACGCCTGCAAAAACAAAGCCTGGAGACGGAACCCACCCTCACGATAGAACGTGCCCTCATTGAGACGGCATTCTATAAGGAGAACTATGGCAAGATGCCCAACTGCATCCTACGAGCCCGCAACTTCTACGAGATTTGCGCCAAAAAAACGATTTACATTGGCGAGGACGAACTCATCGTGGGCGAAAGGGGTCCGATGCCAAAAGCAGTCCCGACCTTCCCCGAACTGACTTGCCACAGCGTGGAAGACTTGCACACGCTGAACGAGCGCGAACTGCAGCCCTACCGCATCTCGCAAGCCGACATCGACACCTACGAACGCGAGGTGATTCCCTACTGGCAAGGACGCACGCAGCGCGAACGCATCTTCAGCCACGTCTCTAAGGAATGGGAGGAGGCCTACCATGCGGGAGTCTTCACAGAATTCATGGAGCAACGAGCCGGCGGGCACACCGCCATGGACGGGAAGATGTACAAGCGTGGCCTGCTGGACGTAAAGCAACAGATAGCACAGACAATCAGCGAGTTGGACTACATCAACGACCCTGAGGCCACCGACAAGCAGCAGGAGCTGGAGGCAATGGACATCTCGTGCGATGCCGCCATCCTCTTTGCCGAGCGACACGCTGATCTGGCAAGCCAGATGGGTGAAGCACTAAAGACGAGATGCGCGTCATGTTCGGATGCCAACGAAAAGGAGCGACTGCAGAAGCGCATCGCAGAGCTAGAGAAGATTGCAGGCGTATGCCGCTGGGTTCCTGCCCATGCACCACGCGACCTTCAGGAGGCCATCCAGATGTACTGGTTTGTCCACTTGGGTACCGTCACAGAACTGAACGGATGGGACTGCATGAACCCAGGCCACATTGACCAGCACCTCTTCCCATTCTACCAGAAGGGACTGGAGGACGGCACCTTGACACGCGAACAGGCGAAAGAACTCATCTCCTGTTTCTGGATTAAGTTCAACAACCAGCCGGCACCTCCCAAGGTGGGCGTAACCGCCTTGGAGTCGGGAACGTACAACGACTTCACAAACATCAACATCGGTGGCATCGACCGTGAAGGCAACGATGCAACCAACGAGATCTCCTACATCATTCTTGAAGTACAAGAGGAACTGCACCAACTGCAGCCGGGTCTGTCGATTCACGTCAGCAAGGTGACGCCCGACGACTTTGTGCTGGCCGGCGCACGCGTCATTCGCAAAGGATATGGCTATCCATCGGTCTTCAATCCAGACACTTACACGAAAGAGTTGATGCGCCAGGGAAAGACACGGGAAGACGCCAACGAGGGTGGGTGCTCGGGGTGCATCGAGGTGGGTGCCTTTGGCAAGGAAGCCTACATTCTCACGGGTTACCTCAACACGCCCAAGATTCTTGAGATTACACTCAACAACGGCCTCGACCCCATCTCAGGCAAAAAGCTTGGACTCGAAACGGGTGATCCACGCCAGTTTGCCTCGTTCGAGGAACTCTACGACGCCTTTCACCGCCAGATGGAATACTTCGTGCAGATGAAGTTGGCCGTCAACAACTACATCGAACGCATGTTCTCACTCTACGCACCAGCAACCTTCTTGTCTCTCTTCATCGACGACTGCATAGCGCGAGGACGTGACTACTACAGCGGAGGTGCCCGATACAACACGACCTACATCCAGTGCACCGGACTGGGCACAACCACAGACTGCCTGTCGGTCCTGAAGAAGCATGTCTTCGAGGACAAGCGCTACAGCATGGACTGCCTGCTGAGCGCCGTTGCAAGGAACTTCGAGGGCGAAGAGAAGCTGCGCCAGTTCATCATCAACCGTACACCTTTCTTCGGCAACGATGACGACTATGCAGACAGCATTGCCGTACGCGTCTACGACGACCTGGTGAAGGCCATTGAGGGGCATCCCAACACACGAGGCGGAAAGACTCAGCTGAACATGCTCTCGACAACCTGCCACAACTACTTCGGCAGTGTGTGCGGAGCAAGCGTAAACGGACGCTTGGCACACTTTGCCATCAGCGACGGAACGTCACCTGCCCACGGAGCAGACAGAAACGGCCCAACGTCTGTCATCAAATCGCTGGGAAAACTGGACCAGACGAAGTCGGGCGGAACCTTGCTCAACGTTCGTTTCGTTCCTCAACTCCTGCAACGCGAAGAGGACCTTCAGAAACTGGTTGCCCTCATTCGGGCCTACTTTGCCATGGGTGGACATCACATACAATTCAACGTGGTCGATACCGAGACGCTGCTCGACGCGCAGCAGCACCCTGACCAATACCGGGACCTGCTGGTTCGTGTGGCTGGCTACTCGGACTATTTTAACGACATGACAGCCCAATTGCAGAACGAAATCATCGCACGTACGGAGAATGAAGCTTTTTGACCTCAAGCGTTTTGCCATCAACGACGGACCGGGCATACGAACAACCTTGTTTCTGAAAGGTTGTCCTCTTCATTGCATCTGGTGCCACAATCCCGAAGGCATCGCTCCCAACGCCCAAAAACTTTACATGGAGCAGAAATGCATCGGTTGCCAGACGTGCGTTGACGAGTGCCCCCAACAGGCGCTTACCCTGACGGCACATGGCATCCAATCGGACGCAGAGCGGTGTACCACCTGCGGACGATGCACCGAGGTCTGCCCTACCCTGGCGCTTGAGATGGCAGGACGCGAATGGTCACTGGAAGAGGTTATGGAAGCGGTTGAAAAAGAACGCATGGTGATGGAGACCTCTGGCGGTGGCGTAACGCTATGTGGCGGCGAGCCCCTCATGCATCCCGATGACGTTTGCGCATTATTCAGCGAACTGGGACGGCGCGGCATTCATCGAGCTCTCGACACGACGCTTTACTGTTCGCCCTCCACATTGGAGCGCATCCTGCCCGTATGTGACCTCTTGCTCGTTGACCTCAAGCACATGGACAGCGCCCAACACGAACTATACACGGGAGTTCCCAACGAACCCATACTGGACAATCTTCGACGGGTGAGCTCGGCAAACGCACGCTTCTGGATTCGCATTCCGCTCATCGAGGGCATAAACGCGGACGAGGACAATCTTCACGCCACAGCACAATTCCTCACCAGACTCCCCGGAACGCAACCAGAGCAAGTCTGCCTATTGCCCTATCACGATATTGGAAAGGGAAAGCACGAAAGGCTGGGCACGCACTACAATCCGTCGGGCATCCGCATGGAAACACCGTCCAAAGAGCAACAGCAAGCTGCCATCAACCTTCTCCTATCATACGGCATCCCTGCCAAGATAGGAGGGTAACGGGAGGTTGAT
>JAKSLN010000121.1 GCA_024401165.1 Bacteroidaceae bacterium
ATAAAAAAAAGAAGGTTGTCATCCCGACAACCAATCTTTTACTAACCTTAAATCTAATACCATGAAAAACACTGATGCAAAGGTACGGCTTTTGTGGGAAATAGCAAGTTTTATGATGAAAAATACTTGAAAAAGTGAGTAGTTCTTGATTTAGGTCAATTGAAGCGGGGTGAATTACGTGTTTTTAAGCGTTTACAGGGGGAAGTGGAGACATAGCGAAGGGGGACCAGAGAACGGATATTTGCAGATAAGAAGCAGAAGAGGCAAATATGGTTCTGTAGTCCCCCTTGATATCACCGCCACCAATCAATAGCGGTGACCGCGATGGCTTGGTGGTGGCGGCGGTGCAGGACGATAGGTGTGTACGACTCTGGGACGTGAACGGTAGTAGTAACCATCGTAGTCGTAGTAGTCGTGGGCACAGAAACAGCTCTGCAAGCTGAGGCATCCACCCAGGATGGCCAGAATGAACATTAGTTTTTTCATCGTTTCTTTGTTTTAAAAGTTAAACGTCTTGTTCCTTGTCTCGTTGCAAAGGTAGGGCTTTAAATGACTGGTTGGAGCAGATTTTCCCTCAAGGTGGATAGGGAATTGCCTAAAGTTGGGAGTGAAAAGAGTTATTGTTCTACTGCCAGCGTATGCGTGGCATAATATATATAATAAGGTAAAAGTGGGGGTGTGCGTGCGTTTTTTTACAAATAAGATGATTATTTCTCTCATTATTTGTGTGTTATTCTTGTTTTTTTCTTAATTTTGCACTCGAAACGATGTAGTGAGGAGCCCGAAAGAGTTCCTCACTTACGTTAATAAAGGAGCGTCGGTTCTCTCTGAAGCAGTCACCAAGTGTGTGGTTGAAGCCTATGGCCGATGGACTCCGTGAAAAAAGATAACCTTTAAACAACAAAGGATGATTGACAAAAAGAAACTTGAGCAGGTAGTCGATGAGTGGTTGGCAAAGACTGACTATTTTCTTGTAGACCTGAGTGTGAGTGCAGACGATCGTATCGTGGTAGTCATTGACCATGCCGATGGCGTGTGGATTGAAGACTGTGCCGAACTGAGCCGCTGGATTGAGAGCCAGATGAGCCGTGAGGACGAGGACTACGAACTGGAGGTTGGCAGTGCCGGACTGGGCCAGCCCTTCCGCGTGAAGCAGCAGTATGACATCCATGTGGGCAAAAGCGTGGAAACGCAGACGCTGGATGGCAAGAAGTGGACTGGCGTCCTGACTAAGGCTGACGACGAGGCATTCACCCTCCTGACAACTCAGAAGGTTAAGCCCGAGGGCGCAAAGCGTCCCAAAATGGTAGAGGTGGAGATGGAATTCCACTACGACGAAGTAGCATACACAAAGTATCTGATTAAGGTTAAATAAATTGAAATAATAAACTCAAAATATAATGGCAACAAAGAAAATTGAAGAAACCGTCAGCCTGAGAGATGCGCTGGGCGAATTCAAGGAGACAAAGAACATCGACCGCACCACCATGATGAGTGTGCTCGAGGAGTGTTTCCGCAGTGTCATTGCCCATACGTATGGCACTGACGAGAACTATGACATCATCGTGAACCCCGACAAGGGTGACTTCGAGATCTACCGCAACCGCGTGGTTGTGGCAGATGGCGAGGTGAAGGACCCCAACATGGAGATTTCGCTGAGCGACGCTCGCAAGGTGGAGGACGACTATGAGATTGGCGAGGACGTAACGGAGCAGGTGAAGATGAGCGACTTCGGCCGCCGTGCCATCCTGACACTGCGCCAGACGCTGGCCAGCCGCATCCTGGAACTGGAGCACGACACGCTGTACAATCAGTATAAGGATCGCGAAGGCGAGATTATCTCGGCTGAGGTGTACCAGACCTGGAAGCGTGAGGCCTTGCTGCTTGACGACGAGGACAATGAGCTGATTCTGCCTCGCCAGGAGCAGATTCCCAGCGACTTCTTCCGTAAGGGCGAGACAGCGCGTGCCGTCATCCTGAGCGTTGACAACACAAACGGCAAACCCAAGATCATCCTGAGCCGTACCTCTCCCCTCTTCCTGCAGCGCATGCTGGAGCAGGAGGTGCCTGAGATCAGCGACGGTCTGATTACCATCCACAAGATTGCCCGCATCCCCGGTGAGCGTGCCAAGATTGCGGTAGAGAGCTACGACGGGAACATCGACCCCATTGGTGCCTGCGTGGGTGTAAAGGGTAGTCGTGTACATGGCATCGTTCGCGAGCTGCGTGGCGAGAACATCGACGTCATCAACTACAGTACCAACATCAAACTCTTCATTACCCGTGCCCTGAGTCCCGCTGAGGTCAACAACATCGAGATCAATGAGGAGGACCACACCGCCAACGTCTACCTCGACCCCGAGCAGGTAAGTCTGGCCATCGGTAAGGGTGGTCTGAACATCAAGTTGGCCAGCATGCTGACCGGCTACACCATCGACGTATTCCGTGAGACCATGGAGGGTGACGATAACGACGACGTTCGCCTGGACGAATTCACCAACGAAATTGAACCTTGGATCATCAACGAACTCAAGAAGCTGGGTCTGGAAACTGCACGCGACGTGCTGGGCGCTTCTCGCGACTTCCTCATCCAGGAGGCCGACCTCGAGGAGGAGACAGTAGACGAGGTGCTGAGCATCTTGGCAGCAGAGTTCGAAGGTAATGCATAACAAAATGGTTATAGGTTAATGGTTATAGGTTATAGATGAAATACCAATAGCCATTCAACGAATTGACAATTTGACTGCCAGTGCAGCATATCTATAACCAATAACCGATAACCAATAACCTCTAAAAAAGGAAGAATGAGTATAAGATTAAATAAGGCGACCAAGGAATGCAATGTGGGATTGCAAACCGCTGTAGAATTTCTGCAGAAGAAGGGCTTCAAGGACATTGAGGCCAATCCCAATACAAAGATCACCGACGAGCAATACCAAATGCTGCTCAGTGAGTTCACCAGCGACCAGGCGCAGCGCAAGGAGGCTAAGGACCTCATCATGCAGCAACGCAAAGAGAAAGAAATGCGCAAGGACAAGCAGCAGGAGCAGCGTGCCGAGGATATCATCAAACCTCATACTGTTCAGGCACCCAAGGTGCTTGGTAAGATAGATCTCAACGCTGGCAAACCTGCCAAGCCACAGGGCAACGCCACACCCGAGGCAAAGAAGGCTGAGGAGGCAAAGTCCGATACACCTAAGGCAAAGCAGTCCGCAGAGGTTAGCCGTCCCGCTCAGGCAGCAGCTCCTGCTCCTGAAAAGAAGGCAGAGAAGCCTGTTGAGGCTGCTAAACCAGCAGAAAAGCCCAAGACCGAAGCACCCAAGCAGGAAGCACAAAGCAACGCTGCCCCCGAGACCCAGAAGAAGGCCGTCGAGCAGAGCGAACCTAAAGCTGAACAGCCTGCCGAGCAGCCTAAGGCAGCTGAGGCAACCAAGATTGCCAAGGGCCTCTTCGGTAAGGAAGAGGAGGACGGCGTGTTCCGTCTGAAACGTGAGGATGCACCCAGCGTACAGTTCAATGTCGTGGGCAAGGTAGACCTCTCATCGCTGAACCAGAGCACCCGTCCCAAGAAGAAGAGCAAGGAGGAGAAGCGCAAGGAGCGCGAGGCCCAGGCTCAGCAGAACCAGCAGGGCGGTGAGCGCAAGAAGCGTGTACGTATCGGACGCGAGCGTGTGGACGTTAAGCAAGAGGCTGCCAAGATTCAGCAGAATCAGAGCAAAAAGCAGAACAATAACCAAGGCCAGCAGAACAATCAGCAGGGCCAAGGCAAGAAGAAGCAGAAGAACCAACCCCGTCAGCAGCTCAGCCAGCAGCCTGAAGTTAGCGACGAAGAGGTTGCAAAGCAGGTACGCGAGACACTGGCTCGCCTGACCAGCAAGGGCTCCAAGATGGGTAAGGGTGCCAAGTATCGCCGTGAGAAGCGCGATGCTATCCGCCAAGGCATGGAGGAGCAGATGGAGAACGAGGCAGCAGAGAGCAAGGTACTGAAGCTGACAGAGTTCGTTACCGCCAACGAGTTGGCAACGATGATGAACATCCCTGTCACTCAGGTTATCGGTACCTGTATGACCATCGGTATGATGGTGAGCATCAACCAGCGCCTCGATGCCGAAACAATCAATATCGTAGCCGAAGAATTCGGTTATACCACAGAATATGTTAGCGCCGAAGTTAGCGAGGCCGTGACGGAGGTAGAGGACGACGAGTCAGATCTCGTTCCCCGCGCTCCCATCGTAACGGTAATGGGTCACGTAGACCATGGTAAGACCTCGTTGCTCGACTACATCCGCCAGACCAACGTCATCGCCGGTGAGGCCGGTGGCATTACCCAGCACATCGGTGCCTACAACGTGAAGTTGGAAGACGGTCGTCACGTCACCTTCCTAGATACGCCCGGTCACGAGGCCTTTACCGCCATGCGTGCCCGTGGTGCTCAGGTTACCGACGTTGCCATCATCATCGTGGCTGCCGACGACGACATCATGCCCCAGACGAAGGAGGCCATCGCTCATGCAACGGCTGCCAACGTTCCCATCGTCTTCGCTATCAATAAGATCGATAAGCCTGCCGCTAACCCCGACAAGATTAAGGAGTCACTGGCTGCCATGAACTTCCTCGTTGAGGAGTGGGGTGGTAAGTATCAGAGTCAGGATATCAGTGCCAAGAAGGGTATCGGCGTGGAAGACTTGCTGGAGAAGGTACTCCTCGAGGCCGAGATGCTCGACCTCAAGGCAAATCCCAACCGCAAGGCTACGGGTACCATCATTGAGTCTTCACTCGACAAGGGTCGTGGCTATGTGGCAACGGTGCTCGTAAGCAACGGTACGCTGCACGTCGGCGACATCATGCTGGCAGGCTCACACTACGGACGTGTGAAGGCTATGCTCGACGAGCGTGGTCACCGTGTCCAGGAGATTGGTCCTGCACAGGCAGCTACCATTCTGGGTCTGAACGGTGCACCTCAGGCCGGCGACTCGTTCCATGTCATGGACACCGACCAGGAGGCTCGTGAGATTGCCAACAAGCGTGAGCAGTTGGCTCGTGAGCAGGGCCTGCGCACCATGAAGCGTATCGACCTCAACGAAATCGGCCGTCGTATTGCTCTGGGTGACTTCAAGGAACTCAACATCATCGTCAAGGGTGACGTGGACGGTTCAGTAGAGGCATTGAGCGATTCACTCTTGAAACTGTCAACCGAGAAGATTCAGGTCAACGTCATCTACAAGGCTGTGGGTCAGATCAGCGAGA
>JAKSLN010000122.1 GCA_024401165.1 Bacteroidaceae bacterium
GCGTAAGCCAGCAGATTTACAGTCTGCCCCATTTGGCCACTCTGGTATCTACCCGATTGCCTATTTTGCAGCGATTTTTGCACGCAAGTTGCTAAATCGACTGCAAAATTAGGCATTATTTTTCAATCACCAAAATTTTTTGGCGTATTTTTAGCGATTTTTCTGCTTATCCTTGTATTTTGACAACTGACGAGCAAGAATCTCGCAACATTCATCTACTCCTTCTTCAAATGTGTCGCAAACCTTGTCCGCTCTCAACTCGCTGCCTGGCACTGCCAGCACTATCGCGGTTTCCTTGTTCATGGCGGTCTCAGGTTTGACGACCTTTAATGACACCTCTACCTTTCTTATTTCTTCGCTAAATTTCTCTAACTTCGAGACTTTCTTCTGGATGAAATCCTGTAACTTTTCACTTGCCTCGAAATGAATTGCCTGAATCTTAATCTCCATAGTCGTTGCGTTTTTAGGCTCGAGGGTGAGCCTGGTTATACATCTGTTTTAATTCCTCAAGCGTTGTATGGGTATAGATCTCTGTCGTCGACAGGCTCTCATGCCCCAACAGTTGTTTTACAGATTCCAGGTCAGCCTGGTGGTTGAGCATCGAAGTGGCAAAACTGTGTCTCAGCGTGTGTGGAGTGCGACGCTTGACCGTCGTCACGAGCGAAAGGTATTTCTTCACCCGCTCTCCCACTATAGCCGGATGCACGCGTCTCGCCTTCTTGGCGTCAACAAACAAAGCGGTCTCGTCGGATGACAAACCAGGCAGTTCTGCCCTTGCCTGCAAATAGGCCGTCATGGCATCGTGCAACTCTTTCCCGAAAGGGATGATGCGTTGCTTGTTGCGCTTTCCGGTCACCTTCAACTGGCCCTGGGCCAGATCGACGTCCATCACATCCAGTCCGATGAGTTCAGACTTGCGGATGCCCGTACTATAGAAGGTAAGCAGTATCAGCTTGTCTCTTTGCCCTTCAAAGTCATCGGGGAAGAAATCTCCGTCGAGCAGACGGTTTATCTCCGACTCTTTGACAAACGAGGGAAGCGTCTTCTCCTTCTTCGGTCCTTGCAGATTGTGCACGGGGTCTTGGCTGACCCTCTTGCGTATGAGCAGGAACTTGTAGAAAGATCGCATGGCACTTAGCGATTGGTTCACGGTCTTGGGATTCAGTCCCCGGTTCATCTCCTCGATAATCCAGTTCCTGACCACGTCGGTCGTGAGGGTTTGCCATGTGACAGGCTCCTCCAGGCTTTGCATATAAGACTCGAACTCTATCAAGTCTCTTGTGTAGGAACAAACGGTACGCTCTGAATAGTTTCGCTCGTCGCGGAGATACTCTTCAAAAGCCCTTACCTCGTCCATTTACACCATGCTGTTGTTTTTCGGCAACGAAAATAGAGATTTTATTCGACAATTCCAAGAAATTGCCGTTAAAAAATCTTAATCCTCTACGCGCTGCAGCTTCTGTACGTATACAGCGTGCTCCATAGCGAGTCTTTTCTTCACTGAGGGCTTGTCAAACTGCTGACGTGCACGAAGCTCCTTTACGACACCAGTCTTCTCATACTTTCTCTTAAACTTCTTAAGAGCTCTCTCAATGTTCTCGCCTTCTTTAACAGGTACTACAATCATTGTTTTTTTAATTAAATAATATTAATGAATAGAGCCAGCGGCTCAAAATGCGGCGCAAAATTACTACATCTTTTCCAATCTGCCAAACTTTTTTTCGTTTTTCTGCTTTTGGAGGGAAGTTAATGGGCTTACTTCAGCTGCAGTTTGAGGATATTCACGCTAAAGGCGGGGACACGGAAGCGAACGGTACGCGCATCCGTTGCCTTGGCATCAGCCCTCACAGGATAGATGGCGCGAGGATTCTGCAGCGTGTTCTCGTCGTCACCACTTGCCGAGCTGAGGCGTGTCAGGCTCACAGCGCCAGCCTTTGTCGTGTTCACCTGGCAGTTGCTGAGGTTCAGGATGCCGTCGGCACTACCCTCGCCCACGTTCACCACCTTCACATACATCACCTTGGCCTTCTCGTCGATGGTGGTGGTGGCATACACGCCCTCCATGGCTGCGCTCTTCTGCGTCTTGCAGGCAAAGTCCAGTTTGCCGTCGATGTAGCAATGGATGCTGTCGCCGTCCACATCGACCTGCAACATGTACCAGCGGTTGTCCTCCACGTGGAAGCGCTTGCCATCCTGGGCTATCTGCACCTTGCCGCCGCCAATGGTCTGCTCCACGTTGCTCTGCACGTTGCCCCATCCGCCCACGTTGTACCACTGGTGGTGCTTGGGGTCGAGGTAGTTGACAAGGGCTATGAAGCCCTCTGCTCCGCCTCGTTTCATAGCCTCCACCTTGTAGCTATACTTCTTGGCCTTGATGGGCAGCGAGGCTACGCTCATGGCAGGCTGCTCGGCCGACGTCTGCTCGTAGCTTCCGCCCTTTGCGCTCCACGCTCCGTTCACCTTCTCCCACTTGGCAAAGTCGTCCAGCTTAATCTCCTGGCCGTCGATGGTGACGGACGCATTGCGATACTCGGCCTGCGTGTTCCAGGTGGCCAGACCCACGTGTACGGGTTTCTCCTCCTCGGCCTTCTCTTCGACCTTGGGCATCTCCAGTTTCCAGGTATAGTCGGTCTTCAGCACACGCGTGCCGATGTTGTTGGGGAAGAGTTGCTGCACATAATAAGAAGGCGTACCCATGCATGCGCGCGAGTTGAAGCGGATCATGTCGGGGCGCCAGCGGGCATCGTTCTCGTTCACGAAGATGGGGGCGTAGGAGTTCATCACCACCACGTCGCTGTTGTTCTCCATGCCCATCATGTAGACAGCCTCGCCCAAGGCCGCGTTCAGGTTGCCGATGTCGCCAAACTGACTCGTCACGGCATACTCGCCCACATACACCTTGTGCTTGTCGCGCGGATAGCTGTCATATTTGTTGAAGCGGTTGGCAAACCACTTCGGGTCGCGATAGTAGTGCTCGTCCACCATGTCCACGGGATGCTCGTTGCGCCACGAAGGATTGTCCGTGCTCCACGACTCCACGTTGCCGATGCACTTCACGTTGGGATACTTCGCCTTGATGGCCTTGTAGAACTGGATGTAACGTTCGGGATAGTGGTCCGACTGGTCGCTGTTATCCTGCATGTTGTAGTTGTAGTTCTCGTTGCCTATCTCGATGTACTCCAGGTTGAAAGGTGCGGGATGACCGTTATCGGCACGCATCTTGCCATACTTCGAGGTCACGGGGCCGTTGGCATACTCCAAGGCATCCAGGCACTCTTCAATCCAGCTGTCAATCTTGTCGTAGGGATCGCAGCCGCCGTGCCAGATGCCCACGTTCACCACGAAGAGGGGCTTGGCGCCAAGGTCTTCGCTCAACTGCAGGTACTCATGGAAGCCGATGCCATCGCTCGTGCGGTAGCCCCAGTTCACGTTGGCATGGCCCTCACGCTCCTCGATGGGACCGATGGTACGCTTCCAGCGGAAGGCATTGTCAGGACTCTGCTGGCCCTCCACGAAACAGCCGCCGGGGAAACGCATGAAGCGCGGATGCATGTCGGCCAGCATCTGCGCCAGGTCGGGACGCATACCGTTGGGGCGGTTCTTGAAAGTGGGCGGGAAGAGGCTCACTACATCCAGGTCGAACTGACCCGCCTTGTCGGCCACAAGCAGGAACTCGGCCTTGGCATCGTCGCCCGTGGCCGTAAGCTGCGCCGTCACCTTCTGCCATTCGCCCTTGGCATTGACGCTTACTGGGCTGGAAGCCAGCACCTTGCCGTCCTTGCTCACCAGTTGGGCCGTGAGTTTTCCTTGATAGCCCTGATTGCTTCGGATGAAGAAGGAAAGCTGGTACTTGCGTCCCTTCACGGCATTGATGCCCCAGAAGCCCTCATTGCGAACGCCGTCGCCCGACGTGCCTATCGTCACCTGGAGCGCATTGTGCTGCACGCTGTTGAGCAGGCTCTGTTGGGTAAGGCTAATACGCGCCCCACCCTGTGCCGTCCAACTGGTGATGCGAGGTGCACCAGGTGCACCACCCTGCTGCCGGCCACCTCTACGTCCGCGTCCGCCTGCAGCCATCGTGTCGTCCTCAAAAGAACGGTTGCGGATAAGCTCTGCATACAGGCCACCATCGGCTGCATGATTGATATCCTCATAGAAAATACCATAATGAGTAGGACTCACCTGCGGTCCCTGCTGACGTGCATCAACATTAATAACAACCTGTGCCGAGGCGCTGGCACCCACCAGCCCCATCATTGTAGCCAATAAACAATGTTTAATTTTCATATTTCCTTAGTATTAGTTAGTCAAGTACACCCCCTCACTTCGCACTCACATACACCGTCTTCTGGTTCTTGCCCTCCGATCGGAGGATGCCCATCTTCTGAAGAGCGGCGAGGCGTTCCAGCGCCACGGACTTCCCCAGTCCGAACTGCTCTTGAAAGACTTTGCGCGTGATGGAACCGTGAGCCGCAAGATACTCCTGGACAGGACCCGCCAGCGCTTCCACCGAGGGGCAAACGCCGATGTTATTACCCTCAACGGTGGTGAAGACGGGGTGGCCGATGCCACTCACCAGATCCGAAGAGGCAGCGAAATGCACGCCCTTGACTACTACCATCTCGCTGCGGTTCTTCGTGGATACCGTCACATCACCTTCCGTGCCGACGGCAAGGCGCAGCGTACCCAATCCATTAAGGTCCACCGTCTTGCCCTGCGCTAGTTCAGACATTATCTCGTCAACGAGGTCGAGGAAGACACCCTCCACCATGCCCCTGGTAAAGGGCGAGCGTTTGGCAACCTGTCGGCTCAGCGTCTCCAGGTCCGTCACTCCATTATTCGTCAGGCGAGGGAAGAGTCGCATCTCCCCCGCCTCCTTCCCACTTTGGGGAGGCATCTGCTGCCATTCAATTTTTATATCTTTATTCATTTTTCTTATAGATTAACATGTGATGCGATATTTTTTAAAAGCTTCGCTAAACGTAGATGACCGACAATTTCCCGTAAATTCAATCCTAAATTTTATGGTCATTGACGGAGACCTTTTCTTCCTCCTCCAGCAATGGCCGCGAATGAACCAGCAATTTCCAAAAAATTATCCGTCAGATCCGTTTAATCCGTGTTCAATCTAATTCACGAAAAAAATCGCGGAAAATTTACGGTCATTCTAGTTACGCCGTAGGTAATATATAGTATCGCATCAGTACTAATGTAAGATAGAAAGTTTTTGTCCGTTTTTG
>JAKSLN010000123.1 GCA_024401165.1 Bacteroidaceae bacterium
TGCACTATGAATTCTGAACTCTGATTCAATAGTGGCCTTGACGCCACGTTCGAGGGGCCATTCGGGTTCGTAGCCGAGGTCGCGTTGAGCGGGACGGATGTCGCATTGCCAGTTGCGCTGACTTAGGATGTGATACTTGTCCAGGTTGAGCGTGGTGGTCTTCTTCAACCATCCGTTGACGGTCCCCGATACGGCACAGACACCCTTGAGGAACCACAGCGGCGCCTTGATGTGCAGCACCCACGGATTGCCCAGCTCCTGTTGCAGCAGGTCGCTGAAGCGGCGACTGTGATACACCCCTCCGTCGCTGAGGAAATAGGATTTTCCTTCCACCCCTTCCGCCTTCAGCGCCAGGAAAACGGCCTTGACGAGGTCCATTACATAGATAAAGGTAATCTCCTGTGGCTTGTAGCCTACGGCGAAGTCAACGTGCTGCTGGATGCTTTTTGCCATCAGCATGTAGTCGCGCTCCCTGGGACCGTAGACACCGGTCGGACGCAGGATAACCCACGATAAATCCGGCGTTTTTTGCAGATATTGCTCTGCCAGAAGCTTGCTCTTTCCGTATGCTGTGTTGGGATGAGGCGTGTCGGTAAGTCGGATGGGTTCGTAGATCCACGCCCCTTCTCTCTCCTTGCTGGGGAGGGGGTGCTCCTTGATGGCTCCGAAGACGCTCAGGCTGCTGATGAAGACGAAGCGAAGCGGTTTCATCCCTTCGGCCTTCAGCGCCTCGACAAGGTTCTGGGTGCCCTCCGTGTTGGTGCGGTAGAAGTCTTCGGGTTTGATGCACTTCGTGGCGCCGGCCGCATGCACGACGTAGTCCCATCCACGGCCGCCCATCTGCTCCTTGAGCGCTCTCAGCTGACTGCGCAGTTCGGCGGGATTGCCCAGGTTGAGTTCCGCAAAGCGGATGCGTTCGTCCTGCAGATACTGGCGGCTGCTCGACTTGCGTACGCCAGCCCACATCTCGTGGCCTTGGGCGAGTCCTTCGCTCACAATGAAGCTGCCAATAAACCCACTGGCCCCCGTAACTAAAATGGTCATCTTGTCTTTGAATTTTGATGTACTTGCCATGAAGTGATTCTGCTATAATTTTGGGTGGACAAACCCAAAAGTGTGCAGCCTTACAACCTTATAACCTTAAAAAATCGTGCAAAGATACACCATTTTAATTAAAAAAGGTGTTAAAAGCGTGTTTACTTGGATTTTTTTTGCTTATTTTGTAGTCAGAAATATCAAAACCCCGAATTACCATGAGCAAGTCAAACAAAAAAGGTGGCAAACGTATCACCAAAAAGGAGCTGATTGGAATGATGGTTGAACTCTTTCAGTCACGCAGTGAGGACAATCTTCCGTTGAAGGAGATCTACAGAACCCTACACCTTGACACCCATCCTGCCAAGATGCTTTGCATGGATGTGCTTGAGGAGATGCTCCTTGATGACTTCATCGTGGAGAAGCCCAAGTACTTCTACAAGTTGAACGTGCCCACCCAGCTGATGGAGGGCGTCTTCCATCGCAAGGCGAACGGCAAGAACACCTTTGTGCCCAACGAGGGTGGCGAACCCATCTTGGTGGCAGAGCGCAATTCCATGAACGCCATGGATGGCGACATTGTCAAGGCTTCGATGATGGCCCGCCGCCGCAACCACGTTCGCGAGGCCGAGGTCATCGAGATCGTTCAGCGCAGCGACAAGCAGTTTGTCGGCACGCTCCAGGTAAGCAAGAACTATGCCTACCTCCTGACCGAAGACCGCACGCTGGCCAACGACATCTTCATCCCCATCCGCGACTTGAAGAAGGGAAAGACGGGCGACAAGGCCGTTGTGAAGATTGTCGAATGGCCGATGAACAGCAAGAATCCCGTTGGCAAGGTGATCGACATCCTCGGTCAGACCGGCGAAAACAATGCCGAGATGCACGCCATCCTGGCAGAGTTCGGCTTGCCTTATTCCTACCCTCAGAGTGTGGAGGATGCTGCCGACCTGATTGACGCCGGCATCACCCAGCAGGAGATAGAGCGACGCGAGGATTGCCGCGAGACGATGACCTTCACCATCGACCCCTACGATGCCAAGGACTTCGACGATGCCATCAGCATCAAGGTGCTGAAGGGCGAGATGGGAGCCGACGACGCACTCTACGAAGTGGGTGTCCACATTGCCGACGTTTCGCATTACGTGAAGGAAGGCAATGCCATCGACAAGGAGGCTGTGAAGCGTGCTACGAGCGTCTACCTCGTCGACCGCACCATCCCCATGCTGCCCGAGCGCCTCTGCAACTTCATCTGCTCGCTCCGTCCCGACGAGGAGAAGCTGACTTTCAGCGTCATCTTCAATATGACGCCCAAGGCCGAGGTCAAGGACTATCGCATCGTTCACACCGTCATCAAGAGCGACCGCCGCTTCACATACGAGGAGGTGCAGAAAGTATTGGAAGACCACCGCGAGGCCAGCGAGGAGGACCATCAGCGTCCCGGCGACAAGGCTGTTCCTACGGATCCCAGCTACCGTCCCGCCGAGGACTTCTGCAACGAACTCATCGTGCTGAACCGACTGGCTAAGCAGCTCAGGGCCAACCGCTTCGAGACGGGCGCCGTAGACTTCGACCGTGAGGAAGTCAAGTTCCACATCGACGAGACGGGCAAACCGCTGGGCGTTTACTTCAAGTGTGCCAAGGATGCCAACAAGCTCGTCGAGGAGTTCATGCTGCTGGCCAACCGCACCGTAGCCGAGAGCATCGGCAAGGCCGTCAATCCCAAGGCAAGGAAGAACAAGAAGGCCGAGCACGGCGAACTGCCCGAGATGAAGGGAACAAAGACATTCGTCTACCGTATTCACGACCTGCCCGACCAGAATAAACTGATGAACCTCAGCGACTTCGTGAGCAAGTTCGGCCACAAGCTCAAGACGAACGGCAACATGAAGGAGGTAAGCAAGAACATCAACAAGATGCTGGCAGAGTGCAAGGGAAAGAAGGAGCAGAACATGGTGGAGATGATCACGCTCCGTGCCATGATGAAGGCTCGCTACAGCACCCTGAACATCGGCCACTACGGACTGGCCTTTGACTACTATACCCACTTCACTTCACCCATCCGCCGCTATCCCGACCTGATGGTACACCGCCTCCTGACTCGCTATGCCGAAGGCGGACGCAGCGCCCTGAAGGAGAAGTACGAAGACCTCTGCGACCATTCGAGCGAGATGGAGCAGCTGGCAGCCCAGGCCGAGCGTGCCAGCATCAAGTACAAGCAGGTCGAGTACATGCGCGACCACATGGGCGAGGAGTTCGACGGCATCATCAGCGGTGTCACCGAGAGTGGCATCTACGTGGAGGTGAACGAGAACAAGTGCGAGGGCATGGTGCCTTTGCGCGACCTGGACGACGACTACTACGAGTTCGACGAGAAGAACTACTGCCTGCGTGGCCGCCGCCACCACAATTGCTACGCGCTGGGCGACCCCATCCGCATCAAGGTGGCACACGCCAATCTGGAGCGCAAGCTGCTCGACTTCGTCTTGGCCGATAGTGAGAAACCCGTGAAGCCGGTGGAGGTGGAGTCCTACAAGCCCGCTTCGTTCAAGGAGTTCAAGAAGCCCAAGAAGGGTTCTGCCGGGAAGTCCTCTTCCAAGCGCAGGAGATAAGTCGTCCACAAAAGAGAGACGCAAAGGAAAGTCCGTCTGGGACTAAAAGATAAAAGATGAGACAAGGAACGTCGAACGTACAGACCCTCGTACAGGAACAGCGCCAGCAACTGTCAGCCATACAGTTGCTGGCTGCTCAACTGACCGCCCTTTCGGTCGAGGAACTTCGTGCGCGCATCGAAACCGAGTGCAGCGAGAACCCCTGGCTCGAACGTCGGGAGAATCCCAACGACGACTCCCTCGACGGTGCAGGCGATGGTTACGGCAGCGAGGCCGACGGCGAGGACGACTACCGCGAATCTCCCGATGAATATGCTGCTTCCGGCGACGACGATGACTGGGGAGGCGATGAGTTTCCGCAGGCATCGGGCAACGACGAGCATTTCAGCCGCGAGCGTGGCGACGATCCCACCTTCTACGACCTCCTCATTCAGCAGTTGGGCGAATACGACCTCACGGAGCGACAGCGTGCGCTTATCGAGTATCTGATCGGTTCCATCGACGACGACGGCCTTCTTCGCACCCCCTTGTTTCAGATCAGCGACGAGCTCTTCATCTACCGCAACCTCGAGACCAACGAGCGCGAGCTGGAAGAGCTTCTTACCCAGTATCTTCATGAATTCGAGCCCTATGGCGTGGGTGCGCGCGACCTCGTGGAGTGCCTGCTCATCCAGGTTCGTCACAAGGAAGACCTGCCCATGCGCCGCCAGTTGCTCACCTTGTTCGAGCAATATGCCGACGAATTCCGCAAGAACCATTGGGACGTCATACAGCGTAAGATGAAATTGTCGGAGGCAGAGCTCTCTGCCATGCGCCACGCCCTCCTGCACCTCAACCCCCGACCCGGTGGGAGTGTGGGTCGTGCAGCCGAGGAGTCCGCCCAGCTCATTGTGCCCGACTTCGAAGTCGAGAACGATGGCAACGGACGCCTGTCCTTCCGCCTCCACGAGCCGGGCATTCCCCTCCTGGAGATGAGCGACGACCTCACGGCCGAACTCGATGCCTACACCAAGAACGACCTCTCCAATGCGCGTCGCGACGTGGTGGAGGCGTTGCGTTACAAGCGAAACCTCTTCAACAACGGCACCCTCTTCATCAATGCCCTTGCACAGCGTCGCCAGTCGCTCCTCAAGGTCATGAACAGCATCCTTAAGCGTCAGATGCCCTACTTCCAGGAAGGCGACGAGACCATGCTTCGCCCCATGACGATGACCGAGGTGGCCGAGGAGACCGGACTCGACGTCAGCACCGTCAGCCGCGTCTGCCAGAGCAAGTCCGTCAGCACGCCGTATGGCACCCGCCCCCTCCGCTGGTTCTTCACCTCGAAGGCAACGAAGGAAGGCATCGACGTGTCCGTGCGCGATATGCTTGCTTCCCTGAAATCGCTTATCGATCAAGAGGATAAGCATGCTCCCCTCAGCGACGACAAACTCACCGAGCAGCTCAACAAGCAAGGCTATGCGGTGGCCCGCCGCACCATTGCCAAGTACCGGGAACAACTGGGCATCCCGTCCACCCGACTACGGAGAATATAACTTTATATTTACGATTTACTGATTTACAATTTAC
>JAKSLN010000124.1 GCA_024401165.1 Bacteroidaceae bacterium
CCTAATCCCCTAAACGCCTAAACGCCAAACACCCATGTCCCCCATTCAACTAATTGATAAGTATTGCGAAGGCAATCCCGAGTTACGAAACGTCCTCTACGTCCACAGCCGCATGGTGGCAGAGATGGCACTGCGCATTGCCCGCAAGCACCCCGAGTTGCCCATCGACCAAACCTTTGTGTATGAAGCCGCTATGCTGCACGACATTGGCATCGTCTGCACCGACGCACCCGGCATCCATTGCCACGGTTCGGAACCCTATCTCAAGCACGGACTCTGCGGCGGTGAGATTCTTCGTCGGGAAGGATTGCCACGCCACGCCCGCGTAGCCGAACGCCACACCGGGACGGGCTTGACGGCCGAGTCCATTCTTCAGCAGCAACTGCCCCTTCCTCCGATGGATCTTCGCCCCGAAACGCTCGAGGAGCAACTCATCTGCTACGCCGACAAATTCTATAGCAAGACGCACCTCGAAAGAGAGAAAAGCTACGAGCAGGCACGTCATTCGCTCCTCCGTTTTGGTGAGGACGGCATAGCCATTTTCGACGAATGGTATCGCGTTTTCGGCTTATAGCCGGTCGTGCAGGCATGTTTTGCCCGTTAAAAACGCCCTTTTTAAGGATTTTTGTGTCTATCAAGTTCCCAATTGTCGCAGAATTTGTGTACCTTTGCACCTTGATTTAGCGTAGCTACTGGATTTGAAGGCGATTAGAACTATAGTATTGCTTTGTGTCGTTGCACTTTGTGCAATGGCATGCCACCGTTCTCTCCGTACCCCGACCACTACGCAGTCACCCGCCAACACCATTGAAGAGGTGGCCGATGACACCGCACGCGCTGCCATGAACGTCCTGACCGATGTCGTTCAGGATGAACTCCAGGCCGCCGACTCTCTGCTCGCCACCCCCGATTCCGTAGCTCTTTCCGACGCCCTTTCTGCCGACTCCCTGCTGACCGATTCTGCCCTCGTCAAGGAGAAGATTCTCACGGTCGACAGCGTCATGCGCTCAACCTCCGTCGACAGCATGATGCAGATGATTGCCTCGGGCCGTACCATGGAGGTGATGGCCGACACCACCCGCCGCGACACCGTCCGCCAGGACACCCTGCGTCGCAGCAAGAGCGCCCTCGACGCCCCCGTGCAGTTCGAGGCCAAGGACTCCATCACGTTCGACTACATCAACCGCCATGCCAACTTCTACGGCGACGCCAAGCTCTCGTACCAGAACTTCGAACTGCAGGCCGCCTACATCACCCTCTCGCTCGACAGCAGCATCGTCCATGCCATGAGCCGTACCGACACGACGAAGAACGAGGTGATAGGCCGACCCGTCTTCAAGCAAGGCGACGAGACCTACGAGCCCGACAGCATCAGTTACAACTTCAAGTCGCGCAAGGCCTTCATCAGCAACGTCTACACCAGCCAGGGCGACGGCGTCATGATCAGCTACGAGAGCAAGCGCGACAGTTCCGGCGTCATGTACATCCAGAAGGGTAAGTACACCACGTGCGACGCCGACCATCCCCACTTCTACCTCTCGCTCTCGCGTGCCAAGGTGCGTCCCGGCGAGGACGTCGTCTTCGGTCCCGCCTACCTCGTTGTCGAGGACGTGCCCATGCCCCTTGCCATTCCCTACGGCTTCTTCCCCTTCTCCAAGAGTTACAGCAGCGGTTTCATCATGCCGACCTATGGCGACGAAACCACGCGCGGCTTCTACGTTCGAGACGGTGGCTACTACTTTGCCCTGAGCGACAAGATCGACGCCAAGGTTTTGGGCGAAATCTACACCAAGGGATCGTGGGGTGTCTCCCTGCAGACCAACTACAAGAAGCGCTACAAGTACAGCGGTAACTTCTATTTCAGCTACCAGAACACCAAGGAGGGCGAGAAGAACATGCCCGACTACTCCGTTTCCAAGAGCTTCAAGATTACCTGGAGCCACCGTACGGACGCCAAGGCCAACCCCACGCAGACGTTCTCTGCCAGTGTCAACTTCGCCACCAGCAGCTTCGAGCGCAACAACCTCACCTCCATGTACAATCCCGAGAGCTTGACGCAGAGCACTCGAACCAGCAGTATCAGCTACTCTAAGACCGTCAACAGCCTGGGTCTCACGCTCTCCGGAACGTTCAACCTCTCTCAGAACATGCGCGACAGCACCCTCGCCATAACCCTTCCTTCGCTCAACATCAGCGTCAACCGCTTCTATCCCTTCAAGCGCAAGAAGGCCGTCGGAAAGGAACGTTGGTACGAGAAGATCTCGATGAGCTACACCGGTACCTTGAGCAACAGCATCACCGCCAAGGAGAGCGAGATTCTGCACAAGAGCCTCGTCAAGGACTGGAAGAACGCGATGAAGCACAACATCCCCATCAACGCGTCCTTCACCATTGCCGACTACATCAACATCACGCCCTCGTTCAACTTCACCGACCGCATGTACACCAACAAGGTGCTGCAGAGTTGGGATGCTGATCGTCAGACCGTTAAGCGCGATACGGTGTACGGTTTCTACAACGACTACAACTACAACATGTCCGTCTCTGCCAATACGACGCTCTACGGTATGTACACGCCGCTGCCCTGGGCTGGAGGCAAGAAGATTGAGGCCATCCGCCACGTCTTCAATCCCTCCGTCAGCTTCAGCTACGCCCCCGACTTCAAGAGTCCCCGTTATGGCATCTACGAGACCTACTATAAGACCGACAAGGACGGCAACGTCTCTGCCGAGCCCGTCTACTACTCGCCCTTCCAGTCGGGAATGTACGGTACGGCACCCTCGGCCAAGACGGGAAGCATCACGCTCGACGTCAGCAACAACGTAGAGATGAAGATCCGCACCGACAAGGATACGACCGGCACCAAGAAGATCAGCCTGATCGACGAACTGGGCGCCAGCCTCAGCTACAATCTGGCTGCCAAGGATCGTCCCTGGTCCGACCTCAGCACCCGTGTCCGCCTCAAGCTGACCAAGAGCTACACCTTCTCGCTGAACGCCATCTTCGCCACCTACGGCTATGAGTTCGACGACAACGGAAGCGTGCGTCCCAGCAACGAGACGGAGTGGTCGAGAGGTCGCTTCGGTCGCTTCCAGGGCATGTCGCAGAGCTTCTCGTACACCTTCAACAACCAGACCCTCAAGAAGTGGTTTGGCAAGCAGAGCGAGGACGATGTCAACGGAAAGAAAAAGAAGAATTCCCGCTCGAACAGCGACGACGAGGATGACGAAGACCTTGACGAACTGGATGACGATGAAGAGGTTGACCCCGAGATGCAGAATGTCGACCCCGATCGTGCCAAGGCTAAGCGTGGCGGCAAGCGCGAGAAGGCCGAGACCGACGAGGACGGCTACACCGCCTTCAAGTTGCCCTGGAACCTCAGCCTCAGCTACGGCGTCTCCATGCGCGAGAACACTTCGGCCGACATCAACCCCCGCAACATGCGCTATCCCTACAAGTTGACGCACACGCTCAACGCATCGGGCAACGTCTCCATCTCCGAGAACTGGACCTTCCAATTCTCATCCGGTTGGGACTTCAACTACAATAAGCTCTCCATGACCACCGCCTCCGTCAGCCGCGACCTCCATTGCTTCTCCATGCAGTGCTCCATGGTTATCGCGCCCTATCGCAGCTTCAACTTCACCTTCCAGTGTAAGATGAGCACGCTGGCCGACCTGCTCAAGTGGAAGAAGCAGAGCAGCTACAGCAGCAACGTCGAGTGGTATTGATGTTTTATTCCTCGAAGAGTTTCATCTGCCGAGGATCCTTGTAGGGATCGTAGGGTGCCTTCTCTTTAGTCTCCGTCACCACATCGTCTTCGAACACGTCGTCGAAGCAGAAATCCAGTTGTACGGCCAGGTCGGGCTTCACGGCATAGTAGCCGTATTTCACGTGGACGAAGGGAGAACGCCTCGTGCGCGACTGTCGCCACAGGTACATGCGCAGCATATGGTGCAGTTCCTGGTAGTTCAGATTGCGGTCAAAGAGGTTGGTGTGCAGGTTGAACACCATGCGACTAATCTGTGACACGTGCATGCCCTCCTTCCCCTTCATGAGCAGAAGTTGCATGATGTCGCTATGGTATGCGTTTTTCATTTTCGTTCTCCGTTGTTGGTCGTCCGCTGAACGCAGGCGGTTGCCTGTCGTCCGTCGTCTGTTGACTTTCTGCAAAATTAATAAATATTGTTAACACCCCCAAATATCTGGTCTATTTTCTTTTCTTTATTTGGAAAAATGCCCGCTTCTTCGTACCTTTGCACCCGCTACAAATCCTAGCGAAAAACTTTTTCTCAGGCAAACATCAGTAAAATACAATACGCAATGAAAAAAAACTTGCTATTCTGCGCCCTCGCATCCCTCGCGATGCTGGCCTCTTGCAACCACGATTCCTATCGCCACGGAGTGACCGTCGTTTACCCCAGTGCCATGTCCCTCGTCTTTGGCGATCAGACCTCCGACTCCATCCTTTTCACCACCTTCGACAGTTTCCAGGCCACCAGCTACGACAGCGACTGGATCGAGGTCCTCTCCTCCAGCGACTATCCCAGCAGCGGCAAGATTCCCAACAGCTACTATAACTATTACCTCGTGCGCGTCAATCTGAAGATGAAGCCCAACACCGGCACCAAGTCGCGCAACGGCTACGTTGCCGTCCGTTCCTACTCCGACGACTGGGAAGCCACGGCCCACGGCTACTACAAGCAGTTGCCCTGCCACAATGTCGTTCGTCCCTACGGCATCCCCGTCTACCAGAAGATCGACGGCAACCCCAACGACTCCACCATCTCCACCTATCGCTACGAGATCACCGACTCTGCCCGCCAGGTTGTAGACACCCTCCGCTTCGAGGCCTACGACGGCTGGACGCTCGAGCTCCCCGAGGACGGTTTCGTCAAGAGTGCCAAGACAAGCGGCAACAAGGGCTACCAGGTCCTCCTCGTCGACCTCGAGCAGAATCCCTCTGAGCAGTCCCGCACCACCACCGTCCAGCTCAAGAGCAACAACGGTGTCACCACCCCCATCACCTTCATCCAGAAGGGCATCAAGAAACCTGCGAACAAGGAGTAATATCGACACCATCCCCGATAACACAGCGGGAGAGCAACCACGTTGCCCTCCCGCTTTTTCGCTTTTATGGAGTCTTT
>JAKSLN010000125.1 GCA_024401165.1 Bacteroidaceae bacterium
ACAACCAGAGCAAGGCAAACTTCGCCCAGCGTGTGGCTGCATGGAAGGATTGTGCTGCAAATCGCGAGGTTCGCAACCTGCAAGTCAAGAAATGCAAGGAGGGCGTGATGGCTTCATTCTCGATGAGGTTGCCTGTCGGTGCCGATTATCGTTTGACATATTTCATTAACGATGACGGTCAGGTACGCGTCAAAGCACATTATCAACCGTTGGCAGATGACATTCCTCTGATGCCGAAGTTCGGTATGCGACTTGCTCTCGATGCTTCGGAGATAGAATGGTACGGACGAGGCCCAGAAGAGAATTACAGCGACCGCAAACGCTCTCAGCACATCGGACACTATAAGAAAGCATTGACCGAATATCAGACAGAATACAGCCGTCCGCAGGACAATTCATACCGTTGTGACGTGCGTTGGATGAGTACCGTAGCATCAGGTAATAAACTTACCATACAAGGCCTTCAGCCGCTCTGCATCCGCGCCTACAACTATGCCGACGAACAACTCGACATGGAACACCGTCACCCGTGCGACATTGAGCGCGACGGACTTATGCACCTCAACATCGACCTCAACGTACATGGCGTAGGTGGAGCCGATACCTGGGGCAAACGAACTCTGCCTGAATACACAAATCCGGGCAATCAGGAATATGAATACGGCTTCATTATAAAGCTGGAAGATAATAATTAAAATTGAATAATACCCAATGAGACGCAATTCATTATATGCGATTATAGCTGCTGCATTACTTTCATCATGCAACAATAACAAACCACAAGTCGAACCATTCGGTCCTCTCCCGACTGAGGATCAGCTGGCACTGCAGGACATGGAGATGTACGCCTTCCTGCACTATTCGCTCAATACCTATACCGATCAGGAATGGGGATTCGGCGACGAAGATCCAGCATTGTTCAACCCATCAGATCTTGACACACGTCAATGGGTAAAGACCTGCAAGGCATCGGGAATGAAGGGAATCATCTTCACAGCCAAGCATCATTGCGGTTTCTGCATGTGGCCATCGGAATATACTGATTTCTCGGTCAAGTCGGCTCCTTGGAAGGATGGTAAGGGCGATGTGGTGAAAGAACTTGCTGAGGCTTGTCGCGAAGAAGGTCTCAGGTTTGCGGTTTATCTCTCTCCTTGGGATCGTAACCGCCCAGAATATGGAAACCCGGAATACGTAACCTATTTCCGCAATCAACTTCGAGAATTGTTGACCAACTATGGCGACATTTATGAGATTTGGTTCGATGGTGCCAATGGCGGCAACGGTTGGTATGGAGGTGCGAATGAGACACGTAAGATTGATCGTCTGACTTACTACGAATGGGGACCAACCTACGACATGATACGCGAGTTGCAGCCACATTGCATCATCTGGAACGATGGTGCTGACCGTCGAGGTGACTTGCGATGGGTAGGTACTGAAGCAGGCAACATCGGCCATCGCAACTGGAGCCTTATGAGCAGTTCCAAAGATCCTGAATGGAACGACCTGCATTGTGGCATGGAGGATGGCGACGTGTGGTGTCCGGGTGAGACAAACACCTCCATCCGTCCGGGTTGGTTCTATCACACAAGCGAAGACGCTCACGTCAAGTCGCTCTCCAAGCTGATGGATACCTACTACAAGTCAGTAGGTCGCAACTCTACTTTGCTCCTCAACTTCCCTATCATGCCCAACGGCTTGATCTCGCCCATCGACAGCGCTCGTGGTGTGGCTTTCAACAAGATGGTGCATGAGGTGTTCGATCATGACCTTGCGGAGGGTATAAATCCTAAGAACGAAGGTGACTCCGTCTATACACTCACGTTCAAGACACCAACCACCTTCAACCGTTTCATGGCGTGCGAGGACATTACGTTAGGTCAGCGTGTCAAGAAGTTCTCACTTGAAGCTCTGATCGATGGCAATTGGCAACCGTTGCAGGACGAACTTGCAGATTGGGAAGACGGACTTGAGACCATCGGCCGAAAGCGCATCATCTGTTTCCCTACCGTCACAGCCACTCAACTGCGCATGACCATCACCGACACCAAGGCACGCCCGGTCATCAGCCGCATGAGTGTATTCCTGGCTCCAGAACTGACCGCCGACATCCCCGATGCGGGCGAGAAGAAATCATCTAGCTATTATGTCTTCTTTCCAGGCTTTGCTGTGAATGGCGTCAAATCCATTTTCATCGACCTTGGCGAGACACAGACAATCAACCGCTTCAACTTCCTGCCAGACCAGACACATCGCGAAGGAATGCCACTCGAATACATCCTATGGAACTCTACCGACGGTGGCAACAACTGGACACAGCTGGCATGTGGAGAATTCTCCAACATCATTAATAATCCTATCTGGCAAAAGATCTCTTTCGAAGCCCAGGAAGCAAAACTACTCCGATTGGACGTTCCTTGTATCACAAGCGGAGAAAGCATCTTCTACGATGATATCGAGGTGATACTAGAATAACGAGGCACTAATACGCAAATAAATATGCATAGGCATTGCCTGCATTTTCATCGTAGCAGGATTGGCTAGCAAGCAATAACACAAAGAAATGAAACGACAGATTATTACAGCCTTAGCAAGCATATTTTATCTGTTCGCATTTGCTCAGCCACAACTTGAGCATCGCGACAACAGTACTGCAAGAATCATTGCCAATGGGAAACCGATGCTGATGATTGGCGGTGAGTTGGGTAATTCCTCTGCCTCAACACCAGAGGATGTGAAGCGTACTTTCGCACATCTGCACAAGATGGGACTCAACACCGTGCTTGCTCCTGTATCGTGGGAACTGATTGAACCCGAGGAAGGACACTTCGACATGAGCTCGCTCGATGTGATACTGACGGAAGCACGCCGCAATGAGCTGAAGGTCGTTCTGCTGTGGTTTGGAGCATGGAAGAACTCAATGAGCTGCTATGCGCCGGAATGGTTCAAGCGCGACACGAAGCGTTTCCCTCGCGCTCATGCTTTGGAAGACAGACCTGTAGAGGAAGCATCTTCGCTCAGCAAAAATGTATTGGAAGCCGACAAGCGAGCTTTCTGCAAGATTATTGAACATCTGCGTGATCATGATGCCAACGAACAGACGGTTATCATGGTTCAGGTGGAGAACGAGATCGGCATGATCGATGTGCCTCGCGATTATTCGGCAGATGCAACCAAACTCTACCAGAGTGTTGTTCCTCAGCAGTTGAGCGACTATCTGAAGAAGAATCAGAAGACGCTGCATCCGTACTTGAAGGAAAAGCTTCAGACAAACCTCTCAAAGGGTTCGACATCGGACAAGAAAGATGGCACCACATGGACGCAACTCTTTGGCGAAGACATCTATACCGAAGAAATCTTCCAGACATGGACATACGCCACATACGTCGAAGAGATTGCAAAGGCAGGGCGTGCAATATACAATCTGCCAATGTACGTCAACGTGGCCTTGAATAGCCGTGACCGTAAGCCTGGGCAATATCCATCGGGCGGACCTTTGGCTCACCTTATTGACCTCTGGCATTGCGGTGCACCATCCATCGACGTGCTTGGTGTTGACATTTACGACAAAGGCATCAAGTCTTGGCTCTCGAAATATCATCTGCCGAACAATCCTCTATTCGTACCTGAGATTCGGCTGGAGGACAAAGACGCAATGTATGCTCTTTATGCTTTCGGACATCATGGTGCCATGGGATTCTGTCCGTTCAGCATCGAGGATTATCCTCTCTATTCAAATGCAAAGGATAACGACATGAGTGGCATGGATCTCTCACAGGATGACCAGCTCAACGCCTTTTCGGCTGGAGGTTCCAACCTCTCCCCACTTGTCGCATCTTATCAACTCATTCGTCAGGCAGAACCATTGATTCTCGACAGACAAGGAACAAACGACATGGATGCAGTATTACTCGACAACGAACAACGTGAAGCAGAAATCATAACAACCGATGGCATTCGCCTAACCATCAAGCATAGTTACTCGCTCGGTTGGGAACCAGGTGCCAAGGATGCCGAATGGCCAGAAGCTGCATGTATTATCCTTCGCCTCGGTAAGGAGGATTATCTCGCCATAGGAAGCGGTGTTGTCATTACCTATTCCGATGCGAAAGCTGATACTAATTGGAAAAAAGGCGATACAAGAATAGGACTTGCCAAGTGCGAGTCGGTAAATATTACAGAAGGCAATATGCACGTCAAGCGACACCTCAATGGAGACCAGACACACCAAGGACGCCATGTTCGCATCCCGGTAGGGCAATTTGACATCCAGCACTTCAGATTGTATCAATACAAATAACGAAATAGCTGTTATTTAAACAGATAACAAATATTATAAATCTATGAGAAAACACTTAGTCTTATTATCGTTCCTTCTATTTGCCAGCATGGCAGCTCAGGCCAGAGATGTGATTAACATTAACGAAGGTTGGGGCTTTAAGAAAGGTACCATGGCGGTGTGGGGCGTGTTCCCTAACATCATGATTCCTAAGCCAGAGAAAACCGTGAACCTTCCTCACACATACAACGACGAGGATTTCATGAACGATGAGGGCTACTACCGTGGCATGGGTTCTTATCTGAAGGAGATTGAGGTTCCTGAGTCATGGAAAGGAAAGCGAATCTTCCTGAAGAGCGAAGGTGCCGGCAGTAAGGCTGACGTGTTTATCAACTGGAATCATGTGGGCAGTCACAAGGGCGCTTACAATGCATTTACCATCGAGCTGACCAATGCTTTGGAGTATGGCACCAAGAACTATCTGCTCATAACTTGTGACAATTCACCGCAGTTTGACATTGCTA
>JAKSLN010000126.1 GCA_024401165.1 Bacteroidaceae bacterium
AGCGTCTTGTCAAAGAGAACTTTCTCCTTGGCATTCAACATGGTTTGAGGTACGGAAACGGGATAGATGCGGTAGTTCTTGTGGCCCGACACGGAAGGACGACTCACCCAGGTGAGACAATAGCCTGCAGAATCGAGGCGTGTGATATTGGTGCGACTGTTCTTCGACAACTCAAGTTTCACCATCATGCCACCCTCGTTGTTGGGCTTCGACATGTTGCTCACGTAGTTACCTAACGAATAAGCAAGCAGGTGCTTGGCGCCACTCGCAGAGTCCTCGCGAACCTCAACGGGTTCGACAACATGAGGATGTCCGCCGATGATGTGGTCTACCCCCTGAGCGAAGAGCCAGTCAGCCAGGTCACGCTGCCCTTGGTTGGGCAACAGGGCATGCTCGACCCCCCAATGAACAGCGGCGATGATGACGTCGACGTGCAGCGTCTTCAGCTTCTGGATGTCCTTGGCCATCTGGTCGCGGTCTATTTGGTTGACGATGTGAGGTTTGGGAACAGGGATGCCGTTCGTCCCATAGGTATAGCAAAGCAGGCCGACACGAATGCCGTTTTTCTCAAGTACGTAGGGATACTCTCGGTCGCGCTCGTTCTGGTCAACATACGTGCCAATGTGCGGAAGCCCCAATGAGTCGCACATCTCGATGGTGCGGGTAATGCCCTTGGATGCCTTGTCGCAACTATGATTGTTCGCCGTGAGCAGGATGTCGAAACCAGCATCGCGACAGGCAAACATGTAGGCATCGGGAGCATTGAAATTGGGATAGGTCGAAGGCGCTCCACCGGCCGTTGTCGTCTCAAAATTGCCAATGGCCACGTCGGCAGCGCTAATCTCGTCCTTGACGTAGCGGAAGCACTCTTCATAGTCATAGGTCTTGCCACCTCCCGCATTGAGCGCCGCCTTGTATTGCACACCATGCTGCATCAGGTCGCCCACAAAAAGGAGCGAGAGCTTATACTCCTGCTCAACGGGCTCGGCTGGGATGGTATCATTTGTTTCAAGAGCCGGCTGCGAAGCATTGGACTTGCAGCAGAGCAGAAGCAGCGAAAGGGAGAGTAAGGAAAGTTTCTTCATAACCTTTAAACTATGAACTGTGAACTAATCAAAACTGCCATCCACGGAAGAGTTTTCCACTCGTCTTCAGGTCTTCACCAAAGAAGAAACCAGGCTGGGTGGGCTGGTTGTAAGCAACATTCTGATAGACGATGGAAAGGCGATAGACGGGATCTTCGAGGAAGGTGTGGAAACGATAGGGAGTGGGGAGCGTTGAAATGTAGAGTCGGAGGTGCAAACCGTCCTGGGTGCGAACAAGAACCTCCTCGCGCCAGTCGCCGAGAACATCGGCTTGAAGGCAGGGGTTGCTCTTAGTACTGTTATTGAAGGCGCAGTCGTCGAAGTGGATCAGGGGAACAGTCTTCTGCCCCACCCAATCGTATTTGGCAACCTGCTCGTGATCAAGCAGTTCGCGCAACAGGTCGCCGTCCCACCAGACTGCCATATTGGTACTGACTCCCGTACGTCCCTTGACATACAGTTCGCCCTTGATGTTGCTGATGCCGTTTGCCAGCGACCACATCTCGAGTCCGGGATTCGTAGGGTCAATATCGGTCGCCATGCAACGGCCCACATCGGTGTTGGAGGGGAACTGGACAAGCACCTTGCCCGTTGCCGCATCATGCAGCTCGGCCCCGTCACGCTTGTTCTCGTGGCATTCCCAGACATAGAGGCGGTCGTCATTGGGGAAGAAGGCTGTCATGTGCATGGCATCACCATGACCCATGCGTGTGGAATAGAGGCCCTTGCCATCGTGGTCAATGGCACACGAGCCATAGACGATCTCGTCCTTGCCATCGCCGTCCACATCGCCGACGCGCAGGTTGTGGTTGCCCTGTCCATGGTAGTCCGGTCCGGCCTCGTTACTGTCGAAGAACCAGCGCTGGCGGAGGTGCTTGCCGTCAAAATCGAAGGCAGCAAGCGTCATGCGAGTGTAGTAGCCACGGCACATCACGACGGAGGGTCTGATACCATCAAGGTAAGCCACACAAGCCAGGTAGCGTTCGCTTCGATTGGCATAATTATCACCCCAGTCCATGAGGTTGCCTCGCTCCGGAACGTAGTCGATGGTCTCGATGGCTTCGCCCGTACGGCCATTGAATACAGTCAAGTACTCCGGACCGCGGTCAATGTAGCCAACACGCTGGTTGCCGCTGTTGTTCCATCGGGGATTAACCTGCTGCAGGTCAGCGCCGTGACGCCAGTCGGCCGTCGAGTCGCCTATCACGTGTCCAAGTCCGTCGATGGTGCCATCTGCCGTCTTCATCACGACTTCTGCCGAACCGTCTCCGTCAAGGTCATAGACCATGAACTGAGTATAATGGGCACCGGCACGGATGTTGCGACCCAGGTTAATGCGCCAGAGTCGCGTGCCGTCCAGCTTATAGGCGTCGAAGATGACGGGGTCGGTAAATCCACTATGGGAATTGTCGTGCGCACGGCCTTCCCACTTCAGGACAATCTCCATTTCGCCATCGTTGTCGAGGTCGGCCATGGAGGCATCGTTGGGCACATAAAGAGGTTCGCCAAAGCGCGGACCGCTCCCTTGCGTGCGAGGACGCTCTGAACGGCCATCTGTCAGCTGTCGCTGACTGGCTGGCCTGTTCATCTCCTGTGCCTGTCGGCCTGGGCGCTGAAGCGGAATGTCGAGGTAGCCAACGGGAGCATGGGCAGGCAAGATCCAGGCACCCTGCAATTTGCCGGAAGAGGGACGAACCTCGTAGCGTGCCTTTTCGTTGGACGGATTATAGTCCATGAACGTAGTACTTCGTCTCGCACCGACACGGCCTATCTCACGTCCATCGCGGAAGAGAGTGAAAGACTGCGAAAGCGGGTCGCTGGAAAGATAGCGCCAACTAAGAAGGACACTATCGTTGGAAGCACGGACGGCTACGAGTCCGCGATTCAGGGTCTCGCGTTGCATCTTCGACAGGTCATATCGGGTCTGTCCAGACGACTTTATGACCATTGCCAATACGGCAAGAAAACAAATAAACTTCTTCATAGATTACGATTACAAAGTTACAAAATTCGGGCGAAACAGCAAAACTATGAACTATAAACTATAAACTATGAACTATTTTTCGTACCTTTGCACCCCGAAACGCGATATTGCGTCTCATTATTTAATTATTTATCAATGTTTAACAAACAGATTCAAGAGGCTCGTGCCATCACCTTCCATCGCTATGGAAGAAAGGGCTACAGCATCTTCAACAGTCTGAAGCGCGAGGTTCGCATTGGCGTACTGACCGTTGCTACGCTGAGCACAGCCAGCGTGGTGAAGGCCGAGAACGTTCAGCCCACCCAGGCTTCAGAGAGAGAGGAGCTTGTAGACGATGAGCAGAGCATGGCCGAGGTGACCGTAAGCGGCACCATGGCACCGCTGACCCAGTTGCAGTCAGCACGCATCGTTTCTGTGCTCAGCCGCGAGGACATTCAGCAAGCGGGAGCGCAAAGTGTAAACGACATCATGAAATTAGCCACAGGCGTGGACGTCCGGCAGCGCGGTGGCTTTGGTATTCAGACGGACATCAGCATCGACGGAGGCACATTCGACCAGATCACGCTCCTGCTGAACGGCGTGAACATCTCGAACCCGCAGACAGGACATCTGGCGGCCGACTTCCCTGTGAGCATCAGCGACATCGAACGCGTAGAGGTGCTGGAGGGAGCTGCCAGTCGCGTCTACGGAGGAACCGCCTTTGGAGGAGCCATCAACATCGTGACGCGCAAGGACTTACGTTCCAACGCAGAAGCCGGAATCGAAGCCGGCAGTTGGGGCACAGTCCAGGGTGACGGACGTGTGGCATGGAAGCACGGCAACTTGCTGAATCGCGTGAGCGGAGGCGGTGGTCGCAGCGACGGCGGCACGACGAACAGCGACTGGAAGAAGGGCAACCTCTACTACCAGGGAACGTACGACGACAGTCAGATGACGCTCGACTGGCAGTTTGGTTTCTCACAGAAATCGTATGGCGCCAACACCTTCTATAGTGCCGCCTACCCCAACCAGTACGAGCGTAACGAACGATACCTCGTGAGCGTAAGCGGCGAGACGAAGGGCAAGTTCCACTTCACGCCCCAGGTGTACTGGAACCGCTCGTACGACAACTTCGAGCTGATACGCAATACGACAACGGGCGAAAACTTCCACCAGACCGACGTCTACGGAGCCAAGGTGGGAGGCCACTTCAACTGGATTGGTGGACGTACGGCCGTTGGCACGGACATCCGCCAGGAGGGCATCCTCTCCACCAGCCTCGGACGCGACCTCGACGAGCATCAATACGTAGCTGCCCGACATGGCGAAGGTGCCCAATATACCCGACAGGACGACCGAACGAACGTAGCCTTCAACCTGGAGCACAACATCCTGCTCAGCCATTGGACTATCTCGGCCGGCGTCATGGCCAGCATGAACACGGCCGTAGACCACAAGTTCCGCTTCTATCCCGGCATCGACATCGCTTATCGTCCCACAACGAACTGGAAGGTGTACGCCTCTTACAACCGAGGCTTCCGCCTGCCCTCCTTCACCGAGCTCTACTACAAGAGCGCCACGCACGAGGGCAACAAGGGCCTCAA
>JAKSLN010000127.1 GCA_024401165.1 Bacteroidaceae bacterium
GACTGTTGGGACGGTCACTACATCGGTGGTCGTCCGGTGCGAGCAGCCTACCATCGTGAGCATACTCAAAGGCACCAATATTGATAGTAATCTTTTCATTATTTTACCATTACAACCTTATTCTTACCGGTGATATACATTCCACCCTTGCGCATTTGCTGTACTGGGCGGCCCTGCAGGTCGTAGATGCCCGACTTGCTGTCGTTGGCAGGAGTAGACACAACCTTATCGATGGCTGTAGGGTCGAGCACAGTAATTTTAAAGACCGGAGCTTCATCCGGTTGCTCTCTATTCACAAAGAAGGTTGCCACATACTTACCAGGGGCATAAGAGACTGTACTCTTGAATGTAAAAGTCTCACTGCTATCAGCCTTAATATCAACATCTCGTAAATTTATATCTTGAACATTGCCATAATCTGAGGCTCTGAATATGGCGAACGCCAGATTTTTCATGTCAAACCCACCAGCATTGGTTACCTTCATGCTTGCAGTAAGTTCTTCGCCAGGCAAGAATTCGGTCTTGTTGATGGTAAAATCTGAATAGGTGATATTGCTCGGAGGAGTGACAACCATCTCGAACTTCTCAGAACGCTTTGGTAAATAGTCACCGCCTAAAAAGATGTAGAGGGTATACACATACTCTCCTTCAACGATCTTTCCACTGAACTCTTCCTCTACACTATTACACCTTAAGACGAACTCTTTGGTCTCGCCAGGATTGAGGAATGCCTGCGCATGGCCAGTACACACCAATTTCATCTCGCCATCCACCTCCTTGTGAATTTCGACAGCAATATCATCGGCAAACTCCTTCTGAGTATATGTAGTGTTGGAAAGGGTGATGTTAAACTGCGGGATGAAACCTACGAAGTTATGCTTGACCTCGACACTATCGATTTCGATGTCGGGGATTATGTCCGTGTCATACGTCCAATAGCACGAATTATCCTTCTCGGCCGAATACAGAATATTGATGCTGTTATAAAGCGCAGGGATGCGCTTCATCTCGCCATCTATCACGTCGCAGTAATAAGGGTACAGCTTGTATCCAGGACCAGGAGCGTCAGGTAAGTCGAATGTGTAGGTGGAATCCTGATAACACACTATTGGTTCTTCATTATACTTATATGATGTCAGCTTGGAAGTTTCGCCCGTTGGCGACTCCAGGGCCAATCCTGTCTCACCCGTGAAGTCCCCCACCCCATAGTTGCTGACTTTATAAGTCCATTGCTGCATTTTCTCATCGAACAAGAAATGCCTGTCCATCACCAATTCTGGTTTGGCAACGCTGGTGCCCTCCATATCAGGTTTGACTCCCAGTATCGCAGCCTGTCCCATGGAATAGCCGCCATAATAACCACCAATCCCATTATAGATGGGATCCATGATGTCCATGTCAAAATATCCGTCATCCTGGCCACCCCAGCCCCAATTGACATGATAAAGGCCGTTGATATCATAGCCATCGATGATGAAAAAGTGTCCGATAAACCCTGCTATTTCAACAGCTTTAAAAATCACCGGACGCTGCTCGTTCAGCTCGGTCTGGAGCAGGTAGTTCCACTCCTCTGAACTGCGCTCATTGCGATACAGGAAGCGTATGCCCTTGTCGTAGCCGAAGTAGGTGGTCAGTGCCTTGAGGAGATCTTGGTTGTAAGCGCCACTCCCAGAGTAGTTATAAATCATATCAAGCGCACAGCCCAAGTCGTTCATCAGCTGGGCAACGGCCATCTGCGACTCCTCGCTCTCTCCACCTACGTAGGTAGGCAGCATCTTCGACCATTGGTAGGTCGACTGGCTGAAGTCGATAGTCTGAGTGCTATCGTTCTTATTGGTGTGGCAGCCGGTACCGGTGACAGGCCACTGGTAGTACATCATCAGCTGCGCTAAGGCCGTTGCGCCACAGCCCGTTGGGGCATGGATGGTATCGAGCCTAGCCTCCCCATTGGGGTAGCCCACGCGCATAGGTGTCAGCAGGTTATAGGGAGCATACTGATTCCACTTGATCTCGCCCAGCAAGGGCTGCACCGAGGTTGTCAGGGTGCGTGTTCCGGCCGATGCGCTGCGCATGTGCTCAGGCATGCTGCTGATGCTGCTCAATGCCTTGCTGCAGCCCTTGAGCCATGCCATGAAGCTCTCGTTCTGCTTTGCGCCTTCAAAGTCGCCGCTATCGGTATAGCCCAGCAGGCTCGACACCCTGTCGTCGGCGCTGGCGATGATGAAACCGCCCTTGGCGATGTTATAGACATACATCAGAGGCACATCCTGACTGGTCATCTCGGTGTGCGTCAGTCTCACGCTTGCTGCATTGATGCCTGTGGCCTGTGCTTTGGAGCTCTTTGGCTGTGCCGCCTTCATCTTGCCCATTGCCAGGGCCAGCGCCTCGTCTGGTGTCAGCTGGCGCGCCATCATCGTGCCTGCAAGCACAAACAAGGTCAAAAGGAGTAGGATTTTTCTCATGATTTGCAATATTTATGGTGCAAAGATAATAATGTTAAGTCAATTATACAAGAAAACAGCAAAAAGGATTCCATAGTCGAAGAGCTGAAACCTTCCGTTGCCGTCTTCAGTTCTATGCAACCTGTCAATGTCAGTGTCGCCAAACCTACCATAAACACAAAATATACGGGTAGTTTTGTGCGGATCAGAATTTCGAATGAAGCAACAAATTGTAGAATCTCATGCCATGGAAGAGGATATCCCTCATCTTCTCCATGCCCACAGGGATGATGTCTCTGGATGCACATAGCGGCAAGGTGCTCTATACCATCCCTATGTTCAATTCCTTTACTCCTTGAGACGAGGTAAATCATCGCCTATTTTTTTCTTGCTAAAGTTCAAAATCGTAATTGTAACAAGTGTACATAAGATTTTTTCATCTTTCAAAATAGAGTTATTTAATGGATTTTTGTTAGTTCGTAAATAACGGCAATGACGGGCAATAGTCCAGCAATGAACGAAAAAGAGAAAGATTGACGAGGGGAAGGCAAGTAAGAATTGACGAGATCGATGCCACGTTTCGTATAGTACAAGTTATTTGTGCTTCTTCAGACCAAGTGTTTTAAGAACTCGATTCTTTACCGCTTTCTGTATGGTGGAGAAGTTTCCTTTGGACAAATTCAACCAGAGTTCCTCCAACGAGTACTGAACCTTGCGACAAGGATTATTCCAGGCATTTAGCAAATAATATTCACGCTGGTAGGTGGGATCTTCGGCAACCTCTTCTGGGTGAACCAAGGGGAACGTCATCTCATGGCGCGGCATCGTGAATTGCCAACGCATGCGACGTGGGAGAAGGTCGAGCTGGGCGGCAAAGTGCGTTCCGCCATCCATCCCTATATTATTAATAAGGTTGAGGCTGGGCATGATGGCCAGACCGTCGTTGAGCAGCATGTACGCCCAGAAGATGCTTTCGTAGTACTCCTTGCCTGTTGCCATGTGGTTTTGGCACATCTGAACCATGTCATTGCGCTGCCCATATTGCTTTACTTTCGACTTAAGCAGCGAAAGTCTTTCCGGATCCTTCAAGAAAGCATAGTCTCCCTCCCAACGGTTCACAACCCTTGCCCAGGATGCCCATCCCCAGATGGAGAAGGCACGCGTAAAGAAATAAGAGGGGGAAACGGCAGAAGGAACGGTTGCCTCCTTCTGGCCTTGTGATGATTCCAACTTCGCCTTCCTGGTCATGAATCCAGAAATGAGGGTGATACGCTCGTCGTTTTCGTAGCGGTCGAGCATCTCCTTACAGAAAGGAAAGAATGACTGGGAAGGCACATCGTCATCCTCCAGCACAATGCACTTGTCGGTAAGCGAGAAAGCCCAGCGCTGAGACAGATACTCCGCAGGATCACAACCTACATTCTTCTCCTGATAGTTGCGGTGAACCTCACAGTCCCAGTCTATCTGATCATCAGCAACAAGCGAACGACACTCCAGGATGCCGGGCATGTCGTTTCTGCCCTCGCGAGGACCATCTTGATACAAGAAGAGCCGTGAGGGGCGTGCCTTCTTCACTTCTGCCCAAACCTGCGAAAAATGATCTGCACGGTTGAAGAAGAGCAAAAGAACAGAGACGTCGGTTGTGTAGGGATGTTTCATGGCAGTAAGAGAAGATAAGTAGTCAAATCAACGACAAACGCAGGAGGAAGAAACTATCATTCGCCGTTTAAAGTCTGGCGAATAGCACAGCACAACTGGTCGGGGCAACTGGTATTCTTTGCTCCGCAACGAGTGCCTTCAAGACGGTTGATGACATCCTCGGCCTTCATCCCGACAACGAGTTGGGCAATGCCAGCCGTGTTGCCAGCACAACCTCCATAGAAATGACAATGATTGATGACACCATCCTTGATGCCTACTTCAATAAACTGGGAGCAGACACCCTGTGTCTTATAAAGCGACTTTACAGAACCGTCTGCTGCCGTCTCTTGTTGTACGATATTCATTGCTATTTTGTTAAAAGAGAAAAGAAATCTGAGAAAAGAAAAGAGAGAAGAGAGAAGGGGAAAAAGGTAACTATGCAGGCACCTCCCATCATTTATTTTAACGTGAATTACCGCGAATTACCCGCGAATTATCTCGTAAATTTTTATTTTACAGCGAGTCACGGACAAGTATAGTTTCCTA
>JAKSLN010000128.1 GCA_024401165.1 Bacteroidaceae bacterium
TCTTCGTCCTTGCTACATGAAGCGAGGAACAGGCCTCCGAACATGAGGAAGGCCATGAACTTAATCATTTTCATTTCTTTGTTTGTTATTTAGGTTATACATAAAGTTTACTTCCTTTCGAACCCAGTCCTCGAGGTTACTGCAAGGATCTCTATTGTATAGGTGGGACGGTAGGTTTTCTGACTCGTTCCGGACTCTTCCTCACACTTGAGGAGAACGACTCGTTTCAACGCCTTCCCAAGCCTTTCGTCGGCTCAGTGGCTAAATGTTGACGGCCTTTGCGGAACTCACAGCTGCGGGACAGTTCGGGAGTTTCACCCGATTCCCTGATCCGTTTTCCAAGTGCAAAGGTACGAAGTTTTTCCGTATTCTGTGCTCTTTTCTGCCTTTTTTTGACGATATCACCCGTCGGTGGCATACTATTTCCAATACTTTTTGTATTTTTGCAACCAAATATGTGCAACGATGAAATACAAGGCTATTATATTTGACCTGGACGGAACGCTGACCGACACACTCTACGACCTGAAGGAGAGTACCAACTATGCTCTACGCCAGATGGGCTGGCCTGAGCGTTCGCTGGATGAAGTTCGTCAGTTTGTTGGCAATGGTGTTCGTCGTCTGATGGAGCGTGCTGTTCCCCGCGACGCCGAGGAGATGGAGTTCGTGGAGTGCTTTCAGCATTTCCAGGAGCACTACGTTGAGCATTGTCAGGACCACACGGGCATCTATCCCGGCATTGACGAGTTGCTGCACGAACTGAAGGCGCGTGGCTACAAGATGGCCATCGTGAGCAACAAGATGCAGGCGGGTGTAGACGAACTCTACCAGACATTCTTCAGCGAGACCATTGACTTTGCCATCGGCGAGACGGCAGAGTTGCGACGAAAGCCTTTCCCCGACATGGTCTATGCTGCGCTCGACAATCTAGGCGTTAAGCCAGAGGAGGCAGTCTATGTCGGTGATTCCGAAGTGGATATGGCAACGGCTCGTAATGCGGGATTGCCCTGCATCTCCGTTCTTTGGGGTTTCCGCGACCAGGATTACTTGCGTGAGATAGGCGCCTTCCGCATGGTCGAGACGCCTCAGGAAATCCTCGACCTTGTTTAGTCCCTTATCGTTGCAATTGTTTCAGAATGAATGTAATCCAGTCTATTTCGGATTTTCTTTGGACCAACGTCATCATTGTGATGCTCGTTGGTTGTGCCGTTCTCTTTACCGTCTTGCTTCGTGGTGTGCAGTTCACCAAGATGGGCGAGATGTTGCGACTGCTCACCTCGTCTGGTAAGTCGGACGGCAGCGAGGCAGACAGCGGACGCAAGAGCATCAACTCGTTTCAAGCGTTTGCCGTGAGCCTAAGCAGCCGCGTAGGAACCGGCAACCTGGCAGGTGTGGCGAGTGCCATCTGTATTGGCGGTCCGGGCAGCGTGTTCTGGATGTGGGTGATGGCGCTTTTTGGCGCAGCAACGGCTTTCTTCGAAGCAACGCTGGCCCAGTTGTTCAAGCGAAGAGGTGAGGATGCCTTCTACGGAGGACCTGCTTACTATATGCAGCATGGACTGCATCGTCGCTGGATGGGTGTGGTGTTTGCCGTCTTCATCATCTACACGTTCGGAATGGCCAACCAGGTAACCCAGAGCAACACGCTCTGCGATGCCGTCTCCACAGCGGTCGGGAAGGAAGTACTGCCCGTTCAGTCTGTTGCCATCGCGCTAACCTTGCTCACCTTTGGCATCATCTTTGGTGGCATCCAGCGCATCTCGAAGTTTGCCTCCGTCGTGGTTCCTTTCATGGCCATAGGTTATCTGCTGCTTTCTTTGTATATTCTGCTTATAAATATCGAGGAGGTCCCTCACATGTTCCGCATTATCGTCGACCGTGCCTTTGGCCTGGAGCAGGCGGCAGGCGGAATGGTGGGCGTAGCCATCATGCAGGGTGTTAAGCGTGGTCTTTTCAGCAACGAGGCGGGCGAGGGTAGTGCTCCCAATGCGGCAGCCACGGCCAGCATCTCACACCCTGTCAAGCAGGGCTTGCTTCAATCGATGGGTGTCTTCGTCGACACGCTCGTCATTTGCACATGTACGGCCTTCGTCATCATCCTTTCCGGACTGTACGATAGCGGCGAGGACGGCATCAACCTGACGGGCTCGGCCATGCAGCACCATCTGGGCGACTTCGGTCGTTGGTTCCTCACGGCCTCCATCTTCCTTTTTGCCTACAGTACCATCATTGCCAACTACTTCTACGGTGAGACGAACATTCGATTCATTACGAAGAAGGACTGGGCCGTGCAGGCGTTCCGCATCGTGACGGGCTTTACCGTGCTGGCCGGCGGCTTCATGTCACTCCAGCAGTCGTGGGCGCTTGTTGACTTGGGTATGGCCTTGATGACGTTCATCAACTTGCTGTCCATCCTGCTTCTTTCGCGTTGGGTAGTGCGCCTCTACAAGGACTATTTCCAACAAAGAAAGGAAGGGCGTGACCCTTCCTTCCATCGTAATATGTTGCCCGAAATAGAGCAGGATATCGAGTGCTGGGAATAAACTACATCTCCATGCAGCATACCTGCGCCTCTCCCTTGGCCTTTGCCTCCTTGCAGAGCTCGCTTGCCTGTGTGTTGAGGGCCTTGTAGTCGGTGGAGAAATCCTTTGCCAGGTAGATGAATCCGCCGCTAACGCTTGTCGTGATTCCGTTCAGCTCGGGAATGTTGATTTGCTTTAGTTTTTCGTTCAGTTGTTCAAGCACGGCCTCGGGACCTTCCTTCTCGATGGTGGAGATGACTTCGTTGCTGGTAATGTAAAGTGCGAATTCGTCGGCATGAACTCGTACAAGAATGTCTCGGGGGTAGATTTCCTTCATCATTCTTGCCACCTCTATCAGCATCAGTTCGGCCACGGGTTGTCCCAGCATGGCGGTGATGGCGTCGAAGTAGTCGCATTCGATCTTCATGAAGAGACCCTTGTGCTTGCTTCTCAACGACAGGTTGATGATGCTTTCGCCCGAGCTGGCTCTTAGCAGGCCTGTCAGGTTGTCGAAATCGCTATTCTTGAGTTCGCCCACTTGCTTCTCGCGTTTTGACTCGATAATCTCGGTTGTGAAGAAGGCTCTCTCAACCTCTCCCGTCGTGCTGACTGCTATGGGGATGATGCGTGCTTCGCACCAGCCGATGTTCGCCGTTTTGTATTGACAACTGAGATATTTGTGACCGTAGATCCTTTCGCTTATCGTCTCAAGGTTTACAAATTCAGTAAATGCCTTGTGAAATTCCTTCTCGATGTAAAAGTCGCGGAACATGTTTGCAAGGTCATTGATGCTGCTCACCTGACCGGTCACAGCGCGGACGGCAGCTGTTGCGCGAAGCACCTTGTAGGTTTTGTTCTTGAGATTGAAGTCTATGGCTGTCTCGTAGATGCTTGATATAGTGTCTGTGTAGAGCGTGCGCTCGTGCAGCGAATTGATGGTGGACATGAGGCGCTCGTGGGTGCCGTACATGTCGACGTGCTGACCAACGATGGCTGTGATGTTGCCTTCTTCGTCAAATACGCTCTGGTACTCACAACTGATGTGACGGCCGTCCTTGTAGACGAAACCTAAAGAACCTGTTTTGGGGGCGTTGGGGTCGTTGAGTACTCGCTTTATGTTCTCAACAACGCGGGTGTGTTCTTTCTCCTCAAAGACAAGACTGGGAGTGGTGTTGAAGTAATCGGGAAATGCAAGGCGCTGAATTTCACCGCTTGGCAAGCGAAGCATGAGGTGCATGACTCCTGTTTTGCATTCGTAGCGGTACATGTTGAACTTGTTCTGCTTCACGATTAATTCGTTGCGCTCCAGCTGCATCAGCAGCATGTGGCGCAATTCCTCAACGGGCATCTTATTGATCTCTTCGTGAGTAAAAGTCTGCATTTTTCGTCTGTACAATTCTTAATTCAGATGCAAAGATACAATAATAATTTGAGATTTGCGTCGATTCTTTGAAAAACTATGTGCAATTTTTCTGTTGCCCTACAGGTTCATCTTGACGCGGAATGTGCCTTTTTTGGTTCCCGCAGCGCCTTTTCTGCACTCTTGCTTCACCAAATTTTTGCTTCTGCCGCATTATTTCTGTACCTTTACTGCTCCATCTTTGTGTTCCCTCAACTCCAATTCTGTGCTCACGTGGATGCTCCAAATTATTCCCGCTAGGCCTTTCAAAAAATGCCGCTGCGAGATTTCAAAATTACCGCTGCGGTAATTGAAAATTTGCGCTGCGGTAATTAACCGGCTGCCCTAGGGCGGGCGGTCGGTTCCCGCAGCGCCATTTTTTTCGTCTCCAAACGGCATGGTTTTGGAGGCGCAGCGCTTTTTTCAAACTTGAAGCTTGTCTCCTCAAAAGAAGAATCCCCTGCAGAATTTCTGCAAGGGATTCGAATATTTAAGCTATGGATTGCGTTTCTTTT
>JAKSLN010000129.1 GCA_024401165.1 Bacteroidaceae bacterium
CCCGTCTGGCCCCAGCTGTTCTCCACCTTCCACTTGGTGGGACGGTCGTTCTGGTCAAGGTCGACGGCCATGAGTGTCATGGCGTGGGTCGAACCGCTGTCGTGGGTCTGGATGCGCTGCTTCTTGTTCATGCCGAAAGAGGTGCCGAAGAGCGAGGCGTAGTCGTAGTTCTTGAGGTCGAGGATGCCGGTGGTGCGGTTGAGCTGCTTGCCTACGTCGCACGAGAAGTACATCTGGCAGCTGTCCTTGATCATGGCGATGCAGAGAGGCTTGATGTCCTCGATGGGCAGGTTGAGGTAGAGCCAGTTGTGACCGTCGTAGACGTGGCGGTCGTACTCAATCTCATACACCTTATTGTATTCGCGCGAGGGATCGTTCATCAACATCACATAGTCGGCGTTGAGGTCGGTGCCGTCGCTCACCATCTTATAGAACTCGAGGGGCGTGTAGGTCTTGGCTTCGCCAATGGCCTTTCCGCTGGCATCCTTGGGAGCCCAGGTGAACTGCTTTACAGGCTCGCCGTAAGCCAGGGTGAGCATGTGATAGACAGTCTTCATCATCTCCACCTTCTCTGCCTCAAGCTGCTTCTGCGAAGCACCCTTGTCGGCCTTCTCGCGCAGCTGCAGACCCATCTCGCGCAGTTTGCGCTTCAAGTGACCGCAGAACTCGCTCGTGGAGTTGCTGACGTAGGTCTCGGCCATCACCTCGGTAGGCACGACGCCGTACTTGCTCACCAGGTCGGCCACGCCCGTGTAGGTGCCACCGTCCGAGAGGGGATTCTGAAAGAGCCAGTCTACGGTGCGGTCCTCGATGGGCTGCTTGCGGGTGTCGATGATGCCCTGGAGGAAAAGGTTACTCTTCTCCAACTGATCGTAGAAGAAGCAGTAGATCTGCGAGAAGGTGAAACCCTGCGTGCCGAGCTTCTTCATGGCCTGGTGGCGCAGGACGTTCAGTCCTGTGAAGAGCCAGCATCGTCCGCTGGACTGCTGGTCGGTGATGCCCGAGTTCTTGGTCTCCAGGCTGAAGTAGGTGTCGGGAGCCTGGCTGGCGTGCTGCATGTCGAGTGCCACCTTGTTGATGCCCGTGCTGCTGATGACGTTGCGCAGGGCACGGTCGGCAGGCGTGGAGGGCTGTGCCTTCTCCAGTGCCGAGAGCACGTCGGGCGTGATGCTGGACTGGGCCGATGCCTGGCCCCCCAGCCCTAAAAGAATGAGGCACAATCCCCCAACCCCCTTGAAGGGAGAGAAAAGGTTACGTGCCGAGAAAATGTCTTTACCTTTCATACTGTTAGTTTTTGTTGATTAGAATACTGCAAAAATACACATTTTTACGCAAATAGACCCTCTTTGGGGCGTTTTATTACATTGTTTTTTGCATTTATGTTGCTATTATGGCGAAAAGTTAATATATTTGCCACCATAAAGCATACAAAAACAAATAAACTGATAAATACAGAAGATGAAAGCAAAACTACTTTTACTCCTTGTGAGCGTCATGGCGATCCTCGCCTCGTGCAGTTCGTCACCCGACGTGGAGACTAACGAGATACCCGGAACCGCGGATGGATTCAAGCTACAGAGTTTCTCCAGCAAAGTCCAGATTGACTTCGGGACAAAAAGTATCTCCGCCGACGGCTGTTCCGTGATGACACTGCTTGGCACCACTCCGCTCGATGGGGAGGAGGGCACATCTGTCGACCTGATCTACGGCACCGATGCCCCCCAGCTCTCAGCTGTCGTGGACAAGAGCGGCAAGGTGCTCCTGCTGAACCGCAGTATTCCCGGTTCCACCACCACCTACAACGCCCATACCACGGCCCTGGCCTGCGTCACCATGCACCCCCTCTTTGCCCCCGTCAAGGGCAAGTCGAACTTCGAGAAGCTGGTCAAGGAGATTGAGCAAAACACCTGGTTCAAGAGACTTGAGGACCACGTGGCAGCCAACATCGCCAACGGCAACCATCCCTTGGACACTAGTGATGCCCAAATAGTACGGATCCTCGAACAGATCATCAACGGCATGTGCGAAGACTTGGACGAGGTATATCAAGTCTATAATACAAGAGCAGCATCGAAGATTACGATGCCCAAGGCTGGCCCCTTCGACGTGCAAATGAACGGCAATACGGCCATCATCATGTCGTCGCGCATCACACCCATGTACAAGGGACGCGTGCTGAACAGCAAGTCGGAGGTGATCGACGAGTTCGACGTGCCCTCGGGCGCCGACTATGGTCTGACCAACCTCTGGTGGGACGGCGAGACGGAGCTCTTCGTCAAGACCGACTACAAGTTCGACTTCGACGAGGTGGACAACGGCGAGTACCGCTTCGAGTTCGACCGCAAGAACACCGAGTGCATCTGCGACCTCTCCATCAACCTGCTCTGCAACTCGCTCGACATCATGGGCCTCCCCCTCTCGAAGGTCAACACCGACGCGCTGAGGGATGCCGTGAGTGTCTTCATTGTAAGCAAGGCTGCCGCCCTGACAAGCATGTATTCCGACGGCAAGGCCAGCACGATGGAGATCATGGAGTTCTACGTGTGCACCCTTGTTCCCGAGTTTCTCCAGTCTAAAACCTTCATCAGCCTAGTGGGTGGAACGGCGGCAGCAGCCATGGCAGGATTGGCCAGTAAGTTCTCTGCTATCTACACCGTCTACTGCGCAATTCGCGGTGCTGGCAACACGGCCGTCCGCGCCTTCTCCGCCCTCAGCACGCCCTGGAAGACCAGCTTCTGCCTCTGCAAGGATGAGAAGGGCATACACACTTGTGAGGACTTCATGTTCATGGCCGGTGGAGACACCGAGTTTGAAGTCACCATTGGCGAGATAATCATTCCCAAGGTACTGGTTGTTCCCACCTACAGCGACACCTGGCGAGCCCACAAGGTGCGCTTCGAACTCATGTGCGACGAGGGCGAACTGGCACCCACCACGGTGAGTGTGGATAACAACTCCGAAGCCTGGACCGTATGGACTGTGGGCGATACGAAGGAGGTACAGCAGATCAGAGCCTACGTGGTGGATGAGGCAACCGGCAAGCCTATCTCCAACGAGATCTGGTTCACGGCCCACGTAGACCTGCAGCAACCCGTCATCAATCTGGACTTCAACAAGGAGTTTTACCTCGATGCCGACTCGCACGAATACAACTTCACCGTGCGTGCCAGCAATGCCAGTGACATATACGTAAGCACCGTATTCGCGAATAACGCTCAACCATGGATCACTGCAAGTCCTTTGATGTTCAATTCAAAGGAACCGACAGACCTCAGTGGTCGCGTCAACGTCAAAATCGAGGCGAACCCCGATGAAAAAGACCGTATAGCATACATCGTCTTCTATGCATCTAATATTATAAATGATAAAAGCCATATAGCCAATGCTATCGTAAATATCGTCCAGGCAGGCAAGAAGCCCACCGATGAACCGCAGAATCCGGGCATCACCGAGATGGAGGACTTCTACGGCGCATGGACAGTAGACAATGCGGGTGTGTACACCTACCTGCGCTTCCGCAAGGACATGACCTGGCAGCGCGAACGCTGGGACACGAAGGAGTACAGCAACGGTTCGAAGGACATCGTGCTGACGGAGGAGACGCACGGCACGTTTACCTACAAGCGCAGTCAGTACGAGCAGATGACCATCCAGAAGAACCCCAATGTCGCCTTCCTCTTCGACGGCAACTTCGTTTGCACCGGCACCGAGACACCCTTCTCGCCCAAGACCTCTGCTGCCGTGGGCAAGAGCGGCACGTACACGGTGCAGGGCGTACGTGCCTACGACTACGGATACAACGGCGAGGTCTTCCTCACCGTATGGAACACCAGCGACCCCTGCTGCCTCAACGAAGCAGGCAGCATGTGGAATCCGTCGGCATATAAGTAAGTTGGATCTCTATTAACCGACATAAATAGACAGAAATGTCGATTTTGGGGATAGATACGAATTATAACCGCTCAACATGCTTGGGCGGTTATTTTTTATGCAATAACATTTGGCATGTTGTTAGTTTTGGAAACGCATCGTTTGTTTTGAAAAAGAACATACCTTAGAGCGATGATTGCATTCTTGAAGTTTGATAAGTGGCTATAAAATTTACTGACTTTTAGGTATTGTAGGGCAAAGGCAAAGTTCGTACCTTTGCACGCACAAATAACGAATAGAATGAGAATTGTTATGAAATATACATTCAGCGCTGCAACGTTGCGTATAGCGTTGTCAATTTAGTTTCCAATCCTTGCCTGTTCGGAGAAAACTCATTATCTTTGCATCACTAAAATTCTGGCAAAATGAAGAATATAAAAATGTATGAGGCCGACGACAAGATGATCAGCCTCATTCGTGACAACCATAGTCTCCTGTACATGCTTGGCGCCTTTGGCATCAAGTTGGGTTTTGGCGACAAGACTGTCCGCGAGGTATGCG
>JAKSLN010000013.1 GCA_024401165.1 Bacteroidaceae bacterium
AAGCGTTAATACTGCGCTGGATTTACATAGTTTAGCATCTAAACTGACGAGATTCCACACCTTATATAATATATACGCGTGTAGACTACTCGTCAGTTGATTCTAACAAAAAAAGAGAATTAAAAAGAACGTAAACAAATCAAAAAAACAAAAAGAACAATGTCTAGAACAAATTTTGACGCACTGTTGGAGGCTGGCTGCCATTTCGGTCACCTCAAGAGAAAGTGGAATCCCGCCATGGCTCCCTACATTTTCATGGAGCGCAATGGTATTCATATCATCGACCTGCACAAGACCGTTGCTAAGGTTGACGAGGCTGCTGAGGCTCTGAAGCAGATTGCTAAGAGCGGTAAGAAGATCCTCTTCGTTTCAACCAAGAAGCAGGCAAAGCAGGCTGTTGCTGACAAGGCTTCAAGCGTTAACATGCCTTATGTTAACGAGCGCTGGCCCGGAGGTATGCTGACCAACTTCCCCACCATCCGCAAGGCTGTGAAGAAGATGGCTAACATCGATAAGATGACTCAGGATGGTACCTTCAGCAACCTTTCAAAGCGTGAGATGCTGCAGATCAGCCGTCAGCGTGCCAAGTTGGAGAAGAACCTCGGTTCTATCGCTGACCTGAACCGTCTGCCTTCAGCTCTGTTCGTTATCGACGTTATGAAGGAGCAGATTGCTGTTCGCGAGGCAAACCGTTTGGGTATCCCCGTATTCGCAATTGTTGATACCAACTCTAACCCCGATAACATCGACTTCGTAATCCCCGCTAACGACGATGCAAGCAAGAGCGTAGAGGTTATCCTCCAGGCTTGCTGCGACGCTATCAACGAGGGTCTCGAGGAGCGTAAGGCTGAGCGTGTTGACACCGAGGCTGCTGGTGAGTCAGAGACTAAGGCTGAGGAGGCTGAGGCTTAAATAAAACAAAGGTTTATTGGTTATTGGTTATAGGTTATAGATATTATACGTTTGCTATTGAAGATTAAACGTATTTGTCAATTGACTATAATATCTATAACCAATAACTGATAACCAATAATCATTTAATAACTTATTAAAATACATTACGACTATGGACGTAACAATGAACGATATCAAGAAGCTCCGCGAGATGACCGGTGCTGGCTTGGCAGACTGCAAGAAGGCTCTTGCTGAGTCTGACGATATGGACGGTGCAGTTGCATACCTCCGCAAGAAGGGTGCTGCTGTTGCTGCAAAACGTAGCGACCGCGAGGCTGCTGAGGGATGTGTGCTCGTAAAGGCAGAGAATGGCTTTGGTGCCATCATCGCCCTGAAGTGCGAGACCGATTTCGTTGCAACTAACGCTGACTTCGTTGCTCTTACCCAGGCTATTCTGGATCTGGCTATCGCTAACAAGTGCAAGACTCTGGATGAGGTTAAGGCTCTTCCCATGGGCGACGGCACTGTTCAGGACAAGGTTGTTAACCAGAGCGGTATCACTGGTGAGAAGATGGAGTTGGATGGTTATCAGACCATCGAGGCTGAGAACATCGCTATCTACAACCACATGGGTCGCAATGGTCTCTGCACCATGCTGGCTCTGAACAAGCCCGTTGAGGATCCTACCGTAGGTAAGAACATCGCTATGCAGATTGCTTCTGCAGCTCCTGTTGCTATCGACGAGAGTGGTGTTCCCCAGTCAGTTAAGGACAACGAGGTAGCAGTTGCTATTGAGAAGACCAAGGCTGAGCAGGTACAGAAGGCTGTTGAGGCTGCCATCAAGAAGGCTGGTTTCAACCCCGCTCACTTCGATTCTGAGGATCACATGGAGAGCAACCAGACCAAGGGCTGGATCACCGCTGAGGACGTAGTTAAGGTTAAGGAGATCATCGCTACCGTATCTGCAGAGAAGGCTGCTAACCTCAACGAGCAGATGATTCAGAACATTGCTCAGGGTCGTCTGAACAAGTTCCTGAAGGAGAGCTGTCTGCTTTCTCAGGAGTACATCTGGGACAAGCAGTTCACCGTTGCTAGCTACTTGAAGTCTATTGACAAGGAATTGACCGTTGTTGACTTCAAGCGCTTCACTCTGAAGGCTGAGTAATCCAGTGGCTCCCGTTCGCGTCTCTTTGAACGCGACATGAAGAACTAATTTAGTTAAAAGGATAAGGACTGACAAGGCAATCTGCTTGTCAGTCCTCTTTTTTTGCTCTTTTCTGCCAGCCTCTTTCCTTTTTGTGAAGAGGATAGGATGATTCTCGACAAAAATGAGTATCTTTGCAAGGTAAAATGCACTTTTTCTGAACAATGAAGATATTTGGCGTAGGAATGAACTATGTTGAGCACAATAAAGAGCTCAATCATTCGTTATTATTAATGACGAGTCAGCGTGACCCTATCATTTTCACCAAGTGTGACTCAGCGCTTCTTCGTCCGGGCAATCCCTTCTTTCTCCCAGGCTACACGCAGCAGTGTGAGTATGAGACAGAATTGGTGGTTCGCATTGGCCATTTGGGACGCTGCATTGCAGAACGCTGGGCGCATCGCTACATTGACGCCGTAACCGTGGGCATCGATTTCACGGCTCGTGACATTCAGCGTCGCCTAACGAAGGATGGTTTGCCGTGGGACCTTGCCAAAGGGTTCGACGGAAGTGCTGCCATTGGTGAATGGGTGCCATTCAGTGAGATTGAGAACTTGCATGACCTGCACTTTCATCTCGACATAAATGGACAGACGGTACAACGCGGTCATACGGCCGACATGATTCATAGTGTAGAACATCTCGTTAGTTTTATCAGCCAGTATTTCATGCTGAAGACGGGCGACCTCATCTACACCGGAACTCCAGTTGGCGTGGGGGCTGTGCACATCGAAGACCACCTCGAAGGCTACCTCGGCGATCGGAAGCTAATGGACTTCTACGTCAAGTAGCTGCGGTTGTACTAATACAAGAACAAGAATACACTAGAATAGTTGAAGAATAAACTTTACATATTTGCCCTTTTGTTGCTGAGTCTGTTGTATTTACAGCAGTCCAAGGCTTGTGATCTGAGTCGTGACCTTACCGATGGTGAGGTGGGGGAGACCATGTTCCATCTGGACTGGCAGCACATCCATATAGACAGCATGGCGCCTCATTACTCTGAGGTTGTTCCGTTGGAGAGCGACTATCGCCTCTACAACTATCAGGTGCACATTCTTTATCCCGAGTGGCAGGCGATGACGCGTGAGGAGACGAAGCAGATGGAGCGCTGGGCAAGTCTGGTTTCAGATGAACTCTCGGTCCGCACGTTTGTTGGCGTCACGCGTGGCAAAGGTTTGTTGGACGTCGATTTTATCCCCGTCATTCGCCGAGATGGAAAGTACCTCAAGTTGCTGAGTGCCAAGATGGAGATACGTGCGATAGAAAAGGCATCAAGAGCAAAGGCACGCGAGGCAGCGTCAGTTGAACGTTATACGAGAACCAGCCGCTTGTCGGAAGGACGTTGGGTGAAGATCAGCATCAAGGAAGACGGCATGTACAAGCTGACGCGTTCCGCTCTGTTGAAGATGGGTTTCACCAAGCCGCAGAACGTACATCTCTATGGTCACGGAGGCTATCGGTTGAGCCTGGTTAGTCAGCCGGCTGAGGAATTTGACGACTTGCAGGAAGTACCTCTTTATCAATCAGACTCGGATACCTGGCTATTCTGGGGCAACGGTCTTGTCTATTGGGATGGCGATGAACGCGTGTTCAACCCCTATGCCACTTCGGCCTGCTATTTCCTGACGGAAGAAGAGACTCCCAGCGAGATAAAGACCGTAAACGCCAGCGAGAACATCAGTTCCGCAAATGCAGCCAAGGTCTTTACCGACCACGTGCTGTATGAAAAGGACGAGTATGCCTGGGCGCAGCTCGGTCGCAACCTCTATGAAGGTGCCAACTTTGCGCAGGGCAACGTGCGAAACTACAAGCTCACGGCAACGGCCGATTCCACCTATCTGGAGCGTCTGACGGTAGCTTTTACCGCCTCCTCCAAGGTTCCTACGACCCTTCAACCTTCGGTCAATGGCACCAATCTGACGACCACCATGACGCTGCCCAGCATCGGCAGCTATCAGGCCGCAACCAGTCAGACGAGCACCTTCGACGTCGCCTCGCTCAAGCAGGGTCGCGACTGGAACATACGCCTCACCTCGCAGGCTGGTCATGATGCACACCTTGACTATCTTGCCCTGCACTTCAAGCGCACGATTAACCCCAATGGCTCCTACGTCGTTTTCAACGCGAAGGATGCGCTGTCAACCGTCTCCTCGTCTGCGAAGAAAGGCCCTGTGACCTTCGAAGTCAGCGGGTTTGGCGATGGCTATCAGGTGATGCACATTGCAACGCCCTCGCTTGGTGCCTACCTGGTTGAAGGAAGGCGTGAAGGCGACAAGTTCTGCTTCAGCATGGCAAATGGAAACGCGCTTGTCAGCGAGAAGAATCCGCTCGATGCCACCCGCTTCGTCTGCTTCAATCCTGCCTATGACTATCCTCAGCCAACTCTTGTGGGAGTCGTTGAAAATCAGAACCTTCATGCGCTTGATTCGCTCGATATGGTCATCCTTGTTCCCGAGAGTGGCAAGCTGACCGCTGAGGCGCAGCGCCTGGCCGATGCACATGCCAAACACGACGGATTGCGTTGTGCCGTTGTGCGTGCCGATCAGGTCTACAACGAGTTCTCCAGCGGCACCCCCGACGCAACGGCCTATCGTCGCCTGATGAAGATGCTCTACGATCGTGCCTCTGCACGTGCCGAGGGCGAACGGTCCCTTCCGCGCTACCTGCTTCTCATGGGCGATTGCGCCTTCGACAACCGCATGCTCACGACGGCCTGGATGCGCCGCAATCCCAAGGACTATCTGCTCTGCTTCGAGAGCGAAAACTCCTTCAGCGACACCGAGAGTTACGTGATGGAGGACTACTTCGGACTGCTCGATGACGGAGAAGGCCTCAACCTTACGCGCGAGAAGCCCGACCTGGCCATCGGTCGCTTCCCCGTTACCACTTCCGACGATGCCCGTGTGATGGTCGACAAGGTCATCGACTTCATCAGCAACGGCAATGCTGGAGGATGGAAAAATGTTGTCAGTTTTCTGGGAGACGATGGCGACCGCAACAGTCACATGAAGTATGCCGACGACGTCGCCGAACTCGTCATCCGCGAGTATCCAGACTTGGAAGTCAAGAAGGTGATGTGGGATGCCTACACGCGCATCAGCACCCTCTCCACCAATACCTATCCCGAGGTAAATACCCTTATCCACAAGCAGTTGGACGATGGCGTGATGCTCGTCAACTACACTGGGCACGGAGCCGCCTACGTCCTCAGCCACGAGGCTGCCTGGCACATCAGCGACTTCACCTCGTTCCATGGTCAGCGGTTGCCCGTTTGGTACACGGCAGCCTGCGACATCTCTCCCTTTGACGGACAAACCGAGAACCTGGGCGAACAGGCCGTCCTGACCGAGGGAGGCGGTGCACTTGCCTTTATCGGCACGGCGCGCACGGTCTATGCCACCAACAACTGGCAGCTCAACCGCCAGTTCTGTACCCATGTCTTCGGACAAGACGCGAGCGGTCGCCGCAACAGCATCGGCGAAGCCCTTCGTCTCTCCAAGTGCTCGATTGTAGACAGCGAGTACAGTTACTACGAGAATAAGCTCCAGTATGCCCTCCTTGGCGACCCCGCGCTCGTCATCGGTGCACCCCTTAATCGTGTACAGATGACTGCCCTCAAGAACACGGCCACGAAGCAGGAAACCGACGTCCTCAAGGCCGGTATGCCCGTCTGCATCGAAGGAGAGGTGCAGGACGATAACGGACAGCTGCTCAGTAACTTCACCGGCACCGTCAGCGTACGTGTCTACGATTCGATGGACACCATCACCTGCCGTCGCAACGACCCCTCCATCGAGGATACGTTCGTCTTCAGCGACCGCAGCAGCGTGCTCTACGTCGGTCAGGACTCCGTGCGCAACGGGCGTTTCTGCATCTCGTTCGTCGTGCCCAAGGACATCAAGTACTCTGGTGCCCAGGGCCGCATGGTCTTCTACGCCATCAACCAGGCACTCGACACCGAGGCGAACGGCCATTCCGAAGCCTTCTCCGTAGGCGGATCCTTCGATGCCAATGACACCACCGGTCCCGAGATCGAGATGACGCTCAATGGTGAGCCTGGCGGTACTGTCAATATGACGCCCTACCTTGTCGCACGCCTTGCCGACGAGAGCGGAATCAACGTCACCGGCAATGGGGTGGGGCATGACATCCTGCTCAGCATCGACGATGACCCTGCCCGCACCTACGTCCTCAACGACTATTATGTGGCCGACTTCGGCGACTTCACCCACGGTTCGCTCTCCTTCACCATCCCTGCGCTCCCCGAGGGCCGTCATACGCTCAAGCTGCGTGCCTGGGACATGCTCAACAACACCAGCCTTGCGCAGATGGATTTCGATGTCGACAAGGCCTACGAACCCACGCTCCTGCACCTGGGTGCATCCCCTAATCCCGCGCTCACCCACACCACCTTCCTCTTCTCCTGCGATCTGCCCGGAACCGAGTGCCACTACCTCCTCGAAGTCTTCGACTTTGCTGGCCGTCGTCTCTGGTATCACGAGGGCAATGGCAGCAGCTCTACGGGCCACTACAGCGTGCCCTGGAACCTCCGTGTCGGTGCAGGCTACGGACGCATCAGTCCCGGCATCTATCTCTATCGCCTCTCCCTCACGGCCGGCGAGAGTCGCATGGTCACCCAGACGCAAAAACTCATCGTCCACTGATTCCACCTGTTAGTTTTGACGTAAATATTGTGCTGTTGCGCAATAAATGTCGTTTTTTTACGTTATATTCTAGTAAACGGTTGTGCAGTTGTGCGGTTATACGGTTGTACGGTCGGGCTTACGCCCTAAAGCGCTTATACGGAAATATCGTATTCTCCTCACAACCTCAAAACCATACAACCCCATAACCTCACAACCTCATAACCTCAAAACCATACAACCTCAAGATATGCAAAACGTAACGAAGATAATCTTAAGCCTCCTGCTCCTTGCCAGCCTTCCGGCTGCGGCACAGGACAAGCACAACATGTTCAACCCCGTCAATTACGGTGTGACATCGCTTGGCATCGCTCCCGATGCACGTGCCGGTGCCATGGGCGACGTTGGTGTGGCCACAGAGGCCGACGCTAACTCCCAGTACTGGAATCCGGCCAAGTACCCCTTCAACATAGCGCGTGCCGGCGTGTCGGCCAGCTATACCCCCTGGTTGCGCAAGTTGGTCAACGACATCAACCTGGCCAACCTGGCAGGCTTCTATCGCATTGGCGACTATTCCGCCATCAGCGGTTCGCTTCGCTTCTTCTCGCTGGGTGATGTCTATCTGTCTGAGGCAGAAGATGCTATGACAATCAGTCCCTACGAGATGGCCCTCGACGTCGGCTACAGCCGCATGCTCAGCGAGACCTTCTCCATGGGTGTCGCCCTGCGCTTCATCTACAGCGACATCACCTACGACTACACCGCCGAGTCGAGTGCCGGCAAGGCCTTTGCCGCCGACATCTCCATGTATCGCAACGGCTACTTCATGATGGGCAGCCGCGAGTGCAGCCTCGGCTGGGGTCTCAACGTCAGCAACATCGGTAGCAAGATATCCTACGGAGGCGATGACAACGCAGAGTTCATCCCCACCAACCTTCGCCTGGGTGCCTGCCTCACCATCCCCTTCAACGAGTACAACAAGTTCGCCATCACGGCCGAGGCCAACAAACTCCTCGTCCCCACCTATCCCAAGCAGCGCGAGGGTGAGACCGACCAGGACTACACCGACCGCGTGCAGCGCGAGTACTACGACATCTCGCCCATCTCCGGCATCTTCAAGAGCTTTGGCGATGCGCCCAATGGAGTCAGCGAGGAACTGCAGGAAATCCAGTGGAGCTTCGGAGCCGAGTACACCTACAACGACCGCTTCTCCCTCCGTGCCGGCTATCACCACGAGGCCGAGAACAAGGGTAACCGCAAGTACTTCACGGCCGGAGCAGGCTTCAAGATGAGCATTTTCAGCGTCGACGCAGCCTACGTCTTCAGCACCAGCCAGTCCAATCCCCTCGACCAGACCATGCGCTTCACCCTCGGTTTCGACCTCGACGGATTGCAGGAACTCTTCAGTACCAGAAGGAGATAGTACACACGCATATAAACCAGAGCCTATCAAATAGTTAGCTTATGATACGAGTAGGAATGGGATATGACGTCCATCAGTTGGTCACACGTCGCGACCTTTGGCTGGGCGGAATCAAGATAGAGAGCGACCTGGGACTGCTGGGCCATAGCGATGCTGACGTGCTCATCCATGCCATCTGCGACGCGCTGCTCGGTGCCGCCAACATGCGCGACATCGGCTACCACTTCCCCGACACGTCCTCCGACTTCAAAGGCATCGACAGCAAGATCCTCCTGCACCAGACCGTCGACCTCATTGCCACCAAGGGTTACCGCGTGGGCAACATCGACTGCACCGTGTGTGCCGAAGCCCCCAAACTCAACCCCCACATCCCCCGCATGCAGCAGACGCTTGCCCAGGTCATGGGCATCGATGTAGACTGCGTCAGCATCAAGGCCACCACCACCGAGAAACTCGGTTTCACCGGCCGCCAGGAAGGCATGTCAGCCTACGCCGTTGCCCTCATCGAGAAGTAGCCGACGATATTGTGACGTAAGACGAATATAGCCGCCCAAGCATGCTTGAGCGGCTATTCCTTTGTATTTCTTTGTAAACCTTTTTCATGCTTCCAAAAATTACCGCAGCGCTTTTTGGAAATTACCGCAGCGCGATTTTAAAATTTCCGCAGCGGGATTTTGAAAATACCGCAGCGGTAATTTTCAACACCTCGAGCGCAATTTGCAACACGCTAATTATCAATAATTTGCAAAATTGCTCTAAAATAACGGAATTGTAAATATAATTCTAAATTTCTTCGTCTTGTTAAATAGCAACTGAAGACTTCGGCGTGTGCCCCTACAACGCCACGATTGTACGCTCGTGGAATTCCCAGGGAGGACATCAAGGCGGGGGATGAAAGCGGAGTTAAAGGTAGTACCCCATGCGCTGAATTTCCTCCCAGACGCGGGCGTGGAGCCATTCGCCCTGGCAACGGCCTTCGTGGATGGCGGTACGGATGGTGGTGCTGCTGGTGGGGAAGAGGGGAGCGTCGGGCAGGAGGGTGACGGTGGGTGGGAGTTGGGTGCGGTCGATGGGGTAGCCTTCCCGGGGATAAACGAGGATGGGGTGGTGGGCGAGGATGTCGTCGGGCTGGTACCAGCGGTCGAAGGTGAGCCAGTTGTCGGCACCGATGAGGAGGACGAAGTGGCGCCTGGGATAGCGCCGGCGGAGCGCCTCGAGGGTGTGTGCCATGTAGGACGGACGGGGCTGGCTGAGCTCGAAGTCGGAGACGCGGAGGGGAGAGCGTCGGCTTTGAGGAACGGCAAGCTGTGCGAGGCGGAGACGCACGTCGTCGGGCAGGAGGGTGGAGGAGGCTTCCTGCTTGAGGGGGTTGAGGGGTGAGACGAGAAACCAGAGCTCGTCGGCATAGCCTTGGTCGACGAGCCATTGTGCGAGCTGTGTGTGCCCGGTGTGGATGGGGTTGAAGCTGCCTCCGTAGATGGCGGTTGTCTTAGTCTTCGCGGGTGACTTTTCCATTCTCCCAGTGTACGGCGTGGTAGGTGTTCTTCTTTTTCTTCTTGTTGCGGCTGGTCTGCCACATGAGGAGGAAGAGGACGACGGCGAATGCGAGTACGAGTCCTGCCAGCTTGAACATGTACTGCTTCTGGGCAAGGTCGGCCTGGTCCTTGCCGTCGCTGAGGAAGGCGATGACGAGGGTGACGATGCCTATGACGAAGGCGAAGGCGGCGATGCTGCCGGTGACGCGTGTGTTCTGGAGCTGTTTCATCTAGTCGTTTAGGTGTTTAGGGTTTTGGCCGTTTAGGAAATTCCAAAGAAGTCTTGTACGATGCGGAGGGTGTCGGCCTTGGCCTGGTCGAGGTTGTCGTTGATGACGACTTGGTCGAACTGGGAGGCGTAGGTGAGCTCGTAGGATGCCTTGGCCAGTCGCTCCTCTATCTTCTCCATGCTGTCGGTGGCCCGGCCGATGAGACGGCGGCGCAGCTCGTCGATGGAGGGGGGCTGTATGAAGAGGCTGAGGGCCTTGTCGCCAAAGTATTTCTTGATGTTGACGCCGCCCTTGACGTCGACGTCGAAGACGACGTGGTAGCCTTCGCTGAGCATCTGCTCAATGGGTGCCTTGGGAGTTCCGTAGTAGCCTCCGGCGTAGACTTGCTCGTACTCGAGGAACTCGTCGTTGGCTATCATCTGCTGGAATTCCTCCACGCTGTGGAAGTAGTACTCGACGCCGTTCTGCTCCTCGCCTCTGGGGGCGCGGCTGGTGGCGCTGATGCTGAACTTGAGTTTCAGCTCGGGGTGCTCTTGCATGAGCCAGTTGACGATGGTGCTCTTGCCGGAGCCGGAGGGGGCGGAGACGATGAGTACCTCGCCTGCGGGGGTATGGGATTGAGGGGTCATAGGGGAATTGGGCTAATGGGTTTAATGGGAGTGGGGGATTACATGACGTTGAGTACTTGTTCCTTGATTTGCTCGAGTTCGTCCTTCATCATGACGACGATGTTCTGCATCTCGGCTTGGTTGGACTTGCTGCCGGTGGTGTTGATTTCGCGTCCCATCTCCTGGGCGATGAAGCCGAGCTTCTTGCCTTGTCCGCGGGTGCCGTCCATGGTCTCCTGGAAGTAGCGGAGGTGGTTGGTGAGGCGCTGCTTCTCCTCGCTGATGTCGAGCTTCTCGATGTAGTAGATCATCTCCTGCTCGAGGCGGCCGCGGTCGTACTCTACGTTGGGGATGCTCTGGAGGCCTTCCTCGATGCGCTGGCGAATCTTCTCGGTGCGTGCCTTCTCGAAGGGTTCGATCTGTGCGAGGAGGCTGGCGATGTTGCTGAGCTTCTCCTCAAACTTCTTCTGGAGGGCGGCACCCTCTTGCTGGCGGAACTCCACGAGCTGCTGTATGCACTGCTCGACGGCCTGGCGTGCGACGGCCCATTCCTCGTCGGTGAGCTGCTGCACCTCGTTGCGCACCATGACGTCGGGCATTCGCATGAGGGTGAGCCAGTAGTCTTTGGGCTCGGGGATGCCCTGCTCGGTGCAGATTTGGTGTATCTGCTGGTAATAGGTGCCGAGGAGCTGTCCGTTGAGGGGTGAGTCGCTTGCGGCCTCCTCCTTCTCGATCCAGAGGTTGAACTCTATCTTGCCTCGCTCCAGCTGGCTGGCGATGAGGGATCGGATCTCCATTTCCTTCTCGCGGTAGATGGGTGCGATGCGCGCGCTGAGGTCGAGCGCCTTGCTGTTGAGTGACTTGATTTCGGCTGTAATCTTCTTGTCCTGGAACACGGCAGTAGCCTTGCCGTAGCCTGTCATTGATAGTATCATTGTTTTTTTTAGTTTTGCGGTTTTGCAGTTATTTAACAATAATTTCTCTGCAAATGTAGGAAAAATTGGGGAAAAAGTTGTAATTTTGCAGCGAAAAAATGAGATAAACTGTCTATGGCGTGCATCTTACATATCGAAACGAGCACTAAAGTGTGCTCTGTGGCCGTGAGTGAGGACGGAAAGGTGATCTTCGAGAAGGCCGACCTGGAGGGTCCCAGCCACGCCGTTTCGTGTGGCGTTTTTGTGGACGAGGCCCTCTCGTTTGCCGAGAGCCATGCCATCCCCCTCGATGCCGTTGCCGTGAGCGAAGGCCCGGGCAGCTACACCGGCCTGCGCATCGGTGTGTCGATGGCCAAGGGCGTGTGCTACGGTCGCCGTGTTCCCCTGCTAAGCGTGTCGACGCTGAAGCTGCTGTGCGTCCCCGTCCTGCTCTTCCACGAGGAGTTGCCCGACGAGTGCCTCTTCGTTCCGATGATCGACGCTCGCCGCATGGAGGTCTATGCAACCGTCTATGACCGTGCGCTGCGCGAGGTGCGCGGCATCCAGCCCGACATCGTGGATGGCGAGACCTATCGCGAGTATCTTGACCGCGGCCCCGTCTGCTTCTTTGGCGACGGCGCCATGAAGTGCAAGGACGTCATCGACCATCCCAACGCCATCTTCCTGCCCGGCATCAACCCCTTGGCCAAGTACATGCATCCGCTGGCCGAGCGCGACCTGATGCAGGAGAAGACGCAGGACGTGGCCTACTTCGAGCCCTTCTATCTCAAGGACTTCGTGGCAACCAAGAGCCGCGACCTGCTGAGGGCGGAACTTTGACAACAAAAAGACTATGCAATACAATACACAGAGAGAGAAACTGGAAATGCCTGAGTACGGACGTGCCGTGCAGGACATGGTGAGACACGCCATGTCGATAGCCGACCGCGAGGAGCGCCAGCGCTGTGCCCAGGCCATCGTTGGCGTGATGGGCAACATGCAGCAGTCGGCCCTTCGCGACCAGCCCGACCACAAGCGTAAGCTGTGGGACCATCTGGCTCACATCTCGGGCTACCAACTCGATGTGGACTATCCTTATCCCGTGACCCGGCTGGACGCTGAGTCGTCGAAACCCCAACCCCTGAAATATCCGCAGCATCGCATCCGCAACCGTCACTACGGCCGTGTGATGGAGCAGTTCCTGGATCATCTGGCAACGATGCCGGAAGGGGAGGAGCGTGACGCGCTGGCGGCCGACGTGGCCAACCAGATGAAGCAGTCGCTCTATGACTGGAACCGCGACGCCATGGACGACGAGAAGGTGGCCTCGGATCTGGCTCGCTACACCGACGGACGCGTGCAGCTGAACCTCTCGACGTTCAAGTTTGCCCCCGTTGTCCAGGGTGCAGCCCAGTCGGTGGGTAAGAAGAGAAAGAAGAAGAAATAAGCACACACAATGGCATCATTCATCATAGAAGGCGGGCATGCGCTCAGGGGCGAGATACAGCCCCAGGGTGCGAAGAACGAGGCGCTGCAGGTCCTGTGCGCCACGCTGCTGACCACTGAGCCCGTCCGCATCAAGAATGTTCCGTGCATCAGCGACGTGAACAACCAGATAGACCTGCTGCGCTCGATGGGCGTCAAGGTGACGGAGAATGCGAAGGGTGACTTTACCTTCCAGGCCGACGAGGTTGACACCGCCTATCTGCAGAGCGACGAGTTCCTGCAGCGTTGCAGCCGTTCGCGAGGCAGCGTGCTCTTCATCGGCCCCATGGTGGCACGCTTTGGCAAGGCTGCCATGGCGAAGCCCGGCGGCGACAAGATAGGCCGCCGCCGTCTGGACACGCACTTCCTGGGCTTTCACAAGCTGGGGGCCGAGTTCAGCCACGACGAAGAGCGCGGCGTCTTCCACATCGAGGCCGAGCGTCTGAAGGGCACCTACATGCTGCTGGACGAAGCCAGTGTGACGGGTACGGCCAACATCATCATGGCCTCGGTGCTGGCAGAAGGCACCACCACCATCTACAATGCAGCCTGCGAACCCTACATCCAGCAGCTCTGTCACTTGCTGAACGCCATGGGTGCCCGCATCAGCGGCATCGCCTCGAACCTGCTGACCATCGTCGGCGTGGAGAGCCTGCATGGCGCCGAGCATCGTTTGCTGCCCGATATGATTGAGGTGGGAAGCTACATTGGCATGGCAGCCATGTGTGGCGACGGCATACGCATCAAGAACGTGTGCTACGAACAGCTGGGCATCATCCCCGACACCTTCCGCCGACTGGGCATCACCATCGAGCGTGAGGGCGACGACATCTACATCCCGCGCCACGACCATTATGAGATAGACAGCTTCATCGACGGCTCGTTCATGACCATTGCCGATGCACCCTGGCCGGGCCTTACGCCCGACCTGCTGAGTGTGCTGCTCGTTGTCTGCACGCAAGCCAAGGGCAGCGTGCTCATTCATCAGAAGATGTTTGAGAGCCGCTTGTTCTTCGTCGACAAGCTGATTGACATGGGAGCGCAGATCATACTGGCAGACCCGCACCGTGCGGTGGTCATCGGTCACGACAAGCAGTTGTCGCTTCATGCGGCCCGCATGACCAGTCCCGACATCCGTGCCGGCATCGCCTTGCTCATCGCTGCCATGAGTGCCCGGGGAACCAGCCGCATTGAGAACATCGGGCAGATAGACCGTGGTTATGAGAACATCGAGGCGCGCCTCAGCGCACTGGGTGCAAAGATAAGAAGAGAGGAATGATAGCAGAGGATAGCGTTTACAAGATTGGTTACCTCACGCGTGTACACGGTTTAAAAGGTGAGGTGAGCCTCTCCTTCACCGACGACGTGTGGGACCGTGCCGATGCCGACTACCTGGTACTGAGGGTGGACGGCATTCTCGTGCCCTTCTTCCTGGAGGAGTATCGCTTCCGCAGCGACAGCGTGGCACTGGTGAAGTTTGTCGACGTGGACAGCGCCGACGATGCGCAGCCCTACGTGGGCTGTGAGGTCTACTTCCCCTTCGAACTGACTCCCGAGGAGGAACCCGAGGAGTTGCGCTGGAGCCACTTCACCGGCTTCGAAGTGTTGCTGAAGGGTGGGGACGCGCCTATCGGCACCATTGCCCAGGTGGACGAGAGCACGGCCAACGTGCTCTTCTACATCGAGACGAGCCGGGGCGAGAGCATCGTGCCTGCCGTTGAGGAATTCATAAGCGACGTGGACCATCAGGAGCGTCGCATCATACTGGATCTGCCCGAGGGTCTCTTAGATTTGAACGAATGAAAAAGAAAATAGCCATACTGGGTTCGACCGGCAGCATCGGTACGCAGGCCCTTCAGGTCATTGCCGAGCACAGCGACCTCTTCGAGGCACGTGTGCTGACAGCCAACCGCCAGGCCGACCTGCTCGTTGAGCAAGCCAAGGAGTTCCGTCCGCAATGCGTCGTCATTGCCGACGAGTCTCAATATGAGTATGTTAAGCAGGCGCTCGCCGATACCGACGTGCAGGTCTATGCTGGTGCCGACGCTTTGTGCCAGGTGGTGCAGCTGCCCTCCGTGGACATGGTGCTGACGGCTATGGTGGGTTTCAGCGGACTGCGTCCCACCATAGCCGCCATCGAGGCAGGCAAGCCCATCGCCCTTGCCAACAAGGAGACGCTGGTCGTTGCCGGCGAACTGGTGACGCGTCTGGCCCTGAAGCATCGTGTTCCCCTCCTGCCCGTCGACAGCGAGCATTCGGCCATCTTCCAGTCGCTCATGGGCGAGCAGGCCGAGGTGGAGAAGATCATCCTGACTGCCAGCGGCGGCCCCTTCCGCAACTTCACTCTGGAGCAACTGGAAACCGTCACTCCCGAGCAGGCGCTGAAGCATCCCAACTGGGACATGGGCGCCAAGATAACCATCGACTCGGCATCGATGATGAACAAGGGTTTTGAGGTCATCGAGGCCAAGTGGCTCTTTGGCGTGGATGCCAATGACATCCAAGTGGTTGTGCACCCCCAGAGCGTTATCCACAGCGCCGTTCAGTATGCCGACGGTGCCGTCAAGGCACAACTGGGCGTGCCCGACATGCGCGTTCCCATCCAGTTGGCCATGAGCTATCCCGAGCGACTGAGCAGCAGCTTCCCTCGCCTCGACTGGTTCGAGATGGGTAACCTGACGTTCGAGCGTCCGGACCAGGAACGCTTCCGCTGTCTGGCGTTGGCATACGAAGCCCTCTCGCGCGGCGGCAACATGCCCTGCGTTCTGAATGCAGCCAACGAGGTTGTCAACCTGGCCTTCCGCCAGGGACGCTGCGGCTTCCTGGAGATGGCGGAGATTATCGAGAAGACGATGCAGACCGTTCCCTTCAAGGCGGAGAACACGCTCGACGACTACTTAGCTTGCGATGCCGAAGCACGTCGCGTAGCCGGCAGTTTTATGAGTTGATCTTTTTATTTAACAAACGAATGTCACGAACAAGACGAATGTATTTCTTTTTATGAGTGAGATTTTGTACAAGGCTTTGGGTATTAACAAACGAATGTCACGAACAAGACGAATGTATTTCTTTTTATGAGTGAGATTTTGTACAAGGCTTTGTCATACGCATTGACAGGGGCAATCTATGAGGTTTCGCACGTGCTCGGTCCAGGACTTCTAGAAAAATGCTACCAAGAGGCATTAGAGATAGAACTGGAAGTTAGAGGATTACCTTTTGAACGCGAGAAATCTTTTGATTTGTTTTATAAGGATAAGCTCTTAAACGCAAAATATATTGCAGATTTTGTTGTAGATAATAAGATAATTGTTGAATTGAAATCAGTGAGTGATATACTTCCCGAGCATCGGGCTCAATTAATCAATTACCTTCGTATCTCGGGTTTGAAGTTGGGGTTATTGGTGAATTTTAAAAACCGTAAGGTTGATATAGAGCGATTAACAAACTTTTCAGAATAGATATTCGTATAGTTCGTGTTATTCGTTTGTTATAAACATTTTTAGACTATGAACGTAATCTTAATAAAAGCTCTGCAGCTGCTTTGCTGCCTCAGTCTCCTCGTCGTGTTGCACGAGGGCGGACACTTCATGTTCTCCAAACTCTTCAAGGTGAGGGTGGAGAAGTTCTACATGTTCTTCAACCCTAAGTTCCATCTGTTCAGCACCAAGGACAAGTGGTTTGCCAAGCTCTTTCCCCGGATTGCCAAGAACGAGACGGAGTACGGCATCGGTTGGGTGCCCCTGGGCGGCTACGTGAAGATTGCCGGCATGATTGACGAGTCGATGGACAAGGAGCAGATGAAGCAGCCTGCCAAACCCGACGAGTTCCGCAGCCAGCCCGTCTGGAAGCGCTTCTTCATCATGGTAGGTGGTGTGCTGATGAACCTGATCACCGCGCTTGTCATCTATAGTGCCATCATGTTTACATGGGGCCGCGACGTGATGCCTATGGAGAACGTGAAGGACGGTTTCGTCTTCAATAAGGAAGGCCAGAAGATGGGTTTCGTGGATGGCGATATCCCCTTGAAAATCAACGGCGAGAAGATTGCCTATTTCGACGCGTCGATGCTGCGCCCCCTGTCTGAGGCTGAGAACGTGACCGTATTGCGTGACGGCAAGGAAGTGACGTTCGACGTACCTGCCAACCATCCCGACATGCTGGAGATGAGCGAGATGAATCCTCCCTTGCTCGCACCTTTCGTCCTGGCTGAGATTGACAGCGTCATGCCCGACAGTCCTGCCCAGAAGGCAGGCCTTGCCCAGTGTGACTGCATCCTGGCGGTTGACGGTCAGCCCGTACGTTGCTGGGCCGACTTCGACGCCATCATGCTGCGCAAGAGTGACAAACTGGCTGTATGCTCTGCCGCAGACTCGCTGGCCTTGCGCAAAATGACTCTTGTCTACATGAGCAAGGCAACCGAGAAGGTAGATACGATTCAGCTGGAATTGAACGAGAACTACATGCTGGGCATCGTCAAGACCCAGCTGAGCGACTACGCCGAATACAAGCATCTGGACTACAACTTCTTCGAGTCTATTCCCGCAGGCTGCGCCTATGGTTGGAAGCAACTGACGGGTTACGTTCACGACTTGAAGTACGTCTTCACTCCCAAGGGTGCCAAGAGCGTGGGTTCGTTCATTACCATTGGTAGCATCTTCCCCGACCAGTGGGACTGGCTGAAATTCTGGAACCTGACTGCCTTGATCAGCATCATCCTGGCCGTCATGAACATCCTGCCCATTCCTGGTCTGGATGGTGGTCATGTGATGTTCCTTCTCTACGAGGCAATTACCCGAAAGCCTATGTCTGAGAAGGCGCAGGAGGTTGCCGAGTACATCGGCATGGGCCTGCTCATTCTTCTCATGATCTGGGCTTTTGGCAACGATCTGATGAGATTCGTCTTTTAACCGCTGAGATTTGTCTTCAAAAATTATGAACCCAGAACTGCCCAAGGATCCCTTCATGCTGTTCAGCTTTGTCAACATGAAACTGCGTGACCAGTATGCCTCGCTCGATGAGTTGTGCGATGACCTTGACGTCAATCGCGAAGTACTTGAGACGACGCTTGGTTCCTGTGGTTTTGAGTATAGTCCCGAACAAAACAAATTCTGGTAAACCGTTATGAAACGCATCGCACACCTTCTTCCCGGCCTACAGGCTGTCCTGGCAGCCTCCTTTGTGGTTCTCTGCCTTTCGTCGTGCAGCAAGGCAAAGGACGTCCGTGCCGTCGACGAGGAGGCAGGATGCCGTTCGTTGGCAGGTGCCCGCTCAGCCTTCTATGCCAAGCACTATGACGAGGCTCGCGACAGCATCATGTCGCTCCGCCAGAATCATCCGCTGGCCCTGGAGGCACGCAAGCAGGGCATTCTGCTTCTTGACAGCATCGAATTGTTTGCTGCCCAGGACAGTCTGGATGCCCTCAACATGGTGGCCCAGCGCCAGTACATGTCGAGCCTTGACAATCCCGATGCTCCCCTTCAACTGGATAGCGCTACCTATGTCGATGAGCACGAGAGATTGGACATGAAGATAAAGTTTTTTGAACGTAAAATTCAAGAAGATAAAGTTCGCAAATAGTTAAAAAAACTTTATTCCATTTCTGTTTTTGTCCAAAATCGCCCGATTATTGGTTATTTTAGGATTATTGGTTTCTTTGGGTGCAAAAAAAAGTGTATCTTTGCACTCAGATTCTTGCATTCGCTCGCTTGTTTATCAGGAAAGTAGGGCGATTTTGCAATAGAATGATTTAAGGTAATTAGATTTTAGGAATTCAATTCAAGTTATTATTAGTTACGAGAAAATTATGAAAATTCGAAATGTCTTCTCTTCGTTTTTGCTTGCGTTCTCCCTTTCTGCCTTTGCACAGCAGGAAGTGCCCGCATCAGCAGGCACGCTCGATATTGACCTGAACAAGGCCATCGAGATTGCCCTGGCCGAAAACCCAACCATGGTGGTTGCTGACAAGGAGATCGAGCTCAAGAAGGTTGCCGACAAGGAGGCCTGGCAGAACTTGCTTCCCTCGCTCGACGCCAACCTGAGCCTCTCACACTCCATTCAGGTGGCCGCCATCAAGACACAGATGGGTGAGTTCAAGATGGGTATGGATGGTTCTACCACCGCGATGGGGGCGCTGGCTCTGCAGCTTCCCCTGTTTGCCCCCGCCATCTATCAGAATATGAAGCTCACGAAGGAGGACATCCTTCTGGCACAGGAGAAGGCACGCGGCAGCCGCCTCGACCTCATCAAGCAGGTGACGAGAGCCTACTACGCAGCTCTTCTGGCCAAGGACAGCTACGAGGTGATGCAGAAGAGCTTGAAGGTGTCGGAGGAGAACTTCAACGTTGTCAGCAGCAAGTTTGACGTGGGCAAGGTGAGCGAGTATGACAAGATCTCGGCTGACGTACAGCGTCGTAACATGAGTTCGGCTGTGGTGAGTGCCGAGACGGGCGTCAAGCTCAGCCTTCTGCAGCTGAAGGTGCTCATGGGCGTTACTGAGAACGTCGATCTCAACATTACCGACAACCTGCGCAACTACGAGAACCGCATGACCCTTGCCGAGGCAGAGTCGGGACTCAGTGAGCTGGACAACAACTCGTCTATCAAGCAGATTGACTACAACGCCATGTTGCTCCGTCGTGCCCGCAAGATTCAGCAGACGAACTTCATGCCTACCGTTGCCATGCAGCTGTCTTATCAGTACCAGTCATATTCAAACCCCAACTGGAACATCTTCAACTACCACTATTCGCCCAGTTCGACGATTGCCTTCGCCGTCACGGTACCCATCTTCAAGGCCAGCAACTGGACAAAGCTCAAGTCGAACAAGATTCAGCAGGAGCAGTTGAACCTCACTCGCCAGAACACCGTCAACCAGCTCAGCATGGCTGTTGAGAGCTATCGTCAGAACATGGCGAACTCCATCGCTCAGGCAGAGTCCAACCGCGAGGCCGTACGTCAGGCCACCAAGGCTGTGAGCATCATGGGCAAGCGCTATGAGGTTGGCCACGGCACCATCCTCGAACTGAACCAGAGCGAAACCGCCCTGACACAGACCGAGCTGACCTACAACCAGAGCATCTACGACTTCCTGGTTAACAAGGCCGACCTCGACTACACCCTCGGCAGAGAGCGCCAGTAAGAGGTAGTCAATCATCACATAAACCGAAAATAAACAATAAACAATATGAAGACCAAGTATTTAGCAATGGTTGCCCTTGCCCTGACTGTCGCTTCGTGTGGCAAGAAGGAGGCGCAGGATGCATCCACACTCGCAGAGCAGTTGCCTCAGGTAAAGCTCGCAACCGTAACCAGTGAAGAAATCGCTCAGACCGAAGTGTACTCTGCCACCGTGGAGAGTGATGTCAAGAACAACATCTCTCCCAACGCTCCCATGCGTATCGAGAAGATTCTCGTTGAGGTAGGCGACAAGGTTAGCAAGGGCCAGGTGCTCGTACAGCTGGATGCCAGTACGCTGAACCAGCTCAAGCTTCAGATCAGCAACCAGAAGACCGTACTCAGCAACGTCACCACCGAGTTTGGCCGCATCGAGGAACTCTATAAGGTTGGCGGCGTGAGCAAGTCGGACTATGACAATGCCCGCGTACAGCTCGAGGGTCAGAAGACGCAGCTTAATGTCCTGGAGACCCAGTACAAGCAGATGTCTACCAACACCCAGCTGCTGGCTCCCATCAGCGGTGTTGTTACCGCCCGCAACTACGACAATGGCGACATGTATGGCGGTCAGCCCGTCCTCACCATCGAGCAGACTAATCCCGTCAAGGTGCTCTGCAACGTGTCGGAGGCTCACTACAAGGACGTTAAGCGTGGCCAGAAGGTTGAGATTACGCTCGACGCTTACGAGAACGAGGCCTTCGAGGGTACCGTGTCTATCGTATATCCCAATGTGGATCCCGCTACCCACACCTTCCCCGTTGAGGTTACCATCAAGAATCCTGAGCAGAAGGTCCGTCCCGGTATGTTTGCCCGTGCCGTCATCAACTTCGGCAGCCAGTCTCACGTCGTAGTTCCCGACGAGGCACTCGTGAAGCAGATTGGTGCCGGCGACCGCTACGTATATGTTTACAATGCCAAGGACAATACCGTATCTTATAATAAGGTAGAGATTGGTCGTCACATGGAGGCTGTTTACGAGATTCTCAGTGGTGTTCAGCCTGGCGACCAGGTTGTAGTAGCTGGTCACACCCGCCTTGCTAACGGCAAGAAGGTTGAGGTCGTAAAGTAAGTTAGGAACAGAGCCTAATCTTCAATCTTTAATTTAAATCCCCAATTCCCATGACATTATACGAAGGTGCGGTCAAAAGACCAATTATGACGAGCCTTTGCTTCGTTGCCATCATGATCTTTGGCGTCTTCTCGCTTGTGAAGCTGCCCATTGACCTGATGCCAGATATCGATACCAACACCATCATGGTGATGACGTACTACAACGGTGCGTCGGCCAACGATATTGAGAATAATGTGACGCGACCTCTGGAGAACACGCTCAACTCAGTCGAGCACCTCAAGCACGTCACTTCGCAGTCGCGTGAGAACATCAGCGTTATCACCCTGCAGTTTGAGTTCGGTTATGACATCGACGTTCTTACCAACAACGTACGCGACAAGCTGGACATGGTGTCGTCTGCATTGCCCGACGAGGCCCAGACGCCCATCCTCTTCAAGTTCTCGACCGACATGATCCCCATCATGATGCTGTCTGTCGAGGCCAACGAGTCGCAGCAAGCATTGTACAAGATTCTGGACGAGGTGGTTGCCAACCCCCTGGCCCGTATCGACGGTGTGGGTACCGTGTCTATCGCCGGTGCTCCTGAGCGTGAGATCAACATCTACATGGATCCTCAGAAGATGGAGGCTTACCACTTGTCGCCCGCTCAGGTGAGTGCTGCCATCAGCGCCGAGAACCGCAACATTACCAACGGTACCATCGATGTGGGTAACCAGACCTTCACCGTACGTGTGGAGGGTGAGTTTACCGACCCCATGCAGATGCGCGAGGTTGTCGTTGGCAGCATGGGCGGTCGCAACATCTACCTCAAGGACGTTGCACGCATCGTCGACAACCTGGAGGAGCGTTCGCAGCGCACCTTCACCAACGGTACACAGGGTGCGATGATTGTCGTCCAGAAGCAGTCTGGTGCCAACTCGGTAGCCATCTCGGACGCTGTCTTGGCCAAGTTGCCCGAGTTGCAGAAGAACCTGCCTAGCGACGTAAAGCTCGGCATCATCAACAATACCTCCGACAACATCAAGCAGACCATCGGATCATTGGAGGAGACCATTGCCTACGCTATGATCTTCGTTGCCCTGGTTGTGTTCATCTTCCTCGGACGCTGGCGTGCCACGGTCATCATCGTCATCACCATTCCTATGTCTCTGGTGGCTTCGTTCATCTACCTCTATGCCAGCGACTCTTCGTTCAACATGATCTCTCTGTCGTGTCTCTCCATTGCCATCGGTAATGTGGTGGACGACGCCATTGTGGTCTTGGAGAACGTCACGACGCACATTGAACGAGGGTCGGCTCCGAAGCAGGCGGCCATGCATGCTACCCAGGAGGTTGCCATCTCCGTTATTGCGTCTACTTTGACCATGATTGCGGTGTTCTTCCCCTTGACCATGGTGCCTGGTATGGCCGGTGTACTCTTCAAGCAGCTGGGTTGGATGATGTGTATCATCATGACCATCTCTACCATCTCTGCCCTTACCTTCACCCCCATGCTCTGTTCGCAGATGCTGAAGCTCAAGAAGAAGCAGAGTACATTCTTCAAGAAGGTCTATACGCCCATTGCCGGTGCCCTCGACAAGCTTGACGGCTGGTACGAGCGCCGCATTTACTGGGCAGTTCGCCATCGCTGGACGGTCATTCTGGCTTGTGTCCTCTTCTTCGTCTCAAGTATCGTTGCGGTCAAGATCTTCGGCATTGAGTCTGAGTTCTTCCCCACCAACGACTCTGCCCGTGTCGGTGTCTCAATCGAGTTGCCCATCGGTACGCGCGTAGAGAAGGCTGAGGCAGTAGCCAAGCAGCTCACCAACCTGTGGATGGAGCGCTACGGAAAGGATCTCATGCGTTGTAACTTCACCGTAGGTCAGGCCGGCGACAGCAATGCCTTCGCCTCTCTCCAGAACAGCGGTTCGCACATCATATCGTTCAACATTACCCTGGTTCCCTCCAACGAGCGTGACAAGGGTCTGGCTGCCATCTGTGACGAGATGCGTGCCGACCTCAAGAAGATGCCCGAGCTGGCGAAGTATCAGGTAAACCTTGGCGGCAGCCAGGGTGGTGGTATGGGTGGACAGAGCATGGCTTCGTTCGAAATCTACGGTTACGACATGGACGCCACACGTGCTGTTGCCGACTCGCTGGCACAGCGCCTGCGTGGAACCGAGATGATCTCACAGGTCAACATCTCACGTTCTGACTTCCAGCCCGAAATCGTTATCAACTTTGACCGCGAGAAGCTTGCTTCGCAGAACCTCGGTCTGTCGACCGCCGCTTCTTACGTTCGTAATATCATCTTCGGTTCGATGATGTCTTACTTCCGCGAGGACGGTGAGGAGTACAACATCAAGGTTCGCTTCGATCCCGACAAGCGTACCTCTATCGAAGACCTCGAGAACGCCGTTATCCCCAACGGTCTGGGCAACAACATTCGCATCCGCGATATTGCCACCATCGAGGAGAGTGCTATTCCTCCCACCATCGAGCGCAAGGACCGCCAGCGTTACATTGCTGTCAACGCCATTATGGCCGATGGCTATGCTCTCTCTGAGGGTGTAGAGTTCGGACGCTCACAGTTCGAGAAGCTTGACATCCCTGCCGGTATCACCGTCCAGGTAGCCGGTTCTTACGAGGATCAGCAAGAGTCTAACCGCGACCTCGGCCAGCTTGGCATCATCATCATCCTGCTCGTCTTCGTGGTGATGGCTGCCCAGTTCGAGTCGCTCACGTATCCCTTCATCATCATGCTCTCCGTACCCTTCGCGTTTGCCGGTATCATCTATGCCTTGATTATCACCGGCACGAACATGAACATCATGTCCATGCTGGGTGGTATCATGCTGATTGGTATCGTAGTGAAGAACGGTATCGTGCTCATTGACTACACCAACCTCCTTCGCGAGCGCGGCTACGGTCTCATCTATGCTGCACAGGCAGCTGCGCGCTCTCGTCTGCGTCCTATCCTTATGACCACCCTCACCACCATCCTTGGTATGACGCCTATGGCGCTCAGTACGGGTGTAGGTGCCGAGATGTGGCATCCCATGGCCATCTCCATCATTGGTGGTTTGATGATTTCTACCATCCTTACCTTGATTTACGTGCCCTCGATGTTCTGTATCTTCGGAGGTGTAGGCATCAAGCGTAACCGTCGCAAGATGCGCAAGCAGCGTCAGCTCGACGCTTACTGGAAGGAGCACTCTTCAGAGGAGAAACTGGTGGCAAACAAGGGTGCCAAGCACGAAGCTTAATTCAAAGTTCATAATATAGTCATGAAAAGTGTATTTATAGCATACGATCAGGCTCTGCACGAGTTTGTTGTCGAAGCACTCGACGCCTCGCTCTGCAAGGGCTACACTCTCCTGCCCAATGCGGCAGGCAGAGGCAGTGTGACAGGCGAGCCCCACTTGGGCTCACATGCCTGGCCTTCAACCAACTGCACTATCCTCACCGTTTGCGGTGACGAGAAGGTTCAGCCCCTCCTTGACCGCCTGAAGGTCATCGACGAGAACAACCCTCTCCTCGGCCTCCGTGCCTTTGTTTGGAATGTAGAGCAGAGCATCTAAGGATTAATAAATCTCAAGGCAAAAAAATGGCTGGCGAATTCAATCGTCAGCCATTTTTGTACTCTTGCTATAGTCTTCAGTCTTCGGCCGTGACCTTCTTTCTGTTGCCGAAGCTTACGATCTGACCATCTGTAACCTCCTCAGGCATGGGAGCAGCGATGGAGTCGTTGGCCTCTCCTGAGCGTGTCTTGGCGTAGTAGTAACCTCCACCGTAGTAGTTGTTGTACCAACCGCCGTACCAGTCGGTGCGACCGCCGTAGCCGTAGGTGTTAACGTAGGGTGTCCAGTTGTAGTAGTCAGCAATCTTGCGAAGCTTGAAACCTTCGTTCGAGTTGTCGAAGTAGCCTGTGAAGTAGTCGTTCGTCATGTGATAGTCATAGATGTCGGTATCCATGTCGGGGAACTCGTAGTAGCGCAGCTGCACAATGCCGTTTACGATTCTCCAGTCGAACTTGTGATAGATGTACTCGTAGGGACCGTACTCGTAGAAGTCAACCTGCTTTCCGTATCCATAGGTAGCACCGTTGTGGTCGGGGTAGAAGACAACGTCCGTATCGTAGCTGTCGAAGATCTCCGTATAGCGACGTCCTCTGTAGGTGAATGTGTAGGTGTAGTTCATACCGAAGTCGCCGGTCCACTGTCCAGACAGCGCCTTTGACTGGTCGTAGTCGTTGTCGTCGTACCAAACGTCGCAAGAAGTAAATGCGGTGCAGGCCATCAGAGCCATCAAGATGTTCAGGAAGTAATACTTTGTCTTCATATTCGTGTCGATTTTAGCGTTATTGAACCTTTGTTATTTCTCTCGTTGTCTTGTTTGATGTTGCAAAGGTACAACACTTTTGGGATATTCAAAAGGGATTTTGCAGAATCGTCGGTAGGATTTTCCCTATGGCGAATAGGGGAGAGGGGGCATTGTCTATCTTCAAGTTGGGGGGAGCAAGCAGCAGTTACGATTGCTCAACTTTCTGGATGCCCCTCTTTTCTGCCTCTTCGAGGAGGAATTTGAAGGCCGCCTCGTGCGTATTCTCTATGCGGCTTTCCCAGATGGCGTCCTTGATGGCCTGCTTCAAGTCGCCTACCACTCGGCAGGGTGAGAGACCGAACGTCTGCATGATTTCTTCACCCGAGATGGGGTTCACCCAGGTGCGGTAGTTGTCGCGTTCTTGCAGGTCTTTCAGTTTCTCGCGTACCAGTTTGAAGTTGTCCAGGAAACGCTGTTTCTTCTCGCGGTTCTTGCTCGTGATGTCCGCCTCGCACAAGCACATCAGGTCATCGATGTCTTCGCCCGCCTCAAACAGCAGTCGTCTTACGGCACTGTCTGTCACCTCCTCGTCGGCAATGGCGATGGGGCGCATGTGCAGGCTCACTAGTTTCTGTACGTATTTCATGCGCTCGTCCATGGGCAACTTCATGCGTCTGAAGATGTTGGGCACCATCTTTTCGCCCAGGAAGTTATGGTTGTGGAACGTCCAACCCACTCCTTGCTCCCAACGCTTGGAGCGTGGCTTGCCGATGTCATGCAGGAGAGCAGCCCAGCGGAGCCACAGAGTTCCCCCATTGTCTTTTTCTCCTTCGGGAGTCGGGGCTGATGCAATGTTCTCCAGTACCTCCATGGTGTGGAAGAAATTGTCCTTGTGGGCACGTCCGTTGACCGTCTCGACACCCTCCAGCGCAGCCAGTTCGGGGAAGATGATTGCCAGCAGACCACAGCGGCTCAGGTCCACCCAACCCTTGCTGGGGTGGGGGGCCATCATAATCTTGTTCAGTTCGTCGATGATGCGTTCCTGTGAGATAATCTTGATGCGCTCGCGGTTACGTTCCAGAGCATCGAATGTCTCTTCGTCGATCTGGAAGTTCAACTGTGTGGCAAAGCGGATGGCACGCAGCATGCGCAAGGGGTCGTCCGAGAAGGTGATGTCGGGGTCCAGCGGAGTGCGTATCAGGTGATCCTCCATGTCGTAGAGGCCCTCGAAACGGTCAATCAGTTGACCGAAGGTCTGGCGGTTGAGACTGATTGCCAAGGCGTTGATTGTCAGGTCGCGACGGTCCAGGTCGTCCTCCAATGTGCCATCCTCAACGATGGGCTTGCGCGAGTCGCGGTTGTAGCTTTCGCGTCGTGCACCGACAAACTCTAGTTCCGTCTCGCCACATTTCACCTGTGCCGTGCCGAAGTTCTTGAACACGCTCAGATGTGCCTTCCGGTGCATCTTGCGCAGTTTCTTTGTCAATGCCTCGGCCACGCCGATGCCGCTTCCCACCACTACGATGTCGATGTCCTTCGATGGGCGTTCCAGAAAGATGTCGCGTACGTATCCGCCTACGACGTAGCACTCCACGCCCAGTTCGTCGGCCGTGTCGCCCACCAGGTGAAACACCTCGTTCCCCTCCAGTATCTCTGCCAGTTCGGCATCGCTCAGCTCAGTTCTCATCTCTTTGCTTCGTCTACATTGATTTTTATACGCAAAAGTACGACTTTGCAGGCGGATATGCAAGAAAGTCCGTCGCTTACATGTCATTTGGCTGACATTTTAACAAAAGTTAGCGGAAAAAGTAAGATTTCGTCCTTTTTTTAGCATCATTTAGAGAAAAATCTGTAAATTTGCGAAATACGAGAATATTATCAAATAAATTTAATACTATTATGAAACATTTATTCACCCTTGTTTCCTTGTTTCTGGTCGGTCTCATGGTACAGGCCCAGACCGTAACGCTTGAGACAGCCCAAGAGCGTGCGTCGTCGTTCCTCAAGACCCATCGAACCCACGCCAATGCTGTACAGGCCAAGACGCCTAACCTCACCCTTGCACATCGTGCAACGGATGCTACCGGTTCGGAGGTTTACTACTATGTGTTTAACAACGAGGCTGGCGGTTTCGTCATCGTGGGTGGTGACGATGCTGCCAAGCAAATCATCGGTTATAGCAGCGAGGGCAGCTTCAATTACAGTCAGATGCCCGAAAATATGAAAACCTGGCTCGGGCAGTACGACCGCCAGATCAGTCATGCCATTCGCGAAGTCAAGGCCGGACGTGCTGAACTGCGCCCCGAAGTTGCCGTGACGCGTGCTGGTGGCAAGTCTGACGTCGCAGTCCTCATGTCTACCCAGTGGAACCAAAGTTCTCCTTATAATAACGCAATTCCAAGTCTTGGGTCTTCCTATGATCCACTCGTAACCGGTTGTGTGGCAACTGCAGGTGCTCAGGTGATGAAGTACTATAATTACCCCACACAAGGTGTTGGTAGTAACTCTTATAATAAGACATGGGGTGCACCCATAGGCACCAAGACCTTTGAAGCCAACTTTGGTGCTACAACCTACGATTGGGCCAACATGCTCGACTCGTACAGCTCATCTGCCAATGCAGCAGAGAAGCAAGCCGTAGCAACCCTCATGTACCACGTTGGCGTGTCTGTCAATATGAATTATGGACAGGCTGGAACTGGTGGTTCCAGTGCTGCTTCTCTAGGTCTGGGTTCTGCTCTCATCAACAACTTCAAGTATGACAAGGGTATGACTTATCAGGTTCGCAACGTCTACACCGATGCCGAGTGGGAGGACATGGTCTATGGCGAGCTGGCAGCCAGTCGCCCCGTGCTCTATAGCGGCCGAACCAGTACAAGTGGTCATGCGTTCGTTTGTGATGGTTATCGCCAGTCCGACAATACCTTCCACATCAACTGGGGATGGGGCGGTCTGGCCGATGGTTATTACACCCTTTCTGGTGCTACTGCACTTACGCCCAGTGGAGTTGGCATTGGTGGTGGTTCTGGTTCTGGTGGTTACAACCAGGAACAAGCAGCCATCATTGGTATTCAGCCCGACAAGGGTTCACAGCCTGTTGTCAATGTTGTATTGAGCGAAATTCCCGACAACAGCATCAGTTATACACTTTCAACAGCAACAGTTACTGCTGGTAGTAGTATACAGATTATGAATAAGATATTTCTCATTGACGGAAATCCCAAAGAGTTCGCCTTCTTCACTAACTACAGTCTCTGTGTCTCGCAGATTACCTATGGTGTTCGCCTTCAAAACGCAGAGCATTCATACGATATCTTGATTAATACGCAGGATTTCAATCCCGGTGGCGGTCCTCTGTCCAGAGATTTCACCGTTCCCACGTCTGTTGCTGCCGGTACCTACACTGTAACTCCTATCTACAAGGACTATCAAGGTAATTGGAAGCAGGTTAAGGGTGACCTCTCTGCTGCTCCCTCGCTCACTGTCACTGCACCTACGTTAAACCTCTATCTGACAGCGCCCCTTGCCATTAGCAACGAGAAGTATGCTATACCAGATAGCTACAAGTTCACCTTCACGGTAAAGAATAATACTGGTAGTGCATATAATGGTAACCTAAGTTTGATTGTGTTCAAAGAGAATACTCCTAACAGTGGCAACTATTCATCTATTTGCTATTATCAGCTCAACTCTAATTTTGCGGCAAATGAAGAGAAACCCTTTGTGATTGATGAGAATACGACTGCCAAGTTATATACTGGTGGTGCAACCATCGCTTCTGCGGGTGCAGCAAACTATTTGTTAGTATTACGAGATGGTGCTACTCAGATTGCATATGAAGAATTTTGTGTTACCGCTCCCAATCCCATTAACTACACCCTTTCATCTGTAGGATGGGGAACCATCTGTCTGCCTTACGACGCAGAAATTCCTGCAGGTTGGACTGTATACAGCGTGACCAACGTCAATGGTTCTGGTCTTGTCAAGAGTGAGGTTACTGACATGCTCCACATGAATACGCCCTACCTCGTCAAGGGTGCTGCCGGTACTTACAACTTCACTGGTCCTATCACACCCGTGGGTCTCTACTGTCGTGGTTGCCTCACAGGTAACACACAGACGACTACCGTCTATGCACCTGTCAACAACTATGTGCTTCAGAATATCCCCAGCAGGGACGGTTTGGCATTCTACAAGGTCGAGAACAGCAATGCACAGCGTGTGAAGCAGTATTCTGCCTTCCTCAGCATGCCCAGTTCGGCCAGCACGCTCTTCTTCCTCGATGAAGACGAGGTGACAGCCGTCGAGTCAATTCCTACGGTACAGGCTCCCAGCGGCGTCTACTACAACATTATGGGCCAGCAGGTTCGTCCTGGCACCAAGGGTATCGTAATTAGTAACGGCAAAAAATACTTGAACAAATGAAAAAGACATATATCACCCCTAGCACCAGAGTTGTGCTGGTAGAAGACGAGAACATCATTGCCAGTTCTCCTGGCGTATCAGGATACTTCTCAGATATCACAGAGGATAACCTCGTACGAGAAAACTTCCTCGACCTCGACATCGGTGACATGGGCGATGAAGTAACTGGCGAAGGTTGGTGGTAAACAAACGTTTTTACATTATATATTATTTATGAAACATTTATTCACTCTTGTCTCTTTGTTTTTGGTCGGCTTAGTGGTACAGGCCCAGACCGTAACGCTTGAGACAGCCCAAGAGCGTGCGTCGTCGTTCCTCAAGACCCATCGAACCCACGCCAATGCTGTACAGGCCAAGACGCCTAACCTCACCCTTGCACATCGTGCAACGGATGCTACCGGTTCGGAGGTTTACTACTATGTGTTTAACAACGAGGCTGGCGGTTTCGTCATCGTGGGTGGTGACGATGCTGCAGAAGAAATCCTTGGTTATAGCAGCGAAGGTAGCTTCGACGATAAGACGCTGCCTCCCAACTTCCGCTGGTGGCTGTCTGTGTACAGTAATCAGATTGCCTCTGCCATTCACGCCGTTAAGGATGGCAGTCTTGACCTCCGAGCAGCGAAAGCAAGTCGTGCCAAGCGCAAGGCTCCACGCAGCGACATCTCCAATATGCTCATAAGCAGCGGCGAGGAAATTAGTTGGGGTCAGTCAACACCCTTTAACTGTCTCATTCCTTTTGGACAAGATCCTGACCCTGTAGTTACGGGTTGTACTGCAACGGCCTATGCCCAACTAATGTACTTCTATAAATATCCATCTGCTGGTGTAGGTTCGAAGTCATATCTACATAATGTTTATGATGACAATACAAAAACAACCTATAAGTCAGCTACGTTCTCTGCTGACTTCTCGACTCCATTGAACTGGCCTGCCATGAAACCTAAGTACGCGAGTAGTTGGGAAAATAATGGTTCCGAGAATGCTGTGGCATCGCTGATGTACAAGGTTGCGGTGGCTTCCGATATGAACTTCGGACGTCATTCTACTGGTGGTTCTGGAGCAAATGCAAAAAAGGCAGGTGCAGCGCTTGTAAAATATTTCAACTATGACAAGAGTATAAAGACTGATGCACGCGAATACTTTACAGACGACCAGTGGGAGTCTTTGATATATAATGAACTGAGAGCCGGTCGTCCTTTGATCTACAGTGGTTTTGATACCCCGACGGCAGGACATACGTTTATCTGTACAGGTTATCAGGCCAGTTCGAACAAGTTCTACATCAACTGGGGCTGGACAGGCAAATATAATGGTTATTTCGTCTTGACGCCTACTATGTCCGATAAAGCTCTTGCTCCCAATGGAACTGGTATTGGCGGCAGCGCTGAGGATGCTTCATACATACTTTTTCAGGAGATTGTCTATCAGATTAAGCCAGATGCAGGAGGAAAGGCGATTATTAGAGGTCGTGCGAATGACATAACGATGAACAAGACAAATGCCCAAGCAGGCGAGGATGTAAATCTCATCAGTGGAATTATAAACGGGGGCATGTTTAATGTCGATATGACTATTGGTGTACGTCTTCAGAATACGGCTGATCCAAGCGATGTTATTAACGTAACTTCTCAAACTTGGACGAATGTAGGATCGGGTGCTGGTAATAGTTATAGTTTCACGGTTCCAACTACTTGTCAGGCAGGCAAATCCTATTACGTTAATCCCATCTTCAAGGATGAGAATGGTACTTGGCAAGATGCAGAAGTACCTGCAAGTGTAGTTCGTCCAACATTGGCAATCGATAATACGCATTATTCGTTTGATTATAGTGCGTATACTATTTCTGTAACCTCAGCTACATATGGTGATCCAATTAAGACTTCTCCAGCTTCGTTACATAATTTATCTGGTATTGATGTAAGCAAAGTTCCCGTAGCCCTGATGTTTATAAACACCATGGACGCTTCTGATAAGGTTGTAGTTGAAACGGGTACGCTAACAATGTCTGCTGGTTCTTATTACAATGAAAGTTATTCTTTTAGTACCAAAACTCCATTGGATTTGGCTCCAGGCCAGTCTTACAAGGTTGTTCCAGTATTCAAGGATGCAGATGATGTTTGGAAAATCTTCGTCCTTGATGGTGCTCAAGTAGATCAGATTCTGACTGTTACCGCTCCCGATAACATCATAGTTTCAGAACCCATGAAGTCAACCAATGGGGGCTACGTTGTAACTAAGGATGATTTGAATGTCAAATTCAAACTTGAAAATAGAACTGGAGCATCCAAGACTATCGATCTAAGAGTTTTCATCTTCCCCAAGGGAGGTGGATATAGTGTAGGTAGCTTCCGGATTTCCGCGCTTACTATGGCCGATGGCGAAGAACTGTCGTTCTCACTTACTGGTACTGATTTTGGAAGTGCTACACTTACAGAAGGAGAGGATTATTATTACCGTGTACGTGATGGAGGTAGTGTGAATTTGATCAATCTTTATCCAAATCAGGAAATTTACGTTCGTCCTGCCCTTCCCATCAACTACACGCTCACCGGTGCTGGTTGGGGAACCATCTGTCTGCCCTATGAGGCTGCTGTTCCTGCAGGTCTGAAGGCATACGAAGTAACGAATGTAATCTCTGATGTTTTGCAGACAGCCGAGGTTGCCAAACTGGAGATGAACAAGCCTTACTTGCTCAAGGGTACTCCTGACACATACAACTTCAACGGTCCTACTACTCCCGAGGGAACTTGGAACAACGGGTGCCTGGTAGGTAATACCCAGACTGCCGTAACCTATGCTCCTGCCGACAGCTACGTGCTTCAGAACCTGGCTAGCGACGGCGTTGCTTTCTACCGCGTGTCGGCAGACAACACCCAGAAGGTCAAGCAATACTCTGCCTATCTGAATGTACCTGCTGTAGTAACCAGCATTTTCCTTCCCGAGAGCGACGAGGTGACAGCCGTCGAGTCAATTCCTACGGTACAGGCTCCCAGCGGCGTCTACTACAACATTATGGGCCAGCAGGTTCGTCCTGGCACCAAGGGTATCGTAATTAGTAACGGCAAAAAATACTTGAACAAATGAAAAAGACATATATCACACCCAGCACCAGAGTCGTGCTGGTAGAAGACGAGAACATCATAGCCAGTTCTCCTGGCGTATCGGGATACTTCTCTGATCCCACAGAGGATAACCTCGTACGAGAAAACTTCCTCGACATCGACATCGGTGACATGGGCGACGAAGTAACTGGCGAAGGTTGGTGGTAATCCTTCTTCCCGGAAACATCACATAAAGGGAGAGACCGCTTTTTGAGCGGTCTCTTTCTTATTATAGGAAGTTCAATAAGATGAAGGTGCTTTGATATTAAACCTCTTTGAGGTGAGCAAGTTTGTCGACGTTGAGGCTGCGTGCTGAGGCGTCGACAATTTCTTTGTAAATGCCTCCCTTGTGGTAGAGTTCGTCAGGATTGCCACTCTGTTCAACACGACCGTCACGAAGAGCGTAGATGAGGTCAGAGTCGATGATCTGGGAGATGGAGTGGGAAATGAGTATGACGGTACGGCCTTGCTTGATGGCGTCGAGGGAGTTCTTAATCTGCTCGGTAGCGATTGCGTCGAGCGAGGCGGTAGGCTCGTCGAGGAAGATGATGGGAGGATTTTTGAGAAACATACGCGCGATGGCAATTCGCTGCTGCTGGCCACCGCTAAGCATGGTGGCCTGTGATTGGAATCCCTGGGGAAGTTTCATCACCTGGTCGTAGATGTAGGCGCTGCGGGCTGCGTCCTCAACCTCCTGGAAGGTTGCGTCGGGCTTGCCGTAGCGTATGTTATCCTCGATGGTGCCGTCGAAGATGTGGTTCTTTTGCAGCACGAGGCCGATGTTTTCGCGCAGGTATTGTGTGTCGTATTCCTTGATGTCAACGCCATCGAGCGTGATGGTACCGCAGTCGGGTGTGTAGAACTTGTCGAGGAGGTTGACGATGGTAGACTTGCCTGCTCCGGAGAGTCCCACAAAGGCGGTTATCTTTCCGGGTTCGATGTCCATGTTGATGTTGTGGAGGGCCTTGGTGCCATTGGGGTAGGTGAAGTCTACGCCCTCGATGTGAAGTCGTCCTTCAATGCTCTTGGGACGGTAGGCCCCGCTTTCCTCCACCTCGCCTTCTGCTTCAACAACAGAGAAGTAGCCTTCGGCGTAGATGAGGGCGTCGTTGAGGGTGTCAAAGACACGCTGGAGTTGGGTGATGGGGGCCGTTACGTTGGCAAAGAGCATGACGTGGTACATGATCTTGCCGATGGTCATGCCGGGATAGTCGATAAGGACGAGATAAGCAGTCAGGATGATAATGATGACGGTGCCGATTTGTTGTACAAAGCGTTTCCATCCGTCGAAGTAGAGCATTACCTTTCGGGTTTTTAACTGGTTGTCCGTGAGGCGGGTCTGAATGTCGAGCTGCTTGGTACTTTCGATGCCTTCGCGATTGAAGGATTTGATGACGTTGATGGACTCTATGATGTTGACGATGCCGTGGCTCTTGAGTTCGCGGTGCTGTCGCATTTCCTGTCTCCAGCCCTTGAGGCGACGCGCCTGACGGATGGTAATGTATATGTAGATGGGTACGATGAAGAGCGCAGCCAAACCTACATAGACGTTGGCCAGGAACATGAGGACGAGGGCGAGGAAGGCGGAAGTGAAGAGGGGGAGCAGGTCGATGAAGACGCTCTGCACGGTTGTCGAGAGACTGCCCACGCCCTGGTCGATGCGTGATTGTAGTCGTCCTGCCTCATTACCGCTGCGCGAAAAGAAGGCCATGCGGTAGGAAAGGATTCGGTCGACGGCTGTTTGTGCGAGGTCGCGAGAGACATGGACGCGCATGCGCTCGCCGTAGTAGTTTTGGGCGTAGGAGATGATGACGCTTAGGACCTCCTTGCCCAGTAGGATAGCGGTGATGGTGGTGAGGATGCGGGCAGCGGTGCTCCATGCAAAGTGCTGTTCGCCAATGTCGCCGCTTCCGTTGTGGACGATGAGTCCATTGATGGTGTCAACGGTCCAGTCGAGCACCACGGCATTGACCTGGGCAATGAGCGAACCGATGAGCGTGAGTATCAGTGTGGCCACGACGAGCCACTTGTATGGCCGCACGAATGGCGATATCTTGCGGATGAGGGTGAGGAGAGACATGGGGGGAATGGTTATTTGTTCCAGAATTCCCAACTGGCAAGAGCCTGCAGGTGGAGCATCTCCAGACCGTTCTTGACTGTGGCGCCCTGTTCGGCTCCGCGACGCATGAAGAGGGTCTCAAGGGGGTTGTAGACGAGGTCGAAAAGCAGATTGCGGTCCGTCATGGACTCGTAGGGCAGGGCAGGGCACTCATCGACGTGAGGATGCATGCCAACAGGTGAACAGTTGACGATGACAGGGTACTCCTGTATGATGGCGGGGGTAAGCTCGTCGTAGGTGAACTGCCCTGGGGCAGGGCGACGGCTGACGTACTTCCACTCGATGCCCATCTTCTCCAGTCCTACGCAGATGGCCTTGGAGGCACCACCTGTGCCGAGGACAAGAGCTTTGGTGTGGTATGGTTTGAGGAGGGGACGTATACTGTCTGTGAATCCGATGATGTCGCTGTTGAAACCTTTCAGGTGGAATCCCCGCTCTTTGGCTTGCGGAGTGGTGAGCGCCTCGGGCTGACGACTGATGCGGATCACGTTGACAGCACCGATGCGGCGGGCCTCGTCACTCAATTCGTCGAGCATGGGTATGATGGCCTGCTTGTGAGGGATGGTGCAGTTCAATCCGCGCAGGGTGGGATTGCCTTTTACTACGTCGAGCAACGTTGTTGCATCGGGTATCTCAAAGTTGAGGTACTCGGCATTGATGCCTTCGTTGGCAAACTTCTCGGTGAAGAACTTGCGACTGAAACTGTGGCCAAGAGGGTAGCCGATGAGTCCGTATTTTTCCATAATGTAAGTCTTTTGTGCGTATTTTCAACCTCACAACCTAAAAAACTACTTCTCTGCCAGATACATGGTGCAGATGCCGAAGGTGAAGCGTTTCCACTCGACCTTTGAATATCCTACCTTATATAATATCTTCTCCATGACCTCGCCTTGGGGGAAGGCTTCCATGGTGGCAGGGAGGTACTTGTAGGCTTGCTTGTCTTTGCTGATGAGTCGACCCACGAGGGGCATCCATACGTGGCTGTAGAGCCAGAAAAGCTGCTTCATGGGGAAATGGGGTGGGGTGGCTAGCTCGAGGATGAGCAGATGGCCTCCGGGCTTGAGGACGCGCAGCATCTCGCTGAGGCCTGCCTCGAGATCCTGAAAGTTGCGCACGCCGTATGCCACGGTGACGGCGTCGAAGCGGTTATCCTCGAACGAGAGGTGCAAGCAGTCTTCCTTCTGGAATGTAATGACGTTGTCGAGACCCAGCTTGCGTACCTTCTCGCGACCGACGGCCATCATGCCCTCAGAGAGGTCGGCACCGATGATTTCGACCCCCTCCCCGTCCCCCGACTTTTGCTTATGAGCAAAATGCTGGGGATCTGCATTTCGGCTTGCGTTGTGGGGTGTGAGTCTTTCGGCTGCCAGGATGGCGAAGTCTCCCGTTCCGGTGGCGATGTCCAGGATGGTGTGTGGGTGATGCTCTCCCAGGCGGTCGATGGCCTTGCGTCGCCATCCCTTGTCGGTACCCAGGGAGAGGGTATGGTTGAGTGTATCATAAGTGGGGGCGATGTTGTCAAACATCACCTCCACCTGTTCATGCTTCTCCCCCTCGTTTGAGTAGGGATTGATCTTTTCCTGTTCGTACATTACTTGTTGTTTGCCAACCAGGCGTTGACTGCCTTCTCGATGCGCTCGGCAATGTCGCCCTCTGTCTGAGCGGGAACAAACTTCTCGCCTACGATGCCTTCGTAGAGTTCGATGTAGCGCTCAGCAACACTCATGGCATACTCGTCGGTAATCTCAGGCATGACGTCGCCCTCGCGGTTCATGAAGTTGCGGTCGATGAGCCACTGGCGAACGAACTCCTTGGAGAGCTGGCGCTGTGGCTCGCCCTTCTCGAACTTCTCCTCATAACCTTCGGCGTAGAAGTAACGGCTTGAGTCGGGGGTGTGTACCTCGTCGATGAGGTAGACCTTGCCATCGTGCTTGCCGAACTCGTACTTGGTGTCAACGAGGATAAGGCCCTGCTTGGCAGCAATCTCCTGGCCGCGGGCAAAGAGCTTGCGGGTGTAGTCCTCCATTACCTCATAGTCCTCCTTAGATACGATGCCTTGAGCGATGATTTCCTCCTTGGAGATGTTGAGGTCATGACCCTCGTCTGCCTTGGTTGTGGGGGTGATGATGGGCTCGGGGAAACGCTCGTTCTCGCGCATGCCGTCGGGCA
>JAKSLN010000130.1 GCA_024401165.1 Bacteroidaceae bacterium
AGATGCGCGACGTGCCCGCCTTCGACGTGGTGATGCACATCGACAACAGCAACGTGGCCTTCAAGTACGTTGTCTATACCCAGGGCGACCGCAAGTCGTGCCTCGTGCAGGAGGAGAGCACCGCCTATACCTTCCCCACCGGCACCACCACTTTCCTGTGCCCTGCCATGACGCCCCAGACGGGTTTTGCACGCACGGCACCCAGCTACGAGACCTTCTATGAGTACGATGCCGAGATGGGCAAGAACGGCCACGGCCGTGGCTACACCTTCCCTGCCCTCTTCAAGGTTAAGGCACAGGCTCCCGCTGTTACTGCCAAGAAGGGTAAGAAAGCTGCAACCCCCACGCAGCAGGCCATCTGGGTCATGCTCAACGAGACCAACATCGGTGGCAACTACTGCGGTGGCCGCATCGAGAACAAGGGCAACCAGTACCATCTGGCCTATCCCGAACCTACTGAGTTTGGCGGCATTGGCAACGTAGAGCCCGGCCTCATGCTCGACAACCGCGAGTTGGCCTCTACCCCTTGGCGCACCATCACCGTGGGTCGCGACCTCAAGCCTCTGGCCGAGACCACCATCCAGTGGGACCTCGTAAAGCCTCAGTACGAAGCCAAGTACGACTACAAGTACGGACGTTCGGCATGGAGCTGGATCATCCGCATGGACGCCAGCTGCAACTATGACGAGCAGAAGGAGTACGTCGACTTTGCCTCAGCCATGGGTTGGGAGTACCTCCTCGTGGATGCCCTTTGGGACACCAACATCGGCTACGAGCGCATGGAGCAGCTCTCCAAGTACGCTCAGTCTAAGGGCGTCAACCTCTTCCTCTGGTACAACAGCAACGGCTACTGGAACGACGCGCCTCAGGGTCCCCGTGGCAAGATGCACCGCATGATCGACCGTCGCAAGGAGATGCAGTGGATGCAGAAGGCCGGCATCAAGGGTATCAAGGTGGACTTCGTGGGTTCTGACAAGCAGCAGACGATGCAGATGTACGAGGACATCCTGGCCGACGCCAACGAGTGCGGCATCATGGTCATCTTCCATGGCTGTACCCTGCCTCGCGGTTGGGAGCGCATGTACCCCAACTTCGTAGCCTGTGAGGCTGTTCGTGCCAGCGAGAACCTCGCCTTCGGCCAGAACGACAACGATATCGAGGCCCTAGCTGCCACCATCCATCCCGTGCTGCGCAATGCCGTTGGCAACATGGACTTCGGCGGCTCTGCCCTCAACAAGCACTACTCTAAGGGCAACGACCGCGGCACCACCCGTAAGACCTCCGACGTCTACGCCCTCGCCACCGCCATCCTCTTCCAGACTCCCGTCCAGAACTTCGCCGTGGCTCCCAACAACATCACCGATGCTCCCGCTTGGGCCATCGACTTCATGAAGAAGGTGCCCGTGACATGGAAGGACATGAAGTTCATCAGCGGCTATCCCGGCAAGTACGTCGAGCTGGCACGCCAGGCAGCCGACGGCAAGTGGTACGTAGCCGCCGTCAACGCACAGGACGCCACCATGACCGTCACCTACAACCTCGACGGCATGTTCCAGTCCGGCCAGGAAGTCACCGTCTACTGCGACGACGACCAGCTGCAGGGTACCAAGAAGACCGTCAAGACGAGCAAGAAGAACGAGATCACCGTCACCATTCCCAAGAACGGTGGTATCGTCATCTGCCAGTAAATAAAGACTTCCGACTTTTGGCAATTGGTCAAAAGTCGGAAGTTCTCTTGAATGCCTGGGCAGCACTGAAGCTGTACGACCTTCCTGTTCGTGCATGGCCGAAGGAACATTGGATGAAGCGATAGAAAGACAAATAAGATGAAAAATATTTTATACACCGTGCTTGCCGCTTCAATGATGGCATGTACATCAAGCAAAACCGAGAACAACGATAAGGAAGTGATGAACGATTCCGTCGACGTGGTAGCCAACGTGTTGAAAGATGGTACTGAACTCAATCTTTCGGATTTTGAATGGACGCGCCAACCAGAGAGCTTTGCCATCAAGGGAGATACCATCGAGGTGGTGACAAAACCAAAGACAGACCTTTGGCAGCGCACTTACTACCACTTCCGCAATGACAATGCGCCTGTGCTTCAGATTAGCACAAGGCAGAAATTCTTCAGTTTCGTGGTAAAGACCAACTTTGAGGAAAGCCATCATCGCTTTGATCAGTGTGGTGTGGTGATGTACCTCGACTCTGACAACTGGCTGAAAGGAAGCATCGAATATGAGAACGAGCAGCTCCAGCACCTTGGTAGCGTGGCAACGAACAATGGCTATAGCGACTGGGCAACAACTGCAATCCCTGCCGATGTAAAGAGCATGTGGTATCGTCTCTCACGCCGCGAGGATGACTTCTGCATCGAGTGCTCTGCAGATGGCATCGAGTGGAGCCAGATGCGTGTCTGCCATATGTATGAGGCAAAGGATAATATCCGATTCGGCATCTACGCATGCTCACCAGAGGAGTCATCGTTTAAAGCAGTCTTCACAGGCATGCAGTTAACAGAATGTATGTGGAAGGCACACGATGGCCAGCAACCAGACGAGGAGTAATCTTTCTTTGCTGTTTCCCCCATATTATTCCATTCTGCCACGTTTAAGTTACTTTCCTTGGCTGTTTCATTGTTATTTGGGAAGCGAGAACTGCTTAACGAAGTTCCAGATCTCCTGGCGGTTGTGCCATGAGGGGAAGTGGTCGCCCTGAGGATAGGTGAAGAGCTCGATGACGTGACCGTCGGCATTCGTCCATACCTCCTTGGTGCCCACATAGTCGCCTTCGCGCGACTGATAGCCTTCGGTCTTGGTATAGGTCTGTTCAGTGCCCTCGCCGTTCTTCTTGGCCACCTTCCCTACATAATCGTACAAGTCGAAACGGTCCAGGGGGAACACGCTGTCGTGGGTGGACTGATGATGGATGATGTTGACCTTCTTGGTCAGGTGAGTCCAGGGCTCGTATCGGAAGAGGAATCCGCTTGTGGGTGCGAAGCATGCCACCTTGTCGGCAAACCTTTCCAGGCCGCGGTAGATGAGCATCGATCCCATGGAGAATCCCGACCAGTAGATGCGGCGCTTGTCAATCTTGTAGCGCTTGTACATCTCGTCCATGGTCTTCTCCACGAAGTTGAGGTCCTTGTCGCCACCTACGTCCCATGTGTTGCCGTCGCTGCGCAGGTAGGCCACGACGAACCTAGCCGTATCAACCATCTCGTAGATCTTGTCGTTCTCGTACTGATACTCAGGGTTCTGGTTCATGCCGTGCGTGATGATGAAGAGGGGCATTTTCTTCTTCATCTTGTCGGGCGTAAACACGATCATGTTTCTCGACTTGCCATCCACATCAATGTCGATGCTTTCCTTTTTGAATGCCAAAGCCTTGACTGAACTCATCGTCATCATGACTATCGCTATTATGACGGAAAGAAATACTTGTTGTTTCTTCATTTTGTTTTGTACTGTTTATTTGGTTGATGTTTAAGTGATTACTCGGCTTCTGGATTTTTGAATTTGCTTATGTTTTTCGCACCTGATTCATTTGGACTCGCATGGTATCATATTACCGTCTCGTTGAATCGGTGTGTGGGGTTGGGACGTCCGGGTTGCAGATAGCGCCATGCCAGCACTTCCTCCTGGCAGTTGTCTGGCAAAGAATCTATCAGCACGTTTCTGACAAGTTGGTCAAGATGTTCGGGCGATGTCTCCACGCGGGCATTGATGATGAGTTTTGCCTCGTCTGCCACTCCTGCTTTGCCTCGTAAAGTGGTTTGGTTGTCAGCGCCAGTCAAATTGGTTACAGCATAGTCCTTGCCACACTCCATAATCAGTTTCACATGACCTACGCGCAATGACTCGGATGTGATAGCAGAAGTAAGTCTCGACATTATGTCTTTGAGCACATCATCCCAGCAGATGCCTTCGCCCTCCAGATGCAACGTGCCATTCAGCCATCCCAGCACAGCTTCGCCATGTGCATAGCGGTCATAGTCGATGTCGAGAAGCGTCTTGCCTGCTTCCGTGCGACTGCTCACCTCTTGCAACCATTCGTCCACTCCAACACCTGCTGCACTGCTGATTGCCATCACCTTGGCGGTGGGGAATGTCTGCTGCGTGTCTGCCACCGTCTTGTCTGTCTGCTCCTTTGTGAGCATGTCCGTCTTGGTTATCAGAATCACATCCGCTTCCTCCAGCTGCTTGCGATAGATGTAGGCGGCATCCTCATGCACCCCCCCGTCGCCATTCTGCAATATGGAACTTAGACGCGAAGGGTCGGCAAGCACGGTGAGCGGTGATATGGTCAGTTCGGTACCGTGATACTTCTTCAGCGGATTGACGATTGTGGCAGAAAGATCTGCACAACTGCCAACAGGTTCAGCGATGATTACATCGGCAACGATGTCCGAGC
>JAKSLN010000131.1 GCA_024401165.1 Bacteroidaceae bacterium
CGAGGCGGGAATTGCGTGTTCGATACTTACCTTGCCAGCTCCGCAACCTTGGTTCTTTGACGAGCAAAGCGGCAGAGCCGAGCGCGGGGACAGCGAGGAGAGTGCCAGATTGATTCGTCAGGTGAACGAAGAGATGGCGGCGGTGAAGGCTGAGCACAAAGGGCGATTCCTGTTCTGTGCCGCCTTGCCTTTGCCCGATGTGGATGCTGCCATTCGTGAGGCAATCTATGCGCTCGACACGCTTCATGCCGATGGCGTGAAACTCGCCTCCAACAGCCGTGGACTTTATCTTGGCGATCCTGCGCTTGACCCATTGATGGAGGTGTTGAACGAACGTGGAGCGGTCATCATCACCCATCCACATAAACCAACTTCCAACAACGAAACGCTCACCTCGGTCGTGCCATTGGCATCGTATGAATACCTTGCCGAAACGACTCGTGCCATACTCAACATGGTGGGTCACAATGTCATGGTGCGCTACCCACGGTTGAAGGTCGTAGTGCCTCATTGCGGTTCGTTCCTGCCATTGGCTGTGCCACGAATGCAAAGTTTGATGCCGGTGATGAATGGCGTGGGGTATTTGCAGGGAGTCGATATCAAGCAGAACCTCCAGGCGTTGTACTACGACCTTGCAGGAGCTGCGACACCCGAAACCATCCGAGAATTGCTCACCATCACCTCGCCCTCACATCTGCTCTACGGCACGGATTATCCATACGTCAAAGCACCTGTCCTCGTCAAGAATCTCTCTTCACTAAAAGCTAATCTTGCGGACATCGTGCCCGAGGAGGTAGATGATGTATTGTACAAGAATGCTACAAAATTGTTTGAAAGATGAAAATAATCATTACACTTCTGTTGCTTCTGATTAGCATCTCTACTCAGGCACAGATCACCATCAATATCCGCTATTCGGCACCTAAATCGGGCGCACTCAAATACATGAAGGAGATGACACGCTCTGGTTTGGCAGATTCGATCCGTGCCATTCCAGGTTGTCTTCGCTACGAGTATTTCATTCCACAGGATGACCCGAAGAGCGTGCTTCTCATCGACAGTTGGGAGGACGATGCTGCAATACAGCGTTATCATCAGTCGGCTGTGATGAAACAAGCAGAAGCCCTTCGTGCCAAATACAAAATAGAAAGAAAAGCATCCGTTTATAGTCCTATGCAACCACAAATAAACAAAGTAATCCCCGACAGCACTATGATAGTCAGAATCAGCGAGATTGAGGTTTATCCCGAATACCTCACGGAATATCTGGAGTTTGCCCATAATGTAGGCGCAACATCCGTTAAGGAAGAGCCGGGCGTCATCTGCATCTACCCAATGCAGCAGCTCCGCAACGACTGTCAGATTCGCATTCTCGAAATCTATGCTTCGCAGGAAGCGTATCAGCAGCACATCAAGACGGAGCACTTCCAAACCTACAAGCAAGGCACCCTCCACATGGTAAAGAGCCTCGACCTCGTGGACATGCGCCAGATGGCACCAGAGTGCCTTCCTATAATCTTTAATAAAGCAAAAGAATGAAACGAATTTTATCCATACTCATAATATTATTGGCAATGGCAACTACAATATCAGCTCAATCGCTTACTGAACGTCAGAAGCATTTGGCAACAATCGCTGCACTAGAAGCTCAAGGCGATCTCATTCGCTTAGAACCTGCCCTTATAGCAGCACTTGATGGTGGAGTAACAATCAACGAAATCAAGGAAGCATTCTCTCAGCTATATGCTTATACAGGCTTCCCTCGTTCTCTTAACGCACTTGGAGTATTAAGTAAAGTGATAGAATCAGGAAACGGCAAGTACAATGAAGGCAAGCCTTGGGTACGTCCAGCAATGTGGGACGATGCACAAAAAGCACTTGCTATCGGTACAGAAGTACAGACAAAACTATCTGGCCGTCCTTTCAACTATGAGTTCTGTCCACAGAACGACTATTATCTGAAGGCACACCTTTTCGGTGACATCTTCGCTGGCGATCAGCTTTCTGCTGCAGACCGTGAGATTGTTACCGTTGCAGCACTCTCTGCACTCAAAGGCGTTGCACCACAGCTTGCAGCACACAAGGCAGGCGCAGTGAACATGGGCAATACACAGGAAGTTGTAGATGAACTCTGCCAGTTCCTCTCCGAGAAAGGTCTCTCACAATGCGATTCCTCTGCTGATGCACAAGCTGGTTCATGGCCAAAGGGTAATCCTAACGATGCATACGCTCAGTATTTCACAGGACAGAGTCACCTCGCGCAGATTCAGCCAAAGAACCTTGCGGAAGGCGAAAAAACAGTTCAGAATTATGCCAATGTCACCTTCGAACCAGGCTGTCGTAACAACTGGCACATCCATCACGGAGCACACCAGATACTTATTTGCGTAAGCGGTGAAGGACTCTATCAGGAATGGGGCAAACCAGCCATCCGTCTTCATGCAGGTGACATCATCGACATCCCTGAAGGAGCAAAGCATTGGCACGGAGCAACAAATAACTCATGGTTCCAGCACCTTGCAAGTCATGTACATGTTGGTGATCCTGAGAGTAACGAATGGCTCGAACCAGTAACGGATGAACAATATAACGAAGCAAACAAGTAAAAACTTCCTCAAAAGAGAAGCCGTAGAGGAAGATGGCGTTTCCGCGAACAGAGTAATAAATCAATACAGGAGGGTGTGTCAAAAGTCGAGATGACAAAAACCTTACTGACATTTTGACACTTCCCCCCCCAAAAAAAAATTGGCTATAACTCCCAAAATTCAGGTATGACAATATATAAATTATGTTAGTAACTTTGCAGTTAGAAATCTCAACTGCATTTTATGCAATAAGTTATGAAACAATTATTTATCATTGCGCTCTCGGCACTTCTTCTTAGTGCTTGCGCACAAAACAAGACAACGAGTATGAACGAACAAAGTGTCTCTATGACTCAGGAATGGGACAAGACGTTTCCATTAAGCGAAAAAGTTAATCACGAAAAGGTGACATTCAAGACACAGTACGGATTTACTCTTGCGGCTGACCTTTACATTCCGAAGAATGCAAATGGCAAGATGAAGGCTATTGCCGTAAGTGGTCCTTTCGGAGCTATCAAAGAGCAATGCTCTGGTCTTTATGCAATGACAATGGCTGAGCGAGGTTTTATCACCTTGGCATTCGACCCTTCGTTTACAGGAGAGTCTTCTGGCGAACCACGTCGCACGGCATCGCCAGACATCAACACAGAGGATTTCCTTGCTGCAGTTGACTATCTCTCTATGCGTGAGGATGTGGATGCAGAGAAGATTGGTATCATTGGCATCTGCGGTTGGGGTGGCATTGCACTCAATGCAGCAGCTGCAGATCCTCGCATCAAGGCAACTGCCGCTATGACAATGTACGATATGAGCCGTGTGAATGGTAATGGTTACTTCGATGCGGACGACAACGAGGAGGCACGATTTGCTGCTCGCAAGGCACTTGCAGATGAGCGCATGAAAGCAGCTCGTACAGGCAAGACCACACAAGGCGGTGGCGTTGTTGACCCATTGCCAGAGGATGCTCCCCAGTTCGTGAAGGATTACTATGACTACTACAAGACTCCACGCGGTTATCATGAGCGTTCGGGCAACAGCAACGATGGTTGGCACACCTTCGGCTGTCAAGCATACGCCAATACTCGATTCCTTTATTATATAAATGAGATACGCTCGGCAGTACTCATCGTTCATGGCGAGAAGGCTCACTCACGCTACTTCGGCGAGAATGCTTACGAGTACATGATGACTGGCAAGGCAGAAGGTTACGATGCTGTTCGCAAACCAAACCCTGTACCCGAGAACAAGGAGCTGATGGTTATTCCTGGTGCAAGTCATTGCGACCTCTATGACGGAGGAAAAGACAAAGTTATTCCTTGGGATAAGTTAGAATCTTTCTTCAATGGCAATTTAAAGTAAGCCAAGCCTGAAAGGTCATATTTGAGGACTCCGCTTGCACCTGAGGCTTCAGCCGAAGAACCAGGGGCATTTGGCTGGAAGCCAATATCTGAGTAACCGGGGGCAACGCCCTCGGCTACTCATGTAAACAACCTAAATCTGCCTGGAGGGCAGTACCTTGCTCCTAACCAGAACAATAAATCGGTCCTTGTTACGTTATATAAGTATAAACCTCTTG
>JAKSLN010000132.1 GCA_024401165.1 Bacteroidaceae bacterium
GCCTTGTCGCCTGCCTCGCCGATGGTAAGGCGGACTCCTTGAACCTCTTTGGCGCTGGCCTGCAGGGTCAGGTTGTTGCGGAGAAGGTCGACGGCATCCTTGTCGGCATCGGCGGCACCGACTAAGGTGAATGGCGTGTTTCTGGCAAACGCCGTCTCGCCCCACACCGCCTTCTGCGGAAGAGGTGAAATAGTTGGCTTCTGGGCATTCAATCCAAGGAATGAACAAGCTGTCAAGGCAAGGGAAAGAATTCGTTTCATGGATATTATAAGATTGATTTACCTTACAAAGGTAAGTTAATTTGCGATAGATTCAAATAAAATACATCAAAAACGTTTGAATTAGACCATATTGGTTGTGCATCTCAGATTTATTGCGTAATTTTGCACAAAACAAATAAGAACATTTCGAAATGAGCTTTACAGAAATTGCAAATCCCATCTTTCAAGCTGTTATCGCTGACTATCATCAAACGGACAATGTAGATGCCCCTATTCAGAATCCTTATAAGGAAGGAACCATAGAGGCCGACTTGTACCTGAAGAACTGGATTGACACGGTTCAGTGGCACCTTGAAGACATCATCCGCGATCCGCAGATTGACCCCGTCGAGGCACTGGCCCTGAAGCGCCGCATCGACCGCAGCAACCAGGAGCGTACAGACTTGGTCGAAAAGATTGACAGTTACTTCTACACCCTATATCATGGCATTGAGGCACAGCCCGAGGCAACGATAAACACGGAGAGTCCCGCCTGGGCTGTGGACCGCCTGAGCATCCTGGCCCTGAAGATCTACCACATGCAGGAGCAGGTAGACCGCAGCGACGCTACGGCAGAGCACAAGGCCACCTGCCAAAAGAAGCTGGACGTGCTGCTGGAGCAGCGGGTAGACCTCTCGACTGCCATCGACCAGCTCATCGCCGACTTTGAGGCGGGTCGCAAGTACATGAAGGTGTACAAGCAGATGAAGATGTACAACGATCCCAGCACCAACCCTGTGCTGTATGGAAAGAAATAAGCATCTTCTCCTTATTCGTTTCTCCGCACTTGGAGACATCCTAATGACCGTGCCAGTGATAAAAGCGCTGGCACTCTTGCGTCCTGACTGGCAGATAACCGTGGTCAGCCGCCCCTTCGTTGGCAGTATTTTTCAAGGCCTGGCGGAGAATGTCCGTTTTGTGGGCATCAATCCGCGTCAGTATCCCGGACTGGGAGGACTGAACAAGATGTATGGCGAGCTGAAAGCCCTGAAGCCGACACACGTCTGCGACCTGCACGACGTGCTGCGCACCAAGTACCTGCGCTGGCGCTTCAAGATGGGTGGCACGCCAGTCACCCACATCATCAAGGACCGCAAAGCGCGCAAGGCTTTCCTCAAGGCTGCACAAAAGACGCAGCAAGAGACCAGCTTCGAACGCTACGCCAAGGCCATAGCGCGACTTGGACTGGTTACTTACGAGGAACTTACGACAGCCATGAAGACAATGGGCCCAATTAGCCCAATGGGTTCGGTCAGCTCGATGGACTCTGCTGATGGCGCGCCCCTTCAGATTGGCATTGCTCCTTTTGCGGCTCATCAGGGCAAGATATACCCCCTCAATCTGATGGAGCAGGTTGTTAGCCTGTTCGACGCAAAGGGTGCAAAGGTCTACCTGTTCGGCGCCGGTGAAGAAGAGAAGCGCCAAATGGAAGCATGGGCACACAAATATAAAAATGTAAAGAGCATGGTAGGCACCCTGCCCAACATGGCCGAGGAACTGAAGTTTATGGCCACGCTCGACGCCATGCTCACCATGGACAGCGGCAACATGCACCTTGCCTCGCTCACCTCAACGCCCGTCTTCAGCATCTGGGGTGCGACGCATCCCCTTGGCGGGTTCCTCGGTTGGGGACAGCCCATGGAACGCTGCATCCAACTGGATATGCCTTGCCGTCCCTGCAGCATCTTTGGCAACAAGCCCTGCCAGTTCGGCGACTATCGCTGCCTAAACGGCATTACGCCCGAGGAAATCGTTGAAAGAGTTTATAGTTTATAGTTGGCTTCGCCGAGCCCTTCGGCCTTCATAGTTCATAATTCATAATTCATTTGACTAAAAAAAGGACGTAATCATGAAGATTGCCTTCGACGCTAAACGATACTATCACAACCATACGGGACTGGGCAACTACTCCCGCACGCTGGTGACGGCCCTTCAGCAGCAATTTCCCGAGAACGAGTACGTCCTCTATGACGAGAAGTTTCTTACCCGTACCTTCAAGATGGGAAGAAAGGCCCAGAACGATGGATGCCAGGTTCTGCACGGACTGAGCAACGAACTGCCTCTTGACAGCCGGAAAACGGGACTCAAGACTGTGGTAACCATCCATGATGTGGCTTGGCGAACCTTTCCGGACATGTACCACTTCATAGACCGCCAACTCTATGATATGAAATATGGGTGGGCTGCCAGAAATGCAGATGTGGTAGTGGCCATCAGCGAAAGCACCAAGCAAGACGTCATGCGGTTCTACAACGTACCGGAGGAGCACATTGAGGTCATATATCAGCCTGTCACCGAACTTTTCTACACACCCTTGGATCGCACGGAGGCCAGGAAACTCTTGGATGCGTCCGTCCCCAATCTGCCCCAAGAATATCTGCTGAGCGTAGGAAGCATCAACAGCCGTAAGAACCTGCTTGGAACGCTCCAGGCGCTTGCCCGCATTGATGCGGAAAACCGCCCGCCCCTTGTCGTTGTTGGGCGTGGAAGGGAATACATGCGCGAATGCCAACAATTTGCATCCCAGCATCTTAGGCAGAGCGACATCATCTGGTTCAACCATTTAGATGATTTGGCACTCCTGCAGGCCCTCTACACACATGCCATGGCGCTGCTCTATCCCTCACATTACGAAGGGTTTGGACTGCCTGTGGTTGAGTCCCTGCTCCAGGGAACACCCGTGCTGACCAGTACCGTTTCTTCGTTGCCCGAAGCCGCAGGACCAGGCGGTCTGCTTGTCAATCCCACCGACATTGATGAGATGACATCCCAACTGAAACGGCTCATCGACGATGAAGCCTTGCGCCATCGTCTGGCTACGGAGGGTGAAGCCTATTGCCGCAGCCATTTCACAACCCAGGGGATGGCCGAGCAGATGATGAACGTGTATCGAGACGCTAGTGAATTTCTGTGATTTTTTTGTCATTTTAGATTTTGTAAGACGAAAGGCTCCCTCCCCACTTCATCATTGGGAAGAGAGCCTTTCGTGTTGAGATATGGGCTTCAGGATTACAAATTGATGTCGGCTGTCAAACCTTGCCCCGTTACCTGCAGCTTTCCTTTTCCTTTTACAAGGAGTTGCAGACATCCGTTGAAGGAGGGAATAGCCAACTGCTTTTCACCTGCCTTGGGACGCTCCACGCCACGGAAGGCTGGGTCGCCGTTGCCGCCACCCAGGATGGTGAGGCCATCGGAGGCTGTGGCGGTGAGGGGGATGCAAGCATCGGGCACGAAGCGACCCTTCTTGTCATACAAGGTAATATTGACAACGGTGACATCCTTCTCGGGGCTTACCACATACTGCATCTGTGTGGCCTCGCCTGTGGTCTCTATGCGTTCCTCCAGTACTTTACGGCCAGCCTTGTAGCCAATGGCCTTCACATAGCCGGGGCTGTAGGTGGCCTGCCAGGAGAGGTGTCCGCCATCCTCCATCTTCTTCCGGCCGAGTTTCTTGCCATTGACGATGAGTTCCACCTCGTCGCAGTTGCTGTACGCCCAGACGTCGATGGTCTCGCCTTCATGGCCGGAGAGGTTCCAGTGGGGGAGAAGGTGCAGTACGGGCTGGTCGGTCCACCATGCCTTCAGGTAGTAGGCCTCGTCTTTGGGGAAGCCGCAATAGTCGAGGATACCAAACTCCGACCCCGTAGCCGGGAAGGAGAGCGGATTGGGTTCGCCCCGGTAGTCAAAGCCGGTCCAGTAGAAAAGGCCGCCGAGCCAGGGACGTTCATGGTAGAACTTCCAGCCACGCTCGATGCAGTTAAGCGTGCTGTCCTTGCCCTCGGGGCTGCGGTTGATGGCTGCCATGTGGCCGTTGCGGCGATCGTCGAAGTAGATGCCACGTGTGCCGCATCCGC
>JAKSLN010000133.1 GCA_024401165.1 Bacteroidaceae bacterium
ACCCTCTTCAACGATGATACATTCTCAGTTTCGACCGGAACCACCGAGGAAACAGCAGAGGACAGAACAGAGGTTGAGGATGACCAGCAGACGGACATGGTGGTCACCATCGGTGCTGAAAACGAGGTTGCGAACCCAGACGACATGGGAGCGCTCGAACCTTATGATCCAAAACTTGATCTGGAGAACTACCGCTATCCCACCCTCGATCTGCTCAAAAAGTATGACATCGACACGCGAAGTATCGATATGGAGGAGCAGAACAAGAACAAGAACCAGATTATCAATGTACTGCGAAATTTCGGCGTAGAGATATCCAGCATCAAGGCAACTGTAGGCCCCACAATCACGCTCTACGAAATTACGCCAGCTCCGGGCGTACGTATCAGCAAGATACGTAACCTCGAGGACGACATCGCCCTCAGTTTGGCAGCCTTGGGAATCCGTATCATTGCCCCCATCCCAGGCAAGGGAACGGTAGGTATTGAGGTGCCTAATTCCAATCCGCAAATCGTCTCAATGGAGAGTGTCATCAACTCCAAGAAGTTCCAGGATTCAGAGATGGAACTCCCCATGGCACTTGGAAAAACCATCACAAACGAGATCTTCATGGCCGACCTTGCCAAGATGCCCCACCTTCTTGTTGCAGGTGCTACGGGTCAGGGTAAATCAGTCGGTTTGAATGCCATCATCACGTCATTGCTTTACAAGAAGCATCCCGCAGAACTGAAGATTGTCATGGTGGACCCCAAGAAGGTGGAGTTCAGCGTCTACAGTCCCCTCGTCAACCACTTCCTGGCACAAGTCGAGGGAACCGAAGACACCGACGAGCCCATCATCACCGATGTAAACAAGGTCATCCAGACGCTCAAGAGCCTCTGTCAGGAGATGGACACTCGCTATGACCTATTGAAAAAAGCGCGCGCGCGTAACCTGAAGGAATACAACGAAAAATTCAAGACTCGCCAGCTCAACCCCAACAACGGCCACAAGTTCATGCCATACATCGTCGTCATCATCGACGAGTTCGGCGATCTCATCATGACCGCAGGCAAAGAAATCGAGCTGCCCATCGCCCGAATTGCCCAGTTGGCACGTGCTGTCGGCATCCACATGATCATCGCAACACAGCGACCCACCACCAACATCATCACGGGTACCATCAAAGCCAACTTCCCTGCACGTATTGCCTTCAAGGTCAGCTCAATGGTTGACTCGCGCACCATTCTCGACCGTCCGGGTGCCAACCAGTTGGTCGGCAAGGGCGACATGCTTTTCCTCGCAGGCACAGAACCCGTTCGTGTACAATGCGCCTTCGTCGACACGCCCGAGGTGGAACGCATCAACAACTTCGTAGCATGCCAGCAGAGTTATCTGGGTCCCTTCGCCCTACCCTACGTGGAGGTAGAAGGTGCCGATGGCGATGCTCCCGACGTAGACATGAACCATCTCGATGTCATGTTTGAGGAAGTAGCTCGACTCATCGTCACCACCCAGCAAGGCTCTACCAGCATGATACAGCGCAAGTTCTCCATCGGTTACAACCGAGCAGGAAGACTTATGGACCAGCTGGAGGTTGCAGGCATCGTAGGTCCTGCATCAGGCAGTAAGCCACGTCCGGTAATCTGCCAGTCAGAGATGGAGTTGAATGCCCTCCTCGAAAACCTGAGATAAACAACGAACATCTACATATATTAATTTTTACATATTATTATTTAGCTATGAAAAAGACATTATTTGCAATTGCCATGTTTATGATGGCTATGGGCTGTTACGCACAGAAGGATGCTGCAGCCAAGAAAGTTCTGGACGCCACTGCAGCCAAGCTGTCGTCCATGAAGAACATCCGTTCACAGTTCGAACTAAGCCAATTCAACGGAACGAACCAGAGCAATGAGACCATGAAGGGGACCTTCTTCATGAGCGGCAAGAAATACAAGGTGGAAGCCCCGGGCGCCACCACAACCTGGTTTGACGGTAAGACGCAGTGGGTCTACATTCCCGACAACGACGAAGTAAACGTGTCAACCCCCACCAAGGAGGAGCAGGCAACTATGAATCCATACGCATTCATCGGTCTTTATAAGTCGGGATACAACTACACGATGACAAAATCCACAGCCAGCGGTACCCCGGTTTACGAGATCAAGCTTACCGCCGAGAAGCCAGGAGCAGACATCCAGGAAGCACGTCTGGACATCACAATGGACTACATCCCCGTTTCCGTACGCGTGCGCCAAGGCAAAAAGACATGGACACGCATCCGTATCAGCAATATCCAGGGAAAGCAGAAGTTTTCGAACAGCACATTCACGTTCCCTGCCGACAAATATCCCACAGCAGAAATCATTGACTTAAGATAAACAAATATCATGCATCATCGACTTATCATTTTAGGCAGTGGACCTGCTGGTTATACCGCTGCCATCTATGCGGGACGAGCCAATCTTGCTCCTGTACTTCTTGAAGGCATGCAGCCTGGCGGCCAGCTAACCATAACAACAGAAATAGAAAATTTCCCCGGTTTTGCCGAAGGAATTGACGCCAACGAGTTGATGGACCAGATGCGACAGCAGTGCGAGCGTTTCGGTACGACCATTCTCTCGAACCTCTGCGTCAAGGCCGACCTCAGCCAGTCCCCCTATCGCCTCTGGCTCGATGACGACAGCGAACTGACATGCGACTCACTCATCATCGCCACTGGTGCTACGGCAAAGTACCTTGGCCTTGAAGACGAGAAGAAATACATGGGACAGGGCGTAAGCGCTTGCGCAACCTGCGACGGCTTCTTCTATCGCAAGAAGGTTGTTGCCGTGGTTGGAGGTGGTGACACCGCATGCGAGGAAGCAAACTACCTGGCCGGACTAGCCTCAAAGGTTTACCTCATTGTACGCAAGGACCATCTGCGCGCAAGCCAAATCATGCAAGAACGCGTGCTCAACAACCCCAAGATTGAAGTACTCTTCCTGACCAATACGCTCGGACTCTATGGTGAAAATGGTGTAGAGGGAGCCCATCTTATTTATAATAAGGGTGGAGAAGACGAACGCACATACGACCTGCCCATCGACGGTTTCTTCCTGGCCATTGGCCACAAACCCAACAGCGAACTCTTCCTGCCCTGGGTGAAGATAAACGAAAACGGCTACATCATGACTGAAGGTGACTCACCTCGCACCGGCATACCTGGCGTTTATGCCGCAGGCGACGTTGCCGATCCTCACTACCGACAAGCCGTCATTGCAGCAGCAAGTGGAGCAAAAGCAGCCATGGAGGCAGAAAAGTACCTTCAAGGACTGTAATTTGCTCATTTTAACATGATAATATTTTGTCATATCAGAAAAAATTACTAATTTTGCGCCCGATTTAGGTTCGTGGAGGCTAAACAAGAGGTCACACAACGTGACACGCCTGCCGAATATACCCGTTAAATACATAAACAAAATGTACGCAATCGTAGAGATTAACGGTCAGCAGTTCAAGGCCGAGGCTGGTAAGAAGCTCTTCGTACATCACATGGTTGATGCCGAGGCAGGTCAGGCTGTTGAGTTTGAGAGAGTGTTGTTGGTAGACAACGAAGGTGCCATCACCGTAGGTGCTCCTACTGTAGAGGGTGCTAAGGTTGTATGCGAAGTAGTTTCACCCCTGGTAAAGGGCGACAAGGTTCTTGTTTTCCACAAGAAGCGTCGTAAGGGCTACCGCAAGCTGAACGGTCATCGTCAGCAGTTCACCGAGTTGACTATCAAAAATGTAATTGCTTAACAATTTAATTGGAGGAACAAGAAATGGCACATAAAAAAGGTGTTGGTAGTTCTAAGAACGGCCGCGAGTCAGCAGCTCAAAGATTAGGTGTTAAGATTTTCGGTGGCGAGAAGTGCATCGCTGGTAACATCATCGTTCGTCAGCGTGGTACACGTCACTATCCCGGCCAGAACGTAGCTATGGGTAAGGACAATACTTTGTATGCCCTCACCGATGGTATCGTTAACTTCCGCAAGGGTCGTCTGAACCGCTCGACCGTGAGCGTTCTCCCCGTTGCAGAGACTGGTGCTGAGGCATAAAGAACTCTTAAAAACAGAAAGAACAAGGGTGTAACTCTCA
>JAKSLN010000134.1 GCA_024401165.1 Bacteroidaceae bacterium
GGCGTAAGCAAGACCATCCAGCAGACCCAGAAACAAGTACTCAAGAACATCTACCTCTCCTTCTTCTACGGAGCCAAGATCGGTATCATCGGTCTCAACGGTGCCGGTAAGTCCACCCTCATGAAGATCATTGCCGGACTGGACCAGAACTACCAGGGCAACGTCGTCTTCTCGCCCGGATACAGCGTAGGCTACCTGCCCCAGGAACCTCAGTTGGACGACAACAAGTCGGTCATCGACACCGTCAAGGAGGGTGTACAGAACATCGTCGACGCACTGGCTGAATATGAAGAGATTAACAACAAGTTCGGACTACCCGAATATTACGAGGACGAGGACAAGATGAACCAGCTCTTTGCCCGTCAGGCCGAGTTGCAGGACATCATCGATGCCACCGACGCTTGGAACCTCGACAGCCGTCTCGAGCGCGCCATGGACGCCCTCCGCTGCCCACCAGCCGACCAGTTGTGCGGCGTGCTCTCTGGTGGTGAGCGCCGCCGCGTAGCCCTCTGCCGACTCCTGCTGCAGAAGCCCGACGTCCTCCTCCTCGACGAGCCCACCAACCACCTCGACGCCGAGTCCATCGACTGGCTCGAGCAGCACCTCAACCAGTACGAGGGCACCGTCATCGCCGTCACCCACGACCGCTACTTCCTCGACGACGTAGCCGGTTGGATTCTGGAGTTGGACCGTGGCGAAGGCATCCCCTGGGAGGGTAACTACTCCAGCTGGCTCGACCAGAAGACCAAGCGCATGGCACAGGAGGAGAAGACCGCCTCGAAGCGCCGCAAGACCCTCGAACGCGAGTTGGAATGGGTACGCATGGCACCCAAGGCCCGCCAGGCCAAGGGCAAGGCTCGTCTGAACAACTACGAACGCATGCTCAACGAGGACCAGAAGGAGCGCGAGGAGAAACTGGAGCTTTACATCCCCAATGGTCCCCGTCTGGGCCAGAAGGTCATCGAGGCCCACGACGTCAAGAAGGCCTTTGGCGACAAGGTGCTTTTCGAGGGCCTCAACTTCGCCCTGCCTCAGGGTGGCATCGTAGGCGTCATCGGTCCCAACGGTGCCGGTAAGACCACTCTCTTCCGCCTCATCATGGGCCTCGACACCGCCGACGCCGGAACCTTCGAGGTGGGCGAGACCGTCAAGCTCTCCTACGTTGACCAGCAGCACAAGGACATCGTCGCCGATCAGAGCGTCTACCAGGTAGTCAGCCAGGGCAACGAACTCATCCGCATGGGAGGCCGCGACATCAACGCCCGCGCCTACCTCTCACGCTTCAACTTCTCCGGCGCCGACCAGGAGAAGAAGTGCGGCGTACTCTCCGGAGGTGAGCGCAACCGCCTCCACCTGGCCATGGCACTCAAGCAGGAGGGCAACGTGCTCCTGCTCGACGAGCCCACCAACGACATCGACGTCAACACCCTCCGCGCCCTTGAGGAAGGTCTCGAAAGCTTTGCCGGCTGCGCCGTTGTCATCAGCCACGACCGCTGGTTCCTCGACCGCATCTGCACCCACATCCTCGCCTACGAGGGCGACGGCAAGGTATTCTTCTTCGAAGGCAGCTACTCAGAATACGAAGTCAACAAGTGCAAGCGACTCGGCATCGAGGAGCCCAAGCGCGTTCGCTACCGCAAGCTGATGGAAGATTAAGGTGAAACCGCCAAAAGGCAAGGTCGTAAACACCCTGGAGAAGTTAATGACATTTAAGGCTACTTAAAACAAAAAAAAATGAAAAAAATCATAATGATGGGACTCTCTGCCCTATTCGCTCTCACGGTCCATGCCCAGGACCCCAACTTCCACATCTACCTCTGCTTCGGACAGAGCAACATGCAGGGCAAGGGAAAGATAGAAGACAAGGACAAGACCGACGTCCCCGAGCGCTTCAAGATGATGGCAGCCGTCGACTTCCCCAAGATGGAGCGTAAGATGGGCGAATGGTACACCGCCGTTCCCCCACTCTGCCGCCCCGAGACTGGCATCTCACCAGCCGACTACTTTGGTCGTCAACTCGTTGAGAATCTGCCCGACAGCATCACCGTCGGCGTCATCGACGTGGCAGTGGACGGATGCAGCATACAGATGTTCGACGAGGACGTCTGCACCAGCTACATCAAGGGGCAGCCCAGCTACATGACCAGTGCTGCCGCCGCCTACGACAACAACCCCTTCCGCCGACTCGTCGACCTGGGCAAGAAGGCACAGAAGGACGGCGTCATCAAGGGCATCCTCATCCATCAGGGCGAGACCGACCAGGGCGACGACAAGTGGCATCACTACGTACACCGCATCTACACGCGCATGCTCAACGAACTGGGCCTCAAGCCCACCGAGGTACCCCTCATCGCTGGCGAGATGCTGCGTGCTGAGTACGGCGGCGTCTGTGCCGGAGCCATCGACAACGTCAAGCGCCTGCCCAACGTCATCCCCAACACCATGATTGCCTCCAGCGAAAACTGCCCCGGTGGCGACCAGTACCACTTCAGCACCGCCGGCTACCGCACCATCGGACGCCGATACGGAAAGCTCATGCTCAAGTACTTGGAAGGCTACCAGACAAGCTGCGACTTCGAGGCTGCCAGCCTCCGTGTGCAGAACGATGCCATCGAGATGCTACCCGCCACCAACGGCAAACTCCATGTCTACGCCACCGACACCGAGGGCGTGGAGCACGACGTCACCTCGGCCTGCCAGTACCAGATTGCCAACCCCGAACTGATCAGCATCGATGCCACCACGCTGACCACAGGTCAGCAGACCGGCACCACCAGCATCACCGCATCCCTCACCGACAAGAACGGACAGCAACTCACCCTCGACATTCCCGTCAGCATCACCCTCTGCTGCATGAACAGCACCTTCAACCCCGCCCTCTACAAGGATGGGACCCTGAAGAAGACAGACGCCAGCCTCAATTTCAAGACCGATGCCAATGGCTACGGAGGATGGGTCTTCGAACAAGGCATCGACCTCAGTCAGACCCCCTATCTGCTGCTCGACCTCGACAGAAAGCCAACCAAGAACAACCGCATCGTCGCCTTGGGCCCCGGTGACTACAAGGATCCACGCTACTTCCTCAATCTCAGCACAGCCAGCACGACTCAGGCCGTCGACCTCCGTCTGTTGGAGAACAGCAAGAAGGAAAAGCTCGACCTTACAAACGTCCACATGCTTGCCTTCGGTGCAGTCTCTTCCGCCACCCTCTACATCAAGAGCGTCAACCTCAGCGCAGATGGCGAGAACCCCATCGACGGCATCCTCACCCCCAGCGACGCCAGCACACTCCCCCAACCCATCTACGACCTCTCCGGCCGCCGCGTCCAGACTCCCTCCAAAGGCCTCTACATCCAAGGCGGAAAGAAGATCATCAAACAGTAAGTGCAGAGGCAAGGTACCTTTCCGTAGTTGCTAAGGCATCCAATCCGGCTACTTAGCTCTACTTCCACCAATCATCTTTCACGCCACTTATGATACGCGCCAATTCGTTCATTACAAGGCACATCTCTCGACTGATGGAAGAATGGTTATCGTTTCTGTTTTCCTTGCGCATAGTCATCGTAGCCGCAGGCATATCGTCATCGTAGCGTAGCGCATCGTTTCTATACACATACGTCCAGCAGGTCATTTGCACATGCCGGTTCTCCGCTACCGAATAAAATGCCTTGCCTCCAGGTCTATAGCGGTCGCTGAAACCGTTATCCATCAGTTCGATGAAAGGCAACTGCTCCATCATCAGTTGTTTCATGATGTCACGTTCCTTAGGACTGACGAAGGCACTTACCACAACAGCACCCTCACGGGCAGCTTTCATCACGGCCGCCTTCTGCTTTTCAAACAAGGCAGCATCAGCACGATGACAGATGAGCGACACCTTGCGCTCGGCAGCCAGTAATGCCTGGTTGCCCACATAGTCGAGGTACAAAGTCACCTCAGGCACCTGTCGAGAGGTAATATGTGTACCCTTCACTCCCTCCTCATTTCGAGGGATGACCGGGGAGGAGGTCGAGGGGTAATGTGGAGAGAGAGTTGAGGAAAGGGTCGAGGGGTAATGTGGAGAGAGA
>JAKSLN010000135.1 GCA_024401165.1 Bacteroidaceae bacterium
TCTCTGGCAGTTCGTCCATGCTGGAAAAGTTTGTCTCCAGAACCTCTCCGCCATTCGTTCTGACGTTGTTGCGATGAACGGCGATCGCCCATTCTTCGGGATCGCACTGGGCATCACAAGGCGTAAACTCGCGGAACTCATTCTTGCGAATGCCCTCGCCCCATACGTCAAACCAATACAGATATTGTCCGGATTTGCCATCGGTTTCACCGGTAAGTGTTGTGGGGATAGGATGTGACTGAATGGAATCAGGACGATTGAAATCAATGTAGTGCCATGTGCCCCAATCGCTTGCATCAACCACAATCTGACCTTCTCTTGCAACTATGGGTTGTGGTTCATCATAGAGCCCGTCCAGTATTCCCTCACATCCTGCAAGGAGCAAGGGAACTACCAGACAGAGCAAGTTCTTGATGCATCTCATCATCTCTTCAGATATTTCTTACCACCTATAATCACAATGCCATGTGCGCCGTCAGGCACCCTTTGACCATTGAGGCCGTAGGCATTGCTGTTAGTGTTCTTGTCATACGCTAATACGTTGATTCCATTTGCCGTATCCTTAACATAATACCCCTTGAAGGAATAAGTCATGGGGAAAGGCATTGAACCGTACTTGAAAGTCACGACTATCTCCATGGAGCGGTCAGCCATGGTGTAAGTACCCGAGAAGGAGAGGCCCGTAATGCTCTTTTCAGTTCCATCCACCTCGACACTGGTGCTGAAGGTCTGTTCGGGGAACGTCACCACATGGTTCTCGTCCATCGTAAAGCTGACACCACTGATAGTGAAAGAGGGGATGGTGCCCATGCCTTTCATTTCGGGCAGCGTGATGTCACCAGAATTCATCCCAGTCATCGTAAACATTATCGTGTCCTTGGGATTCTCGATGTTTGTGGTTGCTACAGACAAAACTGACTCTCCGGCAAAGGCCATAGGAGCATGTTGTGCCATAAGGTTTGTTGCTGCCATCATTGCAGCGATAAGTGTGTAAAGATACTTTTTCATATTACTTTGTTGTTTTTAAGTTGTTTATTAATGTTGTCGTTATCGTTTTGAGCCTGTCCTGAGCCAGTCGAAGGGTTATCGTCATCGTTATCGTTATACAGCCAATATCTAACCACCAAAGCCACGAAGACAGCGAGGATGATGACCATCTCTGTAATGTGGTTAAGGGGATCCACCCATATTTCGTTGAAAAAACCATTACGAGCAGCCACCTCTACAAATGTCCAGAAGACGAGCACCGTGGCAAGAGCCATACGCAGATTCCTGCCCCACGAGGAGATACGGAGTTGTTTCTTCAGCATAAGTGCCGAACCAATAAGACACGCGATGGCAATAAGGTAAGTCACGGGATGGTGGTCACCAAGAAACACGGGATCGTAGCAGAACATAAGCAGCAGGTATGTGCCCCACATCATCACATTCCATTCCATAAACACCACGATGCTGGAGTGATGCGCCATGGGACGCAACTCCACATGGTCTTTCACGCCACAGTGATCCTGTATCCAGCGAATAAAGTCGCATCCAGTGCGTGTGCAGAACACGTACATAACCACAAACATCATCCACATGCCGAACGTTGCAGGCATAATCAGATACTCAGGACGTGATCCTCGCAGCGCCTTCAGTTCCTGTCGGGAGAAGTCTTCGAGCGGAGTGCCATTGATGGTGAAAGAATGGTTCACCGCCACACCTTTTATATATTCGGTAGTGGTTTCCACGATGCCGCTTCCTGTCAGGTCGCAATGTGCCCCGTAGCGCTGAGCATAGTAGGCAAGCAGAAACTCCACCCATCCTGTCCAGAACAGCATTGCACCTACCAAACCGTAACAAGTCTGGCGTGTGTCCCCCTTGACAAACACCCCAAAAATAGTGATGCAGAGCCCTGCGAATCCCATCGCAAAAGCCGAATAATGAAGAACCGACTCACTGAGCAAGTGTTCCATCAAGATCATCAAAGCGTGACCTAATGGCATGAGTAGCAACACAATAAGGAATGCTCCCAACGTTTTCCAAACATAAATTTTTCTTTCCATATTCTATGATTTTTTCTTAGTGCAAAGTTACTGCGAATACGAAAACCACGCAATACACAAAAATTGGTAAAATACAGAATCCCAAGAAATGGTTTTCTGATGTACTATCTGTTAGCCAACTAAGCCAACGCCTCGGCTTTGAATATCCACAACACTTCGTCCGCTTCTTCAAGGCTCTGACAGGAAAGACTCCTACACAATGGAGAGTAGCATAGTCGCATTTACATTACAAATACATTATGAGGAAATATTGGTGTAATCATCGTTAATGGTTGCACTTTTTTGTTTTTGGAGTAAATTTCTTTCGCAATTTTAAAATATTTTCGTAACTTTGTACCCAAATTTTGGATTTCGCAATTAATAGTGCTCGAAATTCTTCTCCTGATTCATTCCCTAATCAGAGAGGTTTGTAGCGCATTGTGGCAAACGTGAGGTTTGTCCGAGCCATCAAGGTTCATTATTCGTATTTCCGAGGGAAGGAATGATTTTGACGAATAATGAACTGTAACAATACATTTACATTTTTAATGAACAATCACAAGTTTCTTTGTGCTCTGGCTGTCACGATGATGGTCGGGGCAAATTGCTGTGTACCTGTGTGTGCACAGCAGAGGATGAGTCTTCAGTCGATATTCGACCTTGCTGACCAGCAGAGTCAGCGCATCAAGGTCAGCGAGGTGGCACTGAAGGCGGCAGAAGAAGGGGTGGCATCGGCAAAATCTGCCTTGCTGCCGAGTGTTGAATTGAGTGTACAAGGTTCCTACACGGGTAATGCATTCCTTATGTCGCGTGGTTTTTCCACCAGTGGCACAACGGAATACATCGTTCCGGGACTTGGTCCTCAGCAGGTGCCGAACGGCAAGCAGCCGACTCCGCATTGGGGCAATAGTTTCACGGCTCAGGCAAGTCAGGTAATCTATGCCGGTGGTGCCATCCGTTCGGGCATCGAGATGGCAAAGTTAGGGCATCAGTTGGCAGAACTTGATGTGGAGAAGAATCGCCAGGAGGTGCGCTTTCTGCTTACAGGTTACTACCTTGACCTTTACAAATTGCAGAACCAGTCGCAGGTGATAGCGAAGAACATTGAACTGACGGAGAAAGTCATCCAGCAGATGAAGGCACGCAGAGAACAGGGCACGGTGCTGAAGAACGACATCACCCGGTACGAACTGCAGCAGCAGAGTCTCTTGCTTGCCAAGACGCAAGTAGATGATGCACAGAAGATTATCCGTCATCAGATAGCCACAACAATTCATCTGCCCGAAGGAGAGGATTTTGAAGTTGACGCGCAATCACTCGAAGAAGAAGGCTTGGCACTCCAGGCACTTGCCTCCGAGGAGTCATGGCAACAGAAAGCAACGGAAAGCAACATCGACATCCGTCAGGCTTCACTTGCTACAGAAATGTCCGAGCAGAAGGTCAAGAACACCCGTGCTGCCTCGCTGCCATCGGTGGCTGTAGTGGCAGAAAACAACCTGTTTGGCCCTTACACCTCCGACTTGATTCCTAAGAACGCCAACGTCAATGTGTGGTTCGTCGGCATTGGGGTAAAGTACAATCTTTCAAGCCTTTGGAAGAACAAGCATGACATCCGTAAGGCACGACACGAAAGCACTCAAGCACGCGAAAGTGTGCAATTGGCACGTGAAGGCATTGAGGATGCTGTGCAAGCAAATTACACCAATCTGCTGACCAGTTCGGTGGAGGTACGCACGCAGGAGAAGCAGGTGGAACTTGCCGACCAGAACTACTCGGTAGTCAAGAACCGCTACGACAACGATCTGGCACTCCTTACCGACATGCTTGACGCCTCTAACATGAAACTCTCTGCCGACATGGCTTTGGTCAACGCACGCATCAATATGCTTTACAACTATTTCAAACTTAAATACATAACAAATACGCTTTAGAATATGAATAAGGAAAAGATTTCAACATACATTTATAACGCTATTGTGATTGTCTGCATAGCGTGTGG
>JAKSLN010000136.1 GCA_024401165.1 Bacteroidaceae bacterium
GGTCAGCCGGTTACTTACCGCTGCGGTATTTTTTAATTTCCGCTGCGGTAATTTTGAAATCCCGCACCGGTATTTTTCGAAGACCGTTAAACTTTTTTATGCTTTGCTTTGTCGGGTAGAAGAAAATGGTTAACTTTGCAAAGAATGTCGAAAACGGGCGCATTGTTTTATTCACGCTTTTTTCTTCATTTTCATTTGTTTTATGATAAATAAAAATTGATAATTATGTTTTGTCAAAATTGTGGTAAAGAAGTAAGTCAGGGAGACAAATTCTGTCAGAACTGCGGTGCGCCATTGTCTACAGTAAACCAGCATACGCAGAAGCCCTCATGGGTACAACAATATCAAGGTCAGCAACAGCAGCAACAGCAGCAACCTGCAGGAGTGCAGCAGCAATGGCAACAGCCTAAAGGTAACACTAATGCTACCGCATTGCAAAAGGGACTTAGATACCTTTTTATGCTGTTCCCTATCGTTCCCACCCTCTTCGTCATATTGGCCATTATATCTTTAAACACGTACGACGTGAAAGAAGAAATTGCAAATTGGGGAGATAATAAAATGTATGTCAGTTACTGTGTAACGGGTCGTGGCGATATTGGCGGCCTTGGATACTTTTCTTTCTATGAAGGTGAAGTGTTTGCTCCATATCAAGATGATTACTACAAAGCTTATACGCAGGAGAATGTTGACAATTTCAAGTCTTCAATAATAAGAGAATATGAGCATAGGACAACCGTGTACATATTTATTTTTTCAGCCATGGCTTTTGTCGGTCTGGGCATCATGAAACTGGCACATCGCTTTATAGACAAGAGTATTGCTAAGAAACAAGCATAATATAATAATTTTCGTCTTATGAAATATTGTAGAAATTGCGGAAAGGCACATCCAGACGAGGCAAGATTCTGTGCAGGTTGCGGCCAAGCATTTACAGAAACAAGCTCCAGCTCACAAACAGACCAACAGAGTACGCAAAGACAAAACGAACATAAGAGCAAGACGCTCTATGAGAAACTGAATGAATACATGGGTAACGACAAACCTGCCAGTTTGCATTGGAACGTGCTCTATACTGATGTATTCAAAAAGCATACAACGAGCGAGGCAGAAAACATTTTCATCCGTGGCACAGAAAGCACCATACCTACACGGGCAAACCTCCTGAATGACTGGCCTAGACCATGGCTCTACAGCCGTATTCTGTTTGCCATGCTCGTTACCTTCTTCTTGCTATACATCTGTGTCGACGAATTTAACAATGAAAATGCTATTCCCGGCCTGATTATCGTCGGATCGTTTGCTGTTCCTCTCTCTGTAATGATTATGTTCTTCGAGCTTAATGCGTATCGAAACATTAGCATGTATCAAGTACTGAAGATGTTTTTCATTGGCGGCGCAGCATCATTGGTTGTGACCTTAACGCTTTTCAGATTCGTCGAACTTGGCAATAACATGGGCTTTGGCGAGGCCATCCTTGTAGGCATCATCGAGGAGGTCGGTAAGGCTGTCATCGTATACTATTTCCTCAAGAGCCTCCACAGAACACGCCACTCAATCCTTGTCGGTTTGCTTGTAGGTGGATGTGTTGGAGCTGGATTTGCGGCCTTCGAATCGTCGGGCTATGCCTTGAGTTATTTCACCCTCGACGTTATCTTCCTACGTGGTATCTTAGCTCCCGGTGGCCACGTGGCCTGGGCTGCCATCACGGGTGCAGGCATGGAAATGGCCTTTTCTGGTCGCAAGGAGTGCAAGGAGTTCTCTGCTGAGGTTTTAGGCGACAGCCGTTTCCTTCGCCTCTTCATCATTCCCATCATCCTTCATGCACTCTGGGACAGTCCTCTCTCCGGAATTGTTGGTTCAATTTATATTTGGTTCGGAGGCCTCATACTATTTGTCTGGATAGTAGTTATGATCATTGTACAGATGGGCCTCAATCAACTCACAAAAGATCATGCCATGGTCGTTGCATCAGGTAGTCCTAATACGAGTCAAATATAAGAGTCTCCGCCATCAGCCCCCTATTTGATGGTCTCGATTTCGAATATGAACTGCTCGGCGTCGGTGCTTGCGATGCGGCCAGAGCCGAGACTCCAGAACTTCTTGCCGGCGTTGCCTGCACACTGGATGCTCCACTTGCCATCCTGCTTGGTGAGTAGGAAGGTGTGCCAGTCGGGATCGTAGGGATTGAGGTCCTTGCTTTTCCAGAAGGCACCCACCTCGTTCAGGTAGCGGCCGTCTTGCTTGTTGGTAATCTTATAGCGACCGGTCTTGGTGTCCTGCTCGATGACCCATTGCTGGCGCTGAGGGTTGATGACGTCGCGCTCGGCCTGGAAGACGGGGTGGTCGCCCACGCGCTCGGCATTGGCATCCACGTCGGTGAGGTACTGGCCGTTCACCTTGATGAAGTACTCGCCATCAGCGATGCTCTGCACGGGGAAGACGTCGAGGGCGTAGGTGTGCTTCTTCTTATACTCCTTGATGAGGCTGGCCACCCTCTCGCCCACCCAGGGCGTGACGACGTCGCCGCTCACCACGGGCTTGGCCTTGACGATGGAGCCCTCGTAGTTGCGCGAGGTGATGGCCTTCTGGGCACGCTCCATGGCCAGCTGCGCCTTGTACTTTCCGATGAAGGCCACCGTGTCGCCAAGCTCAAGGAAACGCTTCATCTCAAAAACTGCTAAGCCACGTTGTCCCAGAAGGTTCATGCTCTCCAGCCAGGGCTTTATCTCGGCAATCATTTCGGGATGGTTGACGCTGTCGGCCAGGAGCGCGTTGGCAGCTTGTAGCATGTCGATGTAGCACATGACCTCGTCTTCCTCGTTCTCTATGTTCTTGAATTTCGGTGATTCGCCTTCGCGGCGCAGGCCGTGTCCTGTCTTACCCAGGTCTATGTTGTTCTCGCAGAAAACCTTGAACTGAGCAGGAGCTGTGGGCATGAGGTATTGTAAGGCATGCATCCACGATGCCTCGCTGTCGTACTGAGGCATGTTCCAGGTGTAGTCGGCTATCGAGTAGAGGCTCACCTTCGATGCCTCGGCATACTCCATGGGATTGGAGCAGAAGCCGCTGACCATCTCGTTGATGTCGAGTCCGTTGCCGTAGGTCTTGCCCATGAGCAGGCGACTCTGGCAGTAGTCGTTGACGGGATAGTTGAGCCAGATGAAGGCCTTGCGCTTTATCTGACTGTTGATCCACTCCATGTCGTTCTTCTCGATCATGTCGACGACCGAGTTGCCCGTCCACATGATGCGCACTTCGGGATACATCTTCTCGCCCAGCGTGGGCAGATACTCCTTGCCGGCCCATGCCTTGTTGTACTCGGTGGGACACATGATGCGGGGCTCGACGTCCTTGTGTTTACGCACGAAATTGTCCGTCACATAGTTCAGCAGGCCTGCCTGCTTGTCGCCCTTGGCACCCTCGCCCCAGATGTCGTCGAAGAAGACGGCAAAGGTACGCACGCCGAGGTCGTACATGGCCTCGAGCTTGCGGCATACGGCCATTGAATCCTGCAGGTTCCACTGGATGTCACCGCCGGGATGGACGGCCCAGACGAACTGCACCTTGTTCCTGCGGGCACAATCCACAAGCTCGCGCAGCAAGGCAGCCTCCTTCTCGGGGTAGGGTTCGCGCCAACGGCGACGGTGATAGGGGTCGTCCTTTGGGCCGTAGACGTAGGTGTTGAGCTTCTGCTTGCCGTAGAAGTCGAACTGGCGCAGACGGTCCTCGTGGCTCCAGGGATTGCCATAGAACCCCTCGATGACGCCACGGCACTCCACGCTGGGCCAGTCCGTCATCTCCACTTGCATGACGTTGTTCTGGGCCGCCATCTGCAAGAAGGTCTGCACGCCGTAGTACGTTCCTTTCTCGTCTCGACCCGCAATGACCACCTCGCCAGGTGCCACCCGCAGGTAGTAGCCCTCGGCATGCGCCGGTATCTGCTTGGCATACTTCTTCACTGCCTTGTCGCCTGCCTCGCCGATGGTAAGGCGGACTCCTTGAACCTCTTTGGCGC
>JAKSLN010000137.1 GCA_024401165.1 Bacteroidaceae bacterium
CAGCCAAGCACCACTTCGACGAGATGCACTACCTCGACATCGTGGATTGCAATGCAGGCAATCACCATAAGGCCTTTGCCACCAACTTTAACCCCGAGATCAACCTTCGCGAGATTACGCAGGAGGGTCTCTATTGGGAGGATGGAAAGTATGTGGTTACAGAGCCTATGGCTATCCACAAGCCCCTCAACTATCCCAACGTGGGTCCCCGCGAGAGCTACCTCCTCCACCACGAGGAGATTGAGAGCCTTGTCATCAACTATCCCACCCTTAAGCGTGCCCGCTTCTGGATGACGTTTGGTGAGGCATACCTGAAGCACCTTGAGGTTATCCAGAACATCGGTATGGACCGTATTGACGAAGTTGAGTACGTGGCACCCGACGAGGATGGCATCATGCGTAAGGTGAAGATTGTTCCCCTGCAGTTCCTCAAGGCCGTCCTGCCTAATCCCCAGGACCTCGGCGAGAACTATGAGGGTGAGACCTCTATCGGTTGCCGCATCCGTGGTTTGCGTGGCGGCGAGGAGCATACCTACTATGTCTACAACAACTGCTCACACCAGGCTGCCTACGAGGAGACGGGCATGCAGGGTGTCAGCTACACGACGGGTGTGCCTGCCATGATTGGTGCCATGATGTTCATGAAGGGACTCTGGAACAAGCCCGGCGTACACAACGTAGAGGAGTTCGATCCCGATCCTTTCATGGAGCAGCTCAACATTCAGGGTCTGCCTTGGCACGAGATTCACGACGGCGACCTGGAACTGTAGAAACGAGTTCAAAGTTCATAGTGCATAGTTCATAGTTTTATGCATTGTGAGCCTACAATTTTGAAGAACATCGCACAGATCATCAACTATGAACTATGAATTGTGCACTATGAACTAAATAGATTATGGCAAAAAAAGAAATTAATAAAGAAAATCTCGACCCTAAGGCCTTGAAGATGAAGGCTCTGATGGAGGCCATGGGCACGATCGAAAAGAACTTCGGAAAGGGTTCGATCATGAAACTCGGTGATGAGAAGGTCGAGGAGGTAGAGGTGATTCCTACGGGATCGCTGGCCCTGAACCATGCACTCGGAGTGGGCGGCTATCCTAAGGGACGTATCATCGAGATCTTTGGTCCCGAGAGCTCTGGTAAGACAACGCTGGCCATCCACGCCATTGCAGAGGCCCAGAAGCAGGGCGGCATTGCAGCATTCATCGATGCTGAGCATGCTTTCGACCGCTTCTATGCCGAGAAGTTGGGCGTCGACGTTGACAACCTTTGGATCAGTCAGCCCGACAACGGCGAGCAGGCACTCGAGATTGCCGACCAGCTTATTCGTTCCAGCGCTATCGACATTATCGTCATCGACTCTGTTGCCGCCCTTACGCCTAAGGCAGAGATCGAGGGCGATATGGGTGATAACAAGGTCGGCCTTCAGGCACGCCTCATGAGTCAGGCCCTGCGCAAGTTGACGTCGACCATTAGCAAGACCAAGACAACGTGCATCTTCATCAACCAGTTGCGCGAGAAAATTGGTGTCATGTTTGGTAACCCCGAGACTACAACCGGTGGTAATGCGCTGAAGTTCTACGCCAGTGTCCGCATCGACATCCGCAAGAGCAGCATCTTGAAGGACGGTGACACGCCCATCGGAAACATCGCAAAGGTCAAGATTGTCAAGAATAAGGTGGCTCCTCCATTCCGCAAGGCTGAGTTCGAGATCAGCTATGGTGAGGGTATCAGCAAGATTGGTGAAATTGTCGACCTGGGAACGCAGTTCGACATTCTCCACAAGTCGGGTTCATGGTTCAGCTACAACGAAACTCGCATTGGACAGGGTCGCGATGCCGTAAAGCGTGTCTTGGCCGACAATCCCGAACTGGCCGACGAGATAGCACAGAAGATTTCTGCCGCCATTGCCGGTAACCCCGATTTTGGTACCGGATCTGATGACGATGATGACAAGGCGGAAGCATAATCCTAACTGGAGACATTAGAGAATAACATCTTTGTCGACTTGTTCGACATCGTAACGGTCTTCGAAAAATACCGCAGCGGGATTTCAAAATTACCGCTGCGGTATTTTAAAAATTGCGCTGCGGTAATTAACCGGCTGCCCAAGGGCGGGCGGTCGTTCAGCGCAGCGGTAAGAAATTGAAGGCGCAGCATGACTTTTTAACTCGCGCAGCATCAGTTCTGCGAGGACGTGTGGTGCGTTTCTGCTCCTCCTCTTAGGCCGACCTTACTGCTCGGCGACGCTTCGCTCCGGAGGGGCAGAAGAATCCAATAACCGAACAAGGTGAGTTACATGCGAAACTTGTATAAGGTATAAAGAAGCAGGACATCCGATGGGGTGCCCTGCTTTATTCTTTGTGCGTCTAGGTTTGACGTTATTTCTTTCCGCTTGTCTGGCGAATGCGAGTTGCAATGCCCTTCTTGCTGAATGTAATCTCTGTGCCGTCTGAGTACCACCAAACGACGCTGCCGTCCTTGTTCTTCCACGACTTGTCGGGAGCACCCTTCGAGAGCTTGACGATTTCCTTCGACTGACCCTTGCCAACGACGCCACTTACAGCGCCGGCGAAGTTTACGAACTTGGTGTTAGTGGGACTAGAAGGCCCCGTGCGGGGTAGGGCAGAGAACTCCTTCGTGGGATCGGCTCTTCTCTTGTCGTCCTCGCTCTTGAACTTGGGCTTGAAACTGAAGGCCTTGTCGAAGAGGTGCTGCTCGTTCTTTGCGATGAAATCGTTGTCGTTCAGACCACAGTTTGTGTGGCTCATGGTGCAGTATTGTGAATACTTGTTGCCACGCTCGTCCTCGACGATGATCTTAACAGAGTACTCGCGCGTACCCACGCCAACCTTTGTTACCTTCAGCTTCGTATCGATGGGCAGAGGCTGCTCGCGGTATCCGTTGCGCGATGAGGCATCATCCTTGTAGAATGTCTCGTGGGCAGAATACAGGGTCATACCTTCCAAGGCCTTTTTGGCAATGTCTACATCGTCCAGATAGGCCAGTGAGGGAATGCCGCCGCCCGAGATCTTCTGGCAGTACTCGCCAAAACTGAAGTTGCGTACCTCGTGGTAAACGCGCTGATCTGAACCGAAGACGTCGAAGTTGAAGTGTATCCAGCCGCGGCTGGTGATGTCATAGCCCTGGTAGACCAGAATCTTGTGCTTCAGCGAGGCTGTTGAGATTTCCTTGTCGGTGGCCATGTCGATGAAGATGTTGATGTACACATCCTTCTCGCCGGGTATCACCATGAAGCGCATTCCCTTTGTCCAGTCGCACAGCGAGCGGTAGGGGAAGTTCTGGTTGAGGAAGCGTTGTTCTGCTGAAAAGTCGTTTTCGATAGCTACGCTGTCACTAACGGGTACATCGGTGGTCACGAAATAATCGTCCTGCGCCACCGCATTCTGACTGAAGCCCATGGCTGCCCCAAGGCAGAGGACTTTGAAGAGTGACTTTACATTCATTTTTTTTCTAAGTTAATTGTTATTCTGAACCCTTTCTTAATCTTTTACCAGATGCAAAGGTACAAAAAAACGCATAAACTGATGCTCTGTACTAGTTTTTTTGTCATTCTGGCGTAGTTTTTTCTGCCTTTTTTGCTTTTTTTGACCATTTTCGCGCCAAAATGTCTTTTTGGCACGCTCTTTGCTTCGATAGGAGTGTCGCGGGTTCACTCCTTGCTCCCCATCAGCATCGAGCCTCCTCGCGACAAAGTTAACAAGAGTATAAACAAACAAAAAAAATACAATTATGGGAAAGATTATTGGAATTGACTTAGGTACCACTAACAGCTGCGTATCAGTTTTCGAGGGCAACGAGCCCGTAGTAATCACTAACAGCGAGGGTAAGCGCACCACTCCTTCTATCGTAGCCTTCATCGACGGCGGCGAGCGCAAGGTAGGCGATCCTGCCAAGCGTCAGGCTATCACCAACCCCAAGAAGACCATCTTCTCTATCA
>JAKSLN010000138.1 GCA_024401165.1 Bacteroidaceae bacterium
TTTACATGACTCAGGATTTCTCACGAGCTGTTGCTATGGCTCAACGTACCACCAGTATCGAGGGAGCAGGAAGCCCAGAGGTCACTCCTTACCTATTTAATCCAAGGCATATTGCTTTTGTACAAGCAAAGGTGTTGAACAACTAAAACTAGATTTATAATGGAAGAGAATATCAAGATCACGTCAATTCTTCAGGCATTGACTAAAGCCGTAGCTGAAACATTCAAGCTTTCTACCATTGAAGCTATCAGTGCCGTGGCTACATCCAAAACCGTAGCTCGTATTACTTCTAACCGTAAGGCAGAGTATTCCATCCCGAGAGAGATAGAATCCTTGCTTTCAGAACTTCGTATGAGTACACTTTAACGAAAGGGACATTTTTCTTTCCAGCAATCACATCATAGCTGGCCTCTCTGTCGCAGTAAACGTGGCAGGAAGCAAAGAGAAAGGTGGGACTCTTGTTTTGTTTCCCCTACCCTTTACATCAAGGTGTAGGAAACTTTTAAATAAAAACACATCCCTAATCATGAACAAAAGTATCTTATTCTTAGCTGCAACTTCTGTGCTAACAACCATGTTGGCGTGCAGTGAAGAAAAACAAGAGCCTTTGCTCAAACCTCGTGTAGTAATACTTACAGACATCGGACGGCCGGACTTGGAACCTGATGACACAGAGTCGCTGGTGCATCTGCTATGTTATGCAGATATGCTTGAGATTGAAGGCATCATTACTTCAACTGGTTGGAACTGCGACCCCTATCCTACCGAAAGCGCTGCCTATCGAGACTCTGTGGTCAGCGCCTATGGCACAGACGTTTTGAATCTGATGAAAAGATCGGGACAAGATGCGTTTCTTCCCCTTGAGAAAGAGAATGGCAGACAGCATCTCGGATATTGGCCAAGCATGGAATACCTGCAAGGTCGTTGCGCTATGGGTAGCCAACGCGCAGGTATCGGAGTAATCGGAGCCGACAATGACACCCCAGGTAGCGAGCTTATCATCCGTCTGGCCGACGAAGCAGATGATCGTCCGCTGTGGGTGTGTGCATGGGGTGGTGCAAACACACTGGCACAAGCTATCTGGAAGGTACAGCAGACGCGTACTCCTGAACAGTTGATGGCTTTCCTGAACAAGTTGCGCCTTTACACCATTACCGATCAGGACATGGTATGGGCCATGCGCGAAAATCTTGCCTACAGTTCTCATCAATGGATGCGACGTGAATTTGCTGACGATCTGAAGCTGGTGTGGGATGAAGGGGCATGGCAGTTGCAATGTGAACTCGGTAAGGAATACTGGCAGAAGATACAGCAGCACATCCAGGGTCATGCCACCATGGGCAAGCAATACCCCAATTATAAGTATGGTGTAGAGGGCGATACTCCATCATTTCTGAATGTCATTCCTAATGGCCTCCACAATCCAGAGGAACCTATGCAAGCGGGCTGGGGTGGCTACCACACTTGGTCTTTGACTAAAGACTCAACAACTTACGCTTGGACGAGCTGGCAGGAACCCGTGAAAAGCCTTTCTGAGGAATACTATCGCCACTTCTATCTTGATAATCTCAATGACTTCATTGCTCGCATCGAATGGGCAGAGAAGGGCCAAGGAAACCTCAATCCTGTAGCCATCGTCAATGGAGAGAAAGGAACAGATGCCATCATCATCAAGGCGAAAGCTGGCCAGATAGTCAAGCTCGATGCATCAGAATCCTTTGACCCTGATGGCGACGAACTGAGTTTCAGTTGGTGGCAGCAAATAGGAATCGGAAATACAAAGATTGAGATAGCCAACGACAAATCATCTTCTATCGACGTGCAGATACCAGACGCTTTCTATGATGATGAAATTCATATCATCTGCGAAATACATGACAACAGCGAATACTCTTTGCCTGCCTACCGAAGAATTATCATAAGAAATGAAAAGAATTGAATTCATGAAGAAAACTATTCTGACCTTATTGTTATTGCTTATTATTGGCAATAGTTTTGCGCAGGGCTTTAAGAATCCCGTGCTTCCTGGCTTTCACGCCGACCCATCGGTATGTCGCGCTGGAGAAGATTTCTATCTGGTCAATTCAACTTTCCAGTACTTCCCTGGAGTACCCGTATTTCATAGCAAAGACTTGATCCACTGGGAGCAGGTGGGCAACTGCTTAACACGTCCTTCTCAGCTCGATCTGTCAGATTTGTACAGTCAGCAGAATCCCGAATTAGGATGGACGAATGGTGGTATCTATGCCACAACTATCCGCTATAACGAGCGCAATAAGCGTTTCTATATGGTTACAACAGTCTTTCCTTCACGTCGACATTTCTACGTCTGGACAGACGATCCTGCGGGCGAATGGTCAGAACCTATCGTGATTGACTTTGCCATCGGTTCGTGCGACCCTACCCTTTATTTTGAGGGTGACAAGACTTATTTTCTGTGGAAAGAAGGCGACATCAAGATCTGCGAGATTGACGTAGAGACAGGCAAACAACTCGGCGAAATCCATCATCTGGGCACAGGCCTTGGAGGTCGTTATCCAGAAGGACCACATATCTATAAGAAGGATGGCTGGTATTACATGATGCTTGCCGAAGGAGGTACAGAACATGGTCATCAAGTCAACATACTACGCAGTAAATCTCTCTTCGGACCTTACGAACCAAACCGTGCAAACCCTATCCTCTCACACTTCAATATGGAGATGCAAGGCAGCGAGATACAAGGACTTGGTCATGCCGACCTCGTGCAAGCGCCCGACTCTTCGTGGTGGATGATCTGTCTCGGCTATCGTACTAGCGGTTATCTGCTGCATGTGATGGGACGTGAGACAATGCTTGCTCCAGTACGTTGGGATGAGAATGCTTGGCCGGTGGTCAATGGCAATGGCACATTGGCCGTGGATATGAAGTGCAAGACCTTGCCACAGGTGCCGATGGATACTGATCCAGAGCGTGAAGAGTTCAACTACGTGAAGCGCAATGTACCATCTGACAGCTACAGCTCCATTGGTTTGCCTTGGGGATGGATGAGTATCGGCAATCCTGATTTCGCATGCTATTCGCTCACCCAGCGCAAGGGATGGCTCCGTCTTCACCCAACTACCACTCCGCTCGATGCTGCCACCTCTCCCACCTTTGTAGCACGCCGCCAGACGGAGAAGTCTTTTACTGCCACGACCCTACTTGACGCCTCTCAGCTTGCCGAAGGTTCACTGGCTGGTATCACGGCTTATGCAGCTCCGCTCAATCACTATGACGTTATTGTTGAGAATCGTGGTGGACAGCTTGTCGTTCGTCCGAATATCCGCCTTGGCGAACTCGCCCATTCAGAGAAGGAGATAACATTGAAAGACAAGAAGGCCTATCTGCGCATCAGTTCAGATGGTGCATATTACTACATGCAAGTTTCGGAGAATGGTAAAACCTTTGAGACACTCTGCAAGATGGATTTCCGCTACCTCTCAACCGAGGTCATCGGTGGCTTCACAGGCGTGATGCTCGGTGTCTTCGCACAAGGAACAGATAAGAAGGGGTATGCCGATTATGACTGGTTTGAGTATATAACGAAATACTAAACTTCTCGCGCTTGGCTGAAAGAGCATTGTTTGAAGAAATAACCTCAACTGTTCTTACGATAGCTCACAATCGCCCATGTGCTGGTTAATACTGCGAAACCTAGGAGAGTATAGAACTGCGGAAGGAGTTCGGCGAAGGTGCTACCTTTGACATAGATGAGACGCAAGGCCTCGATGATGTGGCGCATAGGGTCGAGCATGG
>JAKSLN010000139.1 GCA_024401165.1 Bacteroidaceae bacterium
GAATCATAGGGACTGGTCCGTTGATTCACACGAAACTCACTTGCCTACAGGAAGAGGAGGCTGGCACCAGCGACGGCAATGATGGCTCCGATGACCTCGAGGGGGGTGATGCGGGTCTTGTAGAGCATCTTGCTGGGCAGGAGGATGAAGATGGGGGTGAGCGACATGAGGGTCTGCGCTACGCCAGCAGGTGCCATCTGTACAGCCATGAGGGAGAGGCTGACGCCGATAAAGGGACCCAAGATGACGGCTCCCATACCTGCAAAGAAAGCCTTACGGTCGTGGACAATCTGGGGCAGCTTGTGGAACTGTCGGGTGTAAGCCATTGCTATGGAGAAGGCGATGAGGCCCATGACGGCACGCATCATAGTCGAGGCGAAGGGAATGAGGTTGGTCGCCATCTCATCGGTGGCGGGTACGAGCTCAGAGTAGTGCGCCATACCCACCTTGCTGAGAACGAGTCCCACACCCTGGCCTGCTCCGGCTCCGATGCCCAGGAGGATGCCGCGCAGCGGCAGTTTGAAGTGGACGTGTTTCTCGTCACCACGAGACAAGACGCTCATGCCGATACCACTCATGCAGACGAACATGCCAAGGAGTGCCGTCCACGATAGCGTCTCACCCAGCAGTATCCAGGCAGCCAGGGCGGCAAAGGGGGAGGCGAGTGTCATGAATAGTTGGCCGAAGCGGCTTCCGATGACGATGTAGGAGTTGAAGAGGCAGTAGTCGCCCAAGACGTAACCCACGAAACCTGACAGCGATAGCCACATCCAGGTTGTCTGGTCGGCATAGAGCGGGAGAGGGCTGCCTGTGAATATCCACAGGGTAGCTCCCAGCAGGATGAGAGACGCAATCATGCGTGCTACGTTCATGGTTAGCTGCCCTACACGCTTGGTGGCAATCTCTGCAAAGAGGGCTGTTGCCGTCCATGATACGGCAACGACGAGTGATATGATTTCTCCGAGTAACATGCTAAGTTAGTTCACAGTCCACAGTTCATAGTTCACAGTCCATAGGTTCATAGTTCACAGTCCACTTATAAGAGAAGTATGCCGGCAAGGGCGCTTAGAAAGAGGATGCGAATGGCCCCGAACTTGTACTTCCGCTGGGCGATGAAGGCAAAGAGGAAAATGAGGATGGAGACGATGAATTGCCAAGGGCATTCGCTCCAACTACTGAAGTTCTCTTTCGTCATGAGGAGCAAGGCGGCTGCGGCGAGCAGGCCGACAACGGCAGGGCGCAGTCCCTTGAATACGCTTTCGACCGAAGGGTGCTTCTTGTAGCGCATGAGGAACTTGCTGATGGTGAGCATGAGGATGAAGCTGGGAAGGACAACGGCGAGGGTGGCAACAAAGCTGCCGACGATGCCGAGGGTGGGAGTGTAGCCGGCATTGACGATGCTGCTGTAGCCCACGTAGGTGGCCGAGTTAATACCAATAGGACCGGGGGTGCTCTGACTGATGGCGACAATGTCGGTGAACTGGCCCGATGTGAGCCAGTGGTGTTTGGTTACCACTTCGCCTTGTATCATGGAGATCATGGCGTAGCCGCCTCCGAAGCCGAAGAGTCCAATCTTGAAGAATGTCCAGAATAACTGCAGTAAAAGCATTTTGTTTCTAAACTTCGCTACTCAGATTGATATGAACCCGTGTCATCGGGCTTCCTCCTCTTTCATCTTGCCCCAAGCAAAGCCGCAGAAACCGGCTACGAGGATGACGTAGATGGGGTTGACGTCCAACAGCCAGATGCTGAAGGCTGCGACAAAGGGAATCCAACAATTGTAGCGGTTGAGTTTTGCTGTACGTGCCATGCGGAAGACGGGACTGGCGATGAGGGCAACAACAGCGGGGCGTATGCCTCGGAAGGCCTTTTCTACCATCTCGTATTCGCGGAACTGTTGAAAGAAGAGGGCAATGAGCAGGATGATGATGAACGAGGGGAGGGCAGTGCCCAGCGCGCTGGTGACGGCTCCTTTCGTGCCCATCAGCTTGTGACCGATGAAGATGCTGATGTTGACGGCAAAGACGCCCGGGCAGCTCTGTGCCACGGCCATGAGGTCTGCCATCTCCTCCTTGGAGACCCACTTCTTCTTCTCCACCACCTTCTCCTCGATGAGGGGAATCATAGCGTAGCCTCCACCGATGGTGAAGAGGCCGATGTGGAAGAACGTGCGGAACAATTCGAATAGCATAAGAGCATATTTAGACGCAGATTACGCGAACCTGCGTAATCTGCGTCAAACTAAACTTACTTGCGGTTAGCCTCCACCCACTTGCGGGCGTTGACGAAGGCCTCGATCCAGGGAGTTACCTCGTCCATGCGACGCTCGCGAGGATACCAAGCGTTCTGCCAGGGGAAGATGGCACGCTCCAAGTGAGGCATCATGGCCAGATGACGGCCGTCCTGGCTGCAGAGGCCAGCAACGTCGTAGTCCGAACCGTTGGGATTGGCGGGGTAGCCACTATAGTTGTACTTAGCCACGATGTTGTAGCTCTCCTCGTCGTAGGGCAGGTCGAACTTGCCTTCGCCGTGAGCCACCCAGATACCCAGCTTGTTGCCGCTCAGCGAACCGAACATCACGCTGCGGTTGGTGGGGATGGTCAGGCTGACGAAGCATGACTCGAACTTGTGACTGTCGTTGTGCAGCATGCGGGGACGAACCTCGTTGGTCGTGGCCGTAGCCTTGCCGTGCTCGAGCAAGCCCAGCTCAACCATCAGCTGGCAACCGTTGCAGATACCCAGCGAGAGGGTGTCGGGACGTGCGTAGAACTTGTCGAGGGCCTCCTTGGCCTTGGGGTTGAAGAGGAAGGCACCTGCCCAGCCCTTGGCGCTACCGAGTACGTCGCTGTTGGAGAAGCCGCCGCAGAAGACGATCATGTTGATGTCCTCCAAGGTCTCGCGACCCGTTACGAGGTCGGTCATCATGACATCCTTCACGTCGAAGCCGGCGAGCCAGAGGCTATAGGCCATCTCGCGCTCACCATTGGTGCCCTTCTCACGGATGATGGCAGCCTTGGGTGCCTTGGCGTCATTGCCCTTCTGCCAGCGGTCGGCATCGAGGCCGTACTGTGCGAGGGTACCGGTGAAGTCCTTGTTGAAGACCATCTCAAGGGGCTGCTGCTTGTAGTTCTCGAAGCGCTCCTGGGCGCAGCCGTTCATGCTCTGCTTGCGGTCCAGCAGGTATGAGCTGCTGTACCAAACGTCGCGCATGTAGTCGATGCCGAACTGGTACTCGATGCCATCGCGGCTAACCTCGATGATGCGCTCATCGGTGGGCTCACCCAACTTGATGTAGCCAACGCCTGCCTTGTCCAGGACCTCCTTGAAGGCCTTCTTGTTCTTGTTGCTTACCTGAACGACAACGCCGGGGTTCTCGGCAAAGAGAATCTTGACGATGTCGTCGCACTTGTAGCCGTCGAGTGAAATGGCGAGTCCGCCCTCGGTGTTGGCGAAACACATCTCAAGCAGGGTGGTGATGAGGCCGCCAGCGCTGATGTCGTGACCTGCGAGCAGCAGACCTTCGTTGACCAGCTGCTGAACGGCATTGAAGGCGGTACGGAAGTATTCGGGATCCTGAACGGTGGGAACGTCGCTGCCCACCTTGTTCAGGCTCTGTGCAAAAGCAGAACCGCCCAGACGGAGCTCGTCGAATGAAAAGTCGATATGGTAGAGGGTGCTGGGTTCCTCCTTCTTGGACTCAGTAGAGACAACCAGCACGGGGCTGACAACCTTGCGGATGTCGCTCACCTCGCCAC
>JAKSLN010000014.1 GCA_024401165.1 Bacteroidaceae bacterium
TTGTAAGTCATTCCATTCTGGATGAGTACAGGTGCGAAGAACATTCTGCTGTCAGCCAAGATATGGTCAGCATTTCGATAGAACAAGTGGGCGTTCTTCAGGAACACTTCTTCATCCTTATTGCTTGCTGCCAAAGCTGTTAGTCCGTTATCAACGTATGGATCGATGTTCTCGTCCTTCTGAATGCATAACATCTGCCTTTTGCTGAAAAGCACAATCAGTTCTGTTTGCTTGTCCTTAGTGCCATGCTTCACTATGGACTTTAGCATACTCTGACGAATCCACCATACGGCATACGAGATAAATTTGAAACCACGTGTTTCGTCATACCTATCGGCTGCTTTTATGAGTCCTGTGATACCACTAACGAGGAGTTCCTGGAGGCTAAGGCGCTTATACTTCTTTGCTACCGAATAGATGAAACGAAGGTAAGACCTAACCAACATTTCTTTGGCTTGGTCTGCTTCACTTCCTCCTTTTCGGATTCTATGAATCAGTTCCAGCTCTTCTTCGATGGTAAGCAAAGTTATCATATTCAACTCTAAGATGAATGCTTCAAGCTCTTCATTTGTAAGACTTGCAATGTGCTTCTGTATTTCTAACTGCTTCATATCTAAATGTATGTTTTGTTATTGTTCGATTAAATCCTTGCGCAAGTTACGGAAACCCTCTATCCAATTATAGTAACAGCGCACAAAAAGGAAAATGTCTTGCGGAGTAGCGAGGTTGAATCTCTTCATCACATCAAACGCACTTACCGAGAATCGCTCTGCATCATCAGCGTATGACTCAGCGAACTCTACATCTGTTCCGATGAACTTGGCTGTCATCATCAAGTGGACGCTGCCATCCTCTTCATCGACAGCTTCAAACTCATACTCACTTGACTCTCCACCTATGAGTTGATTCTCCATAAGGAAAGCTTTGATGTCTTCATCTTCACTACCGAACAAACCAAGAATATCCACAAACGGATCAAGGATGCGAGTTGCTACAGACTTTATTTCAGTCATATCCAAGATGAACGGATAGGCATTGTTATCCGTCCTGATGCAAGTCTCAGCCATAGCCATTCGCACAAGCCTCTGACTTAGCAAAGGCGTGTCGGCAATCAGTCCGTTCATTGTATAGCGGTTTGCTGTGTACAGACATTTTGCAAGTATGTCTCTGAACTCATCGTCTGCCAATGGCAACTCAACGAACTGCTCATTGCTTGGGGCATCATCACCTCGATACTCAAAATATCCGAAGGTTGCATACTTCTTGAGATTGTGTACGTTGACATAATCAATGTATGGTGTCTGCTTGCAAGAGAAGCACTTGTTCAAATGCTCAATCTCCTTCTTTTTCTCATCACAAGAAAGAGGCTTGCGGAGACGATTGAGCAAGTCGGTATGCCCTTTCTGCTCAAGAACTTCTTCCAGTGTTTTGCCAATACGCCATCCATTAGCATCAAAGCTAACAGACTTCATACACTCACGAAGGATAGCAATCTCGTCATCAGTGACCTCTAAAAGGAACGATGCAAGAGTTAGCTCAGAAGGTCCTACATTAACCTCACAGCAAAGTTTGCGAGGGAATCTTTCCAAATACAAGTCAGCAATCTTTCTTGCTGTATCTTTATGTTTTTCAATCATTTTCAAAAATTCGTCCTTAGTCATGTCCATTGAGTAATAAATTTTCATTCATTCGTATTATACAAGCCATAAGCAGAAAATCCAAACAAAAAAGCATGAAACATTGCATTCTTATATTATAGACGAGCAACCGTCTTTATCTGAAACGAGGCTTCGCCCATAGGTATCTGTATGGTTGGTGTCTTACCATTATCATCGAAAGGTATGTCATCACCATACACCGTATGGCATAAGGCGATAAGTTCTTCTTTGGTCTCGGCAACTGCAATAGGTGTACTGATAGAACGATTGATCATATTGTCGAGACAAGTACGCTCCAGAACATAGATACTCTTACCAACAGATTCAATCATATACTTGTTTTCCTGGGCTGCTCGGATGAGTGCCTTGCGGTATCTTTCGTATGACACGTTAACCTCCATCTGTCTCTCCTCTGAAAGATTCTGTGAATTTTCTTTAATTGTCATATACATTAAGTTTTAAGGTAAAAGACTAAAGTATTTGTAGTCACAGAGTCGAAAGTATTCCGACTCTGCGAACTTTTTATAAATCACTTAATCAAGCGTGAATGCAGGGATTCCGCAGGCTGTCATACCATCATAGATATGGTTGCCAGAGATAGTGTAAGCAGGGATTCCGCAAGCTGTCATACCATCGTAGATATGGTTGCCAGATATAGTATAAGCAGGAATACCACAAGCTGTCATGCCATCATAGATATGATTGTCTGATATGGTGTAGGCTGGGATTCCGCAAGCTGTCATGCCACGATAAACCTTATCTCCCTCAACAGTAAAGGCTGGGATTCCACATGCTGTCATACCTCTGTAAACTGAAATTCTTCTACTTCCGAACATAATTTTGTAATTTTAAGTTATTGATATAATGACATTTATTTGTATATTGCAAAGAAATGGCGGAACACTAATTCTCGTCTTCTTTCCATCCGAACTCGTCATCTGTTGTTGGGATGTCTTCCCAAATGTCTTCGATGGAATAGAAAAGTTCCTCGTCGTATTCTATCTCCTGGAGATTTTCGATTACAGCTGATGGTGCACCTGTGCGCTCTGCATAATCAATAAGTTCTGACTTTGTGATGCCATCCTCCCAAGGAGCATCGTTGAGATAACTAGAAAGTGCTAATGACCAAACCATATAAATGAGTTTTAAGGTAATTAAAAGAGTATAGAGTAAAGTCCCATAGAGTAAGTTTTGGGCTTAACAGAGGAGTTCAGTTAGAACTCAACTTTGTTGCCAAGTATGTAGATACCGGCTTCGTTAAGGAGCTGACGGTTAATGTCGGGTTCGGTACCAGTGATTAGACAATGGCGGCAGATGGAGAGAATCTTGCCCATGGCATTGCCACCACGGATGATGTCGTCAGAATCGGGATAAGCAGCCCAGACAGGGTCATTTTTGACCACTTCTACAATGACTGCATCTTCTGGAATACTGCAAAGAAGCATCGCAAACTTGTTGTTTAACTGGCACTTCTGCCAAACACACCAAAGCATCCAGTCATAGCGGAAGGTGGTGAAGTCTGGACGGATCTCAGCCTTATACTTAGACTTCGAGCAACGCTTGGCATAGACTCCTGAAGTCATCTTGCGGATGTATTTTTGGATTTCTACAGAACGCTCACCTTCGGTGCTCCACTCACCACAGAGGTAGAGGTGTTCGGTTCCGTACCACTTGACGCCGAAGAGGTTGAAATGGAAACCACCTGCCATGTTGCCGAGTCTGCCAGATGCCAAACCATGACAACTCTCTTTCGGACCTGAGTAGGTCAAGAGGTTGAGCGACTGAGGGTCAAGAGACTCCAGACGTGAGAGGTTAGCTACTGTGAGTGACTCGTTGTACTGCTTAGATGTGATGTTGTTCATATAGATGAAGTATTAATTGTTGCGACTTGTGCTATCAATATAATTTGGTGGTTGACATTTAGCAACCTCAATTTCACTTTTTACGTAACTTTTTTTAAAATCCGCAGTTGAAATGCTTTTTTCGATTTCATTATACAGAAGTAGTTGACTTAATCCAAACCAAAATTATTTTTTTTAGATTAGTTTTAAATTTTCAAAAAAACAAAGTGAAACGGCATTTTCTGCGTTTGTTTCTGCAGACCTTCACCCGACTCGTGAAAGATTATTGCCAATGCCAATAGAAAGAGATTGACCATTATATCTTGCTATTTGCTGCTTAGATACGATTCAATGAATCCCTTGGTGAGTTCGCCATTGGCGGACAGTCGTGCGATACCATCTGCTTTGAATTTTTTCAACTCTCGTTTGATGTCACTTCTTCGTTTATTCAGTTCCGTCATGAGCTTATTGTGTTCCTCTTTGCTCTTGATCCCTTCGCGGTATTCCTTGCGTGATGCCGTAACCTCCACAGCCACAGCTTGCAATGCCTTCTCAGTTTCGGTTGTCATGCGAAGAAGGTTTATACGGAATGTAACCAACTCATCCTTGTGATATTTAAGACACATGCTCTCATAGCGATTGCATACATCCATATACCTGCCGAAAATCTGGTTCAGATTGAAACGCAAACGACTGCTTACCCTCTGCTGAACAGTAAGGCGAGCACGCAATATGTCTTCCTCTGTTGTAGCATTGGTCTTCAAAATCTCTACAACCTCCTCGATTGAGAATGGTTCGACCAATTCACCTTCCGTTGTATGGAAACGCTTATTCGCATCTAAGAATGACTTCCATATCTTACCGAAACTACCATGGTTGATCGTTGCTATAGAACCATCAGGATACACACACGAACATGAGTTCATTCCACTCAAAGGACTTCCGCTAACAGACCAGGTCAAGGCTTTGCATCCCTCTTTGTCATGAAGTATCTCCTCTATGCCTGAGTGCAGCCACCAGTCAAGGTAAGCTCCAATGCACGCTGTAGGGAAAACTCCCATATAAGCCAATCCATTGCTTACTGATACACGAGCCATGGCCATACGTGGATCGCCAAGGATGCGTTCGGCATTGTCCAGGAACAAGAAAGCGTTTTGTAAGAAGTAGTCCCTGCTATGTTTATACTCAGCGTTTACAATCGCCTCTTCATTGCCATGAACGTCATTCATGAAGCTGTGGTTGTTATTTGATGTGTTCATATTTTTATTCGTTTTCATCTGATTGACATTATAAGAGATTGGTTGACCGATACCAAACCCCAATCACTCTGGCATGGGATAGCCGACATCAAATCTCCTATGAATGTCGAAATACAGACGTTCAACACCATAAATGTTCGACTCAAATTCTAGGCAGTCAATTCCGTCCTCCACACTTTGTCTTACGACTTTGAGAAATTTGTAAGGACGTACCCTTTCCATGTATTCATATTCCTGTCCTACATCGGTAACACACAGAGCCGTCTCTTTGCTCAAACCATCTCCAGTACTGTCAATGGCTTCAAGTATTCTACGCTCCTGCAAGGTGTCAATGCAACAGTTGTCATCATAGATGGAGTTAATCTCATCCTCGCTGTCATCAAGTATCTCATCAATGACATCAAAAACATCATCACCCTTAGTGTCCCACACACCTTTAGGCATCTTGTTCCTGTCAAAGCATGGGAACTCTGCTTCAAAGTCGCAGATACCCTTATCGCTGTCACGCCAGTAATCCATGCTCATCTCATCGGGGAACTCACCCTTAGCATAGTCCTCAGTGAACGTATATCCATAGAGGTATTCACGCATTGTCTCAACCGACAGATCCTCGGGTGATGTAGTCAACTCATCATTTACCGACTCATCATATTTACCTTCGTACTCAACGAAGTCGACTTTCTTAATCATTTCTGGTGTATTCATATCTTTCATATTTCGTTTCTGCTTTCAATATAAACGCCATGTTGATCATTTGCAACCCCATGACGAAAAATTTCTAAAAAATCCTCACTTAGGTAATGTTTATAGCGTTGCATGAATGCGTTCATACCATATATTATAATACCTTTTGCAAAAAACATAAGCGAAACCAAGTTTCCTCGGGGACTTTCGTGCGGCACTTATTTTCGTTTGCGAAAATATAATACACATCAAAGAGATGGGTGGAGAATAGTGCTTATCTTTGCATCCAAGATAGAGAGGGACGAGCCTCCCTATAAACATGTTCAACAAAACTAAACAACGGACGTATGAGAAGTATCACAAAACTGGAACTGCAGTATGCACATCGGTTCTACAAATTTCAGGGCGAAGCACAGTATCTGCATGGCCACACAGGTGTGTTGAAGATTGAGGTGGAGGACGATGTAACCCCACAGGTCAACATGGTCTTTCCGTGTAACGAAATCAAGAAGATAGCATGGGATGTCCTTCAGAACTTTGATCATGCGCTCATTCTGCGCGAGGATGACCCGCTGTTGCCCGTCATCCTCGGGGTGTATGAGGAGCAGGGCATCAAGGACGGTCATTGGTTGAACACCATGAAGGGGGTCGCATTCCATACCGAGTTGGCCACGGCTTATCCCGATTGCCGTCTGGTGGTGACGAAGGAGTCGATGACCGTGGAGGGAATGATAAGGATTGTCTATGACCTGCTTAAAGATAAACTGCCCATTGCCAAGCTCACCTTCAAGAGTGGCGCGAACAAGGCATCGCAAGAATACATGCCAGATACTCACTTCGAGCGTTGTCCTCTCTGCGGCGTGAAGCTCGACAGGGATGGCAAGTGTCCTAAGTGCGGCTACATAGGTTAGTTTTTGTTTCCCGCTGCGCCTTTTCGGAAATACCGCAGCGGGATTTTTAATTCCACGCTACGCGGGATTAGCGGGTGAGCTGGAACTTGAAGCTGAATCCGAAGTCCTGGGTTATGGTGGGGTATGAGTTGTTGGAGAGGAGGGGCTGGTTGTGCTGGAGGTCGTAGTAGAGGGCGAAGGTGACCATGCGGCTCATGGCGTAGTCGCACTGGAAGCTTGCCTTGATGGCCTGGTTGCCGGAGGTGGCTTCGGTGAGTCCGCTCTGTATGTCGCGGGTGAGTGCGCTCTGGTTGCGGAGTGAGAAGTTGAAGTCGAGCTTGAGGTCGTGGGCGAAGTTGCTCTTGCCGCGCGAGGTCGTGCTGGTGGAGGTGCGGCTGTCCTGCTTGTTATTCTTCTCGTCATCCTTGCCCTTTGCGTTGGTCTTGCTCTTGGTCTGTGACTGGTTGCTGGCCTTTCCCTTGCCGAAGAGACTGTTGATCTTGAAGTCGTTGATCTTGTATCCCCATCCGAAGACGATGTCTTTGGAGGCAGTTTCGTTGATCTGTGCTGAGGTCATGGAGAGGGTGAGGACGCGCGTGGTACGGTACTCGAGTTTGGCCGTCATGTTGTTCATGAAAGTGACGTTGAGGCCGACGAGGGGCGTGAAGGACTCGTTGATGGAGACGGTGCTGATGTCGTACATGGAAGAAGGAACGTAGGCACCGGTGGTGTTCTCCACGAATCCGAGGTCGGAGCCTGTCATGCATGCGAGCCACGAGCTGAACGTGTTGTAGGAACCAATGCTGAAGACGCTCTTGTAACCGTGTGTGATGTTGACGCTCTTGAGGTAGTCGCGGAAGAGGGGGAGGTTGGAGAGTCCTTTGTAATTGAGCGACCAGTTGGGCAGCATGCGCAGCAGGCTGGGCATGATCTGTAGGGGGGTTGAATGTGCATTGGTGCCGGTGTAGGCGGCGAGGAAGGCGGGTATCATGACGTCGGATCCGTATTTGTTGACGGTTCCGTTCTGGGGGTTGAACTGTCCCTTCATGCCTGTGGCGGCGGGGTAGTTGACGCCTGCGTACTGTGCTTCGACGCGCTGCTGGAAGACGTCGAGGTTGCGTCGGAACTGGTCGAAAGCAGCGGATGCGTATCCGTTGTTGGCGTTGCCGGGTCCCTGGAAGGCGGTCTTGATGCTGATGGTGGTCATGTTGAACGAACCGGTGGCGGTGGTGGGGCGCCCGTCGTACATGAACTGCACGGCCTTGTTGCTGTTGTTGGTCCAGCTGGCGTTGAGGTCAATCTTGAGGTCCGTGAAGGGTTCGAGGGAGGCCTTGAGCTGGAGGTCCTCGGTGGTGGCGCTTGTGGCGGGGGTGGCAAGGTCGTTGTTCTTGAGCAGCCATCCGTTCTGGTCGGCGCGGTCGAGGTAGCTGTCGCCTATCATACCGAAGGCGAAGTCGAGTCCGGGGGTGAAGAGTCCGTCGACGGTACGGTGCTGTCCAAGGAGGTCGCCCACATCAGGACGGAAGCCGGGCAGAGAGAGGTTGTAGGTGTTGCGGTAGCTGGCGCTGACGTTGCGCAGCATCATGGCGAAGCGTGCGGCAGCCTGTGCCGTCTTGTACCATCCGAGTTCTTCGAGGGGTTTCTTTGCGGTGACGTTGACGCGTACCTTAACGGTGTCGAGGTTGCTGATTAGCAGCTTGTTGTCATCAAGTATCTTGTACTTGAGGTTGTAGGGGTGTCCGTCCTCGTCCTTGGCGGTGACGATGAGGCGCTTTGACTTTTGGTTGTGGGCCAGCATGACGGTGGTGTCGGCCTTGAGGGTGACTTCTCCGGCGTATCCGTTGGTCTTCTTCGCCTTCTGGCTGGAGATGCCCTTCTGGTTGGTCTGCGTGAGCTTGGGGGCGGATGCCTTCTTCAGCCGGGCCATAATGCTGTCTACGGGCTCGCCCGTCTGTGCAGCCTCCTCCTGTGCCTTGGCGAGGAGTTCCTTGTCGCGGTCTTTCTCCTTCTTCTTGGCGTCATTCTGCTTTTTCTTCTCGTCAACTTTCTTCTTGCTGGCGGTCTTGGCCGAGGTGGCCGAGAATCGCTTGTTGGTGTCCTTGAGGAACTCGAAGTGGTTGTAGAGTGTCTCGAGGTTGAACTTGGCGTTGCCGTTGATGCTTCGCTGCGTGTTGATGGTATTGCCCAGGCTGGTTCCGTCCTTCTGCTCGGCTCCTCGCTTCCAGGAGTAGGTGCCGTTGTAGGTGGCGTCGACGTTGACCCAGTCGAAGATGGGGATGCGGTGTATGGGCAGTTTGTAGCTGAGCTGGGCTGTCTGTGAATAGTCGAGGGGGCGGCCCATGTGTTGCAGGGAGTACTGCACGGAGTCCTTCCATCCCATGTAAGCCTCGGGGTAGAGGTCCTTGTTGATGGGTGTGTAGGGTTCCTCCACCTCGGCGTGCGTTGCGCTCTGGAAGGTGAAGTGGAGGGCCTTGAAGATGTCCCAACGAAGCTGGAAGTCGCGGTTCCAAAGGTATGACTGACTGAAGGATACGGGCAGCGCGGTGGGATTTTCGAGGTTGTCGACGTCGCGTTCCTGCAGCTCGTAGTAGTGGCGGTTGATGTCGGTGTTGAAGGTGATGCTCTGGGGTGTGAGGGCGATGTTCTGGTCCTTGACGATGTCGAGCCACTTGGACTTACCCTTGAGCTTCTTGAAGGGTTCGATGGGTTTCCAGTTGGGTGTCCATGAGTAGGAGAGTCCGCCCTTCCAGTTGTTCTCACGCTCGTAGACGGTGGTGACGCCCTCCTTGACGCTGGTGTTGCTGGAGTAGTGGAAGGTAAAGTTGGCGGGGTCGTAGGGCATGGGGTGCTTGCGGGAGGCAATGTTAACCTTGACGCCGCTGAGCGAGAGGTTCTTCTGCGTCTCAGTGGTGCTGGTGAGCGAGGTGAGCGAGTCGCGCTCCTGTTGTGTGGTGAGTGCATCGAGTGCTTCGCTCAGAAGCATGTCGGTGTCAAGCGGGTTGTACTTGGGCTTGACGTTCTGCTTCTGGTAACTGTAGTAGAAGGGGATGTTGACCTTCGCTTTCTCGGGGAACACCTTGCCGAGGTCGAGGCTGGTGGTGACGGTGTAGTTGTAGGAGTTCTCGTCCTTGCGCTCCGACACGGCTTGTTCCAGTCCGCCGAATCCGGCCGTCTCGATGTGTCCTGTGGCGTTGACCGATCCGAGGTCGGAGAGCTGTATGTTGAGGTTGCCCTGTGCCGCCCATCCTCCATCGTTGGAGAACTCCTGGAGGCGCAGCTCATTGGTCCATACCTCAACGCTCTTGGTGGTGCGTCCGTTGTTGCGTATACCGATCATGATGGTCTTGACCTCGCCCAGGGTGGGGTTGCCCATGACGGAGATGCGGTTGTTGCTGTGGTTGTTGTCGTACTCGGAGTAGAGCTCACCGTAGGAAAGTGTTCCCATGCTCTTCATGCGGTTGCGGTTCTTCTTGGCATTGGTGAGCACGTCGAGGTCGAGGTCTATCATGTTCTCGGCAGGCCATACAGCGGTGCATCCGGCAGCCGAGTAAGTGTCGTAGGTGCCCTCGGGGGTGAGTTTGAGGGGTACCTCATACTCGTAGAAGTTGCTGTTGTGGTCGCTTCCGAGGCGTATGAAGACGCTCGTCTCGTCGTCGACGAGGGAGGTGATGTTGGGCTTGAGTGCGTTGGCGTGGACAAAGAGCTGCAGGTGCTTGTACTGTCGCATGTCGTAGTTGCAGTTCTTGTAGACGGCACGCGCGTCGGCAGGCTGCAGGTTCTCGGCCACGAGGCAGAGGGCCTGCTCGTTGGACTCGATGAGCTGGCTCTGGTCGGGGTCGGTGACGCGACTGATGCCAGGAGGCAGCACGTAGTTGACGGGTGTCTTGTCGTTGTTCTCCTCAATGCTGACGGTGCTGATGCTAAGGGTGGCGTTGTCGGCTGCCGTACCGCCTCGCACGAGTGCCTTCTGATAGGGGCGCCAGTCGCCGTGGACGAGGTCGAGGGTGGCGAAGCGTAGCACGACGGGTTCAACGAATTCGGTAAGGTACATGCGCATGAAGCGGATGCTGGTGAAGTCGTTGATGCTGCCGACGCGTGCCGTGGGTTGGTTGATGGGTACGCGGAAGAGGTACCAGGTGCAGTCCTCTGTGTTTCCGTTGCGCAGCTTGACGCTGGCCACGCGCTTGTCGACGATGTAGTTGCGCCCGACCTCCATATCGTTGGGGTAGAGTGATATTTCGTAGTCGAAGTACTTCTCGTACTCGTTGAGCGTGTAGTCCTGGTTGATGTCCTCAACGTCGGGCGTGGTCTTGTAGGCCGTCTCGTAGCGCTCGGGTGAGTTCTGCGAGTCGGGTGAGTTGCCCTGAGGCATGTTGATGCGCTTGTAGCGGTCGAGGATGGTTCGCTCCTCGTTGTCGTAGTCAGTACCGCGGTAGTAGTGGTAGTCGTCGTTGGCGGGGTCGCGCTGTATCTGCTGGTAGACGTCGGGGGTTACCTTGCTCTGAATCTGCTGCAGGTAGTCGGCGTAGGTGGGGAACTTCTGCTCGTCGTCGTTGTTCAGACCGTTGAGACCGATGTCCTGCATGGTACGTGCGTTGCCGTCGTTGTTGAAGGCGTAGGTGACACTGGTGGTGTTGTTGGGAACGCGTCCCCATACGGTCTCGGTGTAGTACTGCTGGTTTCCGTCGATGGGCATTCCGCTCTCGTAGTACTTCTTTCCGTCCTTGAGGATGTCCTCGCTCACCTCACCCAGGTTGATGTGGAGTCGTCCACCGAGGTTGCTGCTCTCTCCGCGGGTGTAGATGTAGGGGTCCATCATCCAGAACTCGATGTACTCGACGTTCATGGTCTCGAAGTCGGGGTTGTCGAGCTTGCGCATCATACCACCCCAGTTGGTGCGCGGGGTGAGCAGGTTACCCTGCTGGTCGAGGTTAGGGTTGAGGTTGTAGGCGCCTCGCTCGGTAGGGTAGTAGGCGAGGTTGAGGACGGGGAGGGCAGAGGCGCTGGAGTAGCTGTTCTGTGCCTTCTGGGGATAGAGCTCGCGCTCAAAGACCTCGCGCACGTAGTGGTTGGAGAGCTGCTTGAGGTCGCCCTTGATGTGGCTTGGGGTGAGCGTGGAGGATCGGCGGGTGAAGATGGGGTCGACGTAATACCAGGCCAGCAGGGCGCGGTTGTAGCCGTAGCGCACGTCGTTGGTCAGGCGACTCTCGGCAAAGGGCGTGGGGGTGCTGGCCATCATCCAGTAACTGGGTGTGGTGAGGGGCATTTTGTTTGTGCTGCTCTCGAAGTCGTCGAGGTAGGATGCTGCGCCCTGTATGCGCTTGTTCTGTCCGGCAATGAGCTGGGCGAACTCGGCATTGAGGCTTATCATGCTGGGTGCTGTGCAGTGGAGGAGGGGCAGTTTGGCCAGCATGTTGGTCAGCCATTGGCTCTCCTGCTTCCACGAGATGTGGGCGCCCCAGAGGGTGTTCTTGAGGGGTTCGCTGCCCATGTTGACCTTGGTGGTGAGGGGTTGCTCGTTGAGGTACATCAGCGTGGTTCCGATGGTGAGGTTCTTGCTGAACTCGTAGTCGGCGTTGATGCCGAGCATCGTCTTGCGCTGCATGCCGTAGGTGTCGTTGCTCTCGACCGAGGCGCTGATGGGCGTTCCGGCGTCGATGATGCTCTGGTTGATGATGGTCACCTGACCCATGTTGTAGTCTACGGTGTAGTCGGTGTTCTCGGTAAGTGTCTGACCACCAGCCGTCACAACGACACTTCCCTGGGCAATGTAGGTGGCGCCCAGGTCGATGACGCTTCCGTTCTGTCCCTTGTACTGACCCGTAAGCAGGAACTTGTCGTGCTCGGCCACCTGCTTGGCGGCAATCTTGGTGGTGTCGTAGAGCTCGGGGAAACAGTACTTACGTGCCAGGGCAGGGTCGCCGAGCCACTCCTCGAGGTGCTTGCCGAAGGGCTCTGCCACGGGGAAGATGATGCGTCCCTTGCGGATGGTGTAGCCGTCCACGTAGTCGAACTGACCGTTGGAGTTGGGGTGGTTCTTGGCGTCGAGACGGTCAAGTCCCATGGCGTAGAGGAGCGTCTTGCCCTTGACGTTGGGCTCGGGTATATAAGTAAGGTACACGCCGGCCGAGTCGCTCTGGTACTTGATGTCGAGGCGGAACTTCTCGCTCGACGTGCTGGTGGCGCCCAGCGAGTAGATGTTCTTCATCATGAGTCGCCAGGTTGGGAGCGAAGAACTGCCGGTGGTTCCCTTCAGGAGCTTGACATAGAGGGCCTGGGTGTTGTCGTTTACGTCGCTCGAGAACTCGCCGACCTGGTAGGTCTTGCCGTTGTAAGTGTATTCGTAGGCAACGGCCAGTACCTCGTCGGTCTGGAGGGTGCTGTTGAGCGAGATGTATCCGAGGGCGTTGCTGATGTAGTATTCGCTCGGTTGTAGCAGGCGTGCGCTCTGCAGCTTCTCGTAGTCGATGCTTCCCTCGAACCCGGATATACCGTCCAGCACCTGTGTGGTCTGGGTGATGTTGCGGGCCTCGCTGTATTGGTTCACCATGGTGCTGTACTCGGAGTTGGCCTTGTTGGAAGGCACGTTGACCTCTCCGCGCGACCAGATGCGGTTGCCGATGACGTTGGGTTCGCCCAGGTCGGTAAGGGCGATGATGTTGCGGTTGTTGCTGGTCGAGGCGGTCTTGTTGGTGACCCATACCTCGATGCGGGTGATGGTTACGCCACTGGCGATGGTGGGCAGCGTCATCATGTTGCGGTCGTAGGTCTGCTGGAAGAAGTGTCCCAGGAAGAAGTGTCGATTTTCCTCGTAGTCGGTAGCCGAGAGTTCGAACGTGTTGGTTGACGCTCCGCCCTTGGAACTGACGCTCTTGGAGGCTGACTTCTTTTGGCTGACTACGGCCTGCAGTCTGAGTTTGCCGAACTGCAGGTCGGTGAACAAACCGAACAGGCTGCTGGCGCCGCGCACCAGACTGTTGTTGGAGGGCATGCTGATGTTGCCGGCCTCCAACTTCTTGATGATCTCGTCTTCCTTGCCGTCGTACTTCAGCTTCATGTTCTGGCCAGCGTCGACGTCCATGGTGGCATCTGTGTTGTAGCCCAGCTTGAGGTTGATCTTGTCGCCCACGCTACCTTGTATGTTGACGTTGATCTTCTCGTCGAAGTCGAAACCGAAGGTGGTGCGGCGGTTGGCGGCCAGCGAGGGGTTGTCTATCTTCTTGTGGTTGATTCCGAACTTGAGCTCAGCTGAACCGTTCGTCTTTATCTGCACACCGCCGGGACCAAAAATCTTCTCGGCAGGTCCGAGGTCAAAGTGCATGTCGCTGAAGTCGAATTTCTCTTTGCCCTGCGACTCGAAGGCCTCGGAGTTCTTCTCGCGGAAGTAGCGCTGCATGGACTGTCTCATGCTCCATTGCTGGTACTCCTCGGGCGTCATGATGATGGGGGTGGTGAGGTAGGTGGCAACCTGCGCCATGGGGGAGAGGGTAGAAGTGGGCAGGGTACTGCCGCTGCTGTTTCCAGCGCTAGACGTGCTGGACGTAGTCGACGAGTTCTGCTTGCTGGTGTTGTTGCGGTTGGCGGGATTGCTGCGGTTCGAGGTTGGTTTGGGTCCCGTGTTGCCGCCTGTGGGTTTGGTTGCAGTCTGCCCTGCGGTCGAACCTCCTTCTCCATTGCCAATGGCAGTTCCGATGGTGTAGGTGTCGGTCTTGTCGTCGTAGCTGACCTCGGTCTTGACGTTGCTGGGGTCGCGGAGATCGGCAGTCTTGGTGTCGATGTCCTTGGTGGTCTCTGCATTGGTGCGACGAACCGTGTATTTAGGTTTCTTTGTCGTGGCGGTGTCGGCGGGAACTTCTGTCTGACTCTTTGCCTCACCTGTGGTGGCTACCATGCTTTCGGCCGAACCTAACGACACGGCGCTAGCTGCCAGGGCGTTCAACCCGGCAACAATGAGTCCTATCGTTATCGTTCGTTTTAGTTGCATGTATCCTTAAAACCTTATAACCTTAAAACCACAAATCCATATAACCTTCCAACTTCAAAACCTCCAAATTACAACATCTTCAAAGCCTTGCGGATGACGGTCTCGACTTTGGCGTCGGGTTCGTCGGTGAGGATCTTTACGACGACCTTCTGCGTTGGGGCGGGTGAGAATCCCAGCATGGTGAGGGCAGCGATGGCTTCGTCCTTCACCTCGTTGTTCACTTCCACTACGTCACCGCCGTCGCTGGTGACGTTCTGTGCGTCGATGCCGAGGGTGACAACTTTGTCCTTGAGGTCGACGATGATGCGCTGGGCAGCCTTGGGGCCAATTCCCTTGACCTGCTTCAGCATCTTGTCGTTGCCGTTGAGGATGATGTTGCAGAGTTCGGCAGGCGAGAAGGCGGAAAGGGCCATGCGTGCCATGCCGGGTCCGATGCCGCTGACGGTGATGAGCAGGAGAAAGAGCTCGCGCTCCTGCTTTGTGCCGAATCCCCAGAGCGTCCAGGCGTCCTCACGAATTTGCTCGTAGCAGTAGAGTTTGACCATCTCCGTGTTCTTTTCTTTGCCTTGGAGAGCGGTGAAGGTGTAGAGCGAAATGCCCAGTTCATAGGCAACGCCTCCGGTGGTCTCGAGGGTGGCGCTCGTGGGGGTCAATTCGACCAGTTCGCCTCGTATGTATTCAATCATTTTTAATCCCGTTTTAAATTTAAACTTATTTATTAACGTATTTATTGCGCATTTATTGCGTATGCGCGAAAAAAAAGTTAATTTTGCATTGAAAAATGAAACGAATTGGACTTTTGAGCGACACCCATGCCTACTGGGATGACCGCTATCTGGAATATTTTGAGTCGTGCGACGAGATATGGCATGCAGGCGATATCGGGTCGGATGAACTGGCTGCTAGACTGACAGCCTTCCGTCCCTTCCGAGCAGTCTATGGCAACTGCGACGGGGGGGAACTTCGCCGCCTCTATACCGAGAAGCTGGCCTGGACTTGCGAAGGCGCCGAGGTGCTGATGACTCACATTGGCGGATATCCGGGACGCTATGATGCACGCATCTATCCGCAGTTGTGCAAACGAACGCCCCAACTCTTCATCTCGGGTCATAGTCACATTCTGAAGGTGCAGTACGACAAGACGTTAGGCTTGCTGCACATAAATCCTGGAGCTGCCGGCTTGCAGGGGTGGCATCAGGTAAGGACGCTTGTCCGCTTTACCGTCGATGCAGGACAATTCAAAGATCTTGAAGTCATCGAGATGCCCAGATGAACAAACAAAACGAACTGACCGTGCAAAAAATCCTACTTACACTTTTTATGTGCCTATCCGCAACCTGTTTGTTTGCTCAAACTGTGGCAGAGATAGGACAGTCATATGTTAAGATTCTTCAACAAAACAACTGGGATGCCTTGGAGGTGAACCGGCCCATCCCTGACACGATAGTCGATACGCGTCATCAGTTGTACAGCTACGACGAACTGCTGGACGACTTGCGCTTGCTGAGGCGCCGTTATCCTTCCGTTATAAAGGTTGAGATGGGCGACACCACCTGTCAGGGACGACCTATCCCCATCGTGCGATTTGGCAATCCCAACGCTCCCTACCATATTATGCTAACCGGTTCCATCCATGCCCGCGAGTACATGAGTACGCAACTTGTGATGGCCATGTTGGAACAGTATGCCAGAGACTACCGTTATGAGAATTACAAGGGGCATCGCCTTCACGAGATCTTCGACTCTGTGGCACTTGTCATCCTGCCCATGGTCAACCCCGATGGCGTGATGATTTCGCAGCAGGGTTTCCTGGGTGCTGTGACGAAAAAGGCGAAACTCTTCGTGCTGGATCAGGAACCTTCCTACGATCAGATAAAATCCAATGCTAACGGCGTGGATATCAACAGGAACTTCAGAAATGGATTTGGCGATGGCAAGTGGATAAATCGCGTGCCGCACTACTTCTACTATAGTGGGCCGTATGCGTATTCAGAGGTGGAAAGTCGCCAGATGCTCAAGACTTCGCAAGAGCATGATTACCTTTGTTTCCTCAATTACCATTCGTCGGGAAATGTGATTTATTACGGTTGCATGAATGCCTGCGACAGCGTAAATGCGGATGCCTTGCGACTGGCAACCCTCATCCAGAACCATACGGGATTTAAACTGTTCGGGCCTGATTCGTCCATGCCCAATGGATCGTGGGCCGACGAGGTGGAACTCTGCTACCACCGACCCAGCATGACCATAGAGATAGGCACCCGAAATCCGGTACCTATCGAACAGTTCCCTATCATCTTCAATAAGAATCGTTGGGTATGGGCCGATCTTTGCCTCACCTTGATAAGGCAGAGAAACGAGGCAGAAGAAACTGCCTCTGACGATGTTGCTCCGACGGATTCTATTCCTGTCTATTAGCGGATTCTTTGTCCTTTTTGTTTACCTTGCGAACGAGAAGGTAAAGGAGTGTGAAGGAGCAGAAGACGGAGAGCGCGTCGGAAAGGGGGATGGCGTACCAAACGCCGTCCAAACCATAGTAGTGAGGCAGAATCAGAATGCCAGGCACGAGGAAGAGCAACTGGCGTGAGAGGCTCATGAAGATGCTCTTGCCGGCGTGGCCGATGCTCTGGAAGAAATTGCCAATGACCATTTGCGAACCTACCAATGGTAGCACCATGACGTCGATGCGGAAACCGCGGGTGGACATGGCCAGAATCTGCTGTGACTTCTCGCTATCTCCATCGGAGAAAAGACTGGTAAGCAGCTCGGGGCATAACTCGCCAACGAGAAAGCCGAGCGTGGTGATGCACGTCGCGGCAAAGATGGCAAAACGGAGTGTCTTCCAGACGCGCGCGTTCTGATGGGCTCCCCAGTTATAACCCACGATGGGCTGCATGCCTTGGTTCACACCCATGACGACCATTAGGAAGAGGAAGACCACACCATTCACGATGCTGTAGGCACCCAGCGCACAGTCGCCACCGTCGGGGATGCCAGAGGCGTCGCCGTACCTTCGCATGCCCTGATTGATGAGCAGGACGACAAGGCAAGCACAGGCGTTGAGGAGGAATGGGGAGAGGCCAATGACCAGAATCTGGCGCACTATTTTGAGGCTGATGCGGTAGATGCCTCGCGCCAGGTGGACAAGTTCGCTCTTGCGGCTCAGAATGGCAATTTCCATGCAAAGACCTATGGCCTGCGCAATGATGGTAGCCCAGGCTGCACCCACGATGCCTGTCTTCATCTGCCAAACAAACAACCAGTCTAACAGGGCGTTAGAGAGCACTGTCGTGATGGTGCAAGCCATGGAGAAGGTGGGGTGGCCGGTGGAGCGTATGATGGAGTTGAGTCCAAGATAGTTGTGGGTAATAATGCCTCCTCCCAGGATGATGAGCATGTAAGGGCGGGCATATTGGATGGTGTTTTCGGATGCCCCGAAGAGGTAGAGAAGAGGGTCGAGGAACAGGAGGCAGACTGCTGTGACAAGCAGCGAGATGATGACGTTGAGCGAAATGGTGTTGCCCAGCACTTTCTGTGCGGTGGAGTAGTCACGCTGTCCGAGGCGGATGCTCATCACGGCACTTGCACCCACGCCGACCATGGCGCCAAAGGCCGCTCCCAGATTCATGAAAGGCATGGTGGCACCCAGGCCGGAAATGGCGTCGGGACCGACGAATCGGCTAATGAAGAAGCGGTCAACATTGTTGAGCAGCGAACTGGCTGTCATGGCAATGATGGCGGGTAGGGCGTATTTCAGAAGTAGTTGTCCGATGGGCTGCGTTCCCAGCTCGGTGGGTACTTTCTTATCCGTGGCGTTCATAGTTTCTATTCATAGTTTCGGGGTGCAAAGGTACAATATTTTAAATTGATAATTGACAATTGACAATTGATAATTGGACTTTTTGCTTTTTTTTAATAAAAAGTTCGCGTACGTATGCGTGAAATCCTTATTATTTTTATACCTTTGCGACCAAATTTTGGAAAACAACAATAAATAACCATTTACTAAAACCAAATGAGTAATCAAACAGAAAAGATCAAGGAGCTGATTGAGCTCCGCGCCAAGGCCCGTATCGGTGGTGGCGAAAAGGCTATTGAGAAGCAGCATGCAAAGGGCAAGTTGACCGCTCGCGAGCGTATCGCCCTGTTGCTCGACGAGGGTAGCTTTGAAGAGATGGACATGTTCGTTGAGCATCGCTGCACGAACTTCGGTATGGAGAAGAAGCACTATCTGGGTGACGGTGTCGTAACCGGTTGCGGTACGATTGCCGGTCGTCTGGTTTACGTCTTCGCACAGGACTTCACCGTTAGCGCTGGTTCATTGTCAGAGATGCTGGCAAGCAAGATCTGCAAGGTGATGGACATGGCAATGAAGGTAGGTGCTCCCGTTATCGGTCTGAACGACTCGGGTGGTGCCCGTCTGCAGGAAGGTATCAACGCTCTGGCAGGTTATGCTGAGATTTTCCAGCGTAACATCATGGCCAGCGGTGTCATCCCCCAGATCTCTGGTATCTTCGGTCCCTGTGCTGGTGGTGCAGTTTACTCTCCCGCTCTGACCGACTTCACCCTTATGGTTGAGAACACCTCTTACATGTTCCTGACTGGTCCTGGTCCCGTTAAGGCTGTGCTGGGCGAGGTTGTAACCCAGGAGCAGCTGGGTGGCGCAAGCGTTCACGCTACCAAGAGTGGTGTAACCCACTTCACCGCAAGCAACGATCAGGAGGCCATCGCTATGATCCAGCAGCTGATGAGCTACCTGCCTCAGAACAATATGGAGACCACTCCCCGCGTGGAGTGCACCGACCCCATCGACCGTATGGAGGACTATCTGAACGAGATCATCCCCGAAAATCCCAACATGCCTTACGACATGTACCAGGTTATCGCCGGCATCGTGGACAATGGCGAGTTCTTCGAGGTGCAGCCTAACTTCGCAAAGAACCTGATCATCGGTTTCGCTCGTTTCAATGGCCAGACCGTTGGTATCGTTGCCAACCAGCCCAAGCAGCTGGCCGGTGTATTGGACAGCAACTCAAGCCGCAAGGGTGCTCGTTTCGTTCGTACCTGCGATGCTTTCAACATCCCCATTGTAACCCTCGTTGACGTTCCCGGCTTCTTGCCCGGTACGGCTCAGGAGTACAACGCAGTTATCCTGCACGGTGCGAAGCTGCTCTACGCTTATGGTGAGTGCACCGTACCCAAGGTTACCGTTACTCTGCGTAAGTCTTACGGTGGTTCACACATCGTTATGTCTTGTAAGCAGTTGCGTGGCGACATCAACTACGCATGGCCCAGCTCTGAGATTGCCGTTATGGGTGCAAGCGGTGCTGCTTCTGTACTCTATGCCAAGGATGCCAAGGCTCTCAAGGACGAGGGTAAGGTTGAGGAGGCTAAGGCTTACATCAAGGAGAAGGAGGCTGAGTATGAGAAGCTCTTCGCTAATCCATATCAGGCTGCAAAGTACGGTTACATCGACGATGTCATCGAGCCTCGCAACACTCGCTTCCGCGTAATCCGCGCTCTGGCTCAGCTGGCTAACAAGAAGGTTACCAATCCCGCAAAGAAGCACGGCAATATTCCTCTGTAAGTAAATCTAAAAGTGCCCCGAGTAGCAGCTTGAGTCTTAGCCTTTAACAGGGCAAGGAATCCTTAGGGCTACTCTGGTACTTCCTAAAAAACAGAATACAATGAACATCTTATCAGTAACCGCAGAGACATGGCAACTGGCAGGCATCAGCGTCGGCGTCGTTTTCACGATCCTGCTTGCGCTGGTAGCCGTTCTGGGCATCTTCACCATCGTGGCCAAAAAGACCAAGGAGAAGACCGCTGCTGTGACGAACAACATCGTCAGCAACATCCAGGCTAACCAGCAGGCTAAGGCCGTTTCAGGCATCAGCGAACAGGACAAGGCTGCCATTGCCACTGCCGTATATCTTTATTTCAATGATGACCACGACCACGAGAGTGGCGTTCTCACCATCAACAACACTCCCAGTAACTGGGGTCACGTACTCAATCCCCGTCTGTAATCTCTGAGGACAATTAGCCCAACAGGTCCAAAAGACCAATTACAGACCCAAACAAAAAAATCAAAATGAAAGAAATTAAGTTCAAGTTGGCTGGTCAGGACTATACCGCACAGGTAGAGGAGGAGAAGGGCGCTGGTGCCCTGAAGGTTACCCTCAATGGCCAGACTTATAACGTAGAGATCGAAACCGCACAGCACAAGGCACCCGTGGCTAATCCCGCTGCCTCTGCTCCCAAGGCTGCCCAGCAGGGTGGTCCCGCTAATGTAAATTCAGAGTTGCCTGGTACCGTTACCAAGGTTGTTGCTCAGGCTGGCCAGCACGTTAAGCGTGGTGATGTACTGCTCGTTATCGAGAGTATGAAGATGGCCAACGACATCGTAAGCGCAGTAGACGGTACTGTACAGCGAGTTGCTGTAAGCGAAGGTGCTAGCGTAAACCAGGGTGACCTCTTGGTTGAGATGGTTGCTGACTTCGTGGCAGCTGAGGCTCCTGCACTTGCTCCCAAGCCCGCACCTGCTGCTCCCAAGCCCGTTGCTGCACCTGCAGCTCCCGCTGCTCCCAAGGTTCCTGCTGGTGCCAATGTTGTTACCGCTCCTCTGCCCGGCACCATCACCCAGATCACCGTTAAGGTGGGCGATGTTATCAAGGCTGGAGACCAGGTGCTTTTGATGGAGGCCATGAAGATGGAGAACAGTATCACCGCTGAGTCTGCAGGTACCGTAAAGGCTATCCTCGTTGAGGCTGGCAACCAGGTACAGAGCGGTCAGGCACTCGTGGAGTTGGGTTAATGATTGAAGGTTCAAAATTGAAAATTGTCAATTGATAACTCACGAGACTTATGAAAAATATTAAATTCATTTCCCTTCTGGCTCTGCTGATGCTGTTCTGCGCTCCTGCAATGGCTGCTGAGGTCAATGTGTCAGAGGGTCTGAAGAGTTTCTTTAGCGAGATGGGTATTGTATCTTTCTTCGTTGATGAAGGTTGGAAGAATCTGGTGATGATCCTCATCGGTTGCTTCCTGCTCTATCTGGCCATCGTGAAGAAGTACGAACCTCTTCTCTTGCTCCCCATCGCCTTCGGTATGATTCTTACGAATCTGCCTGGCGCCGGTATGTTTGATTCTGAGATGTGGAACAACGAGTTCCTCAATCCCGCCAGCCCCAACTACCACAGCTATGGTCATGTGATGGCTCATGGCGGTTTGCTGGACGTCCTTTACATTGGTGTTAAGGCCGGAATCTATCCCTGCCTCATCTTCCTGGGCGTTGGTGCCATGACCGACTTCGGTCCCCTGATTGCCAACCCCAAGAGCCTGCTCCTTGGTGCTGCTGCCCAGATTGGTATCTTTGCCACCTTCATTGTTACTCAGACTGATCTGCCTTGCTTCGGTTTCGAGCCTGCACAGGCTGCGTCTATCGGTATCATTGGTGGTGCCGACGGTCCTACCGCCATCTTCTTGACCTCCAAACTGGCTCCCGAGCTGCTTGGTCCCATCGCCGTGGCTGCCTACAGCTACATGGCTCTGGTACCCGTTATCCAGCCCCCCATCATGCGTGCCCTCACCACCAAGAGTGAGCGTGAGATCCGCATGAAGCAGCTGCGTACCGTCAGCAAGCGCGAGAAGATCATCTTCCCCATCGTGGTAGCTATCATCGTTAGCCTTGTTGTACCCTCAGCAGCAACCCTTATCGGTTGCCTCATGTTGGGTAACCTGATGAAGGAGAGCGGCGTCGTAGAGCGTCTGAGCAAGGCTGCACAGAACGAGTTGAACAACATTGTTGTTATCATGCTCGGTCTTACCGTAGGTGCAACCGCAACCGCTTCTTCATTCATGAACTGGCAGACTGTGGGCATCCTCGCAGTCGGTATCGTTGCCTTCGGTGTAGGTAGCGCCTGTGGTGTTTTGATGGCTAAGATCATGAACCTCTTCCTCAAGGAGAAAATCAATCCTCTGATTGGTTCTGCAGGTGTGAGCGCCGTTCCTATGGCTGCCCGCGTTAGCCAGACCGAGGGTCAGAAGGCTGATCCCCGCAACTTCCTGCTCATGCATGCCATGGGCCCCAACGTAGCTGGTGTTATCGGTTCAGCTGTTGCTGCTGGTATCCTGCTCAGCTTCTTGGGCTAATATTTATACAAGTTAAGGAGTCAGGATTTGTCCTGGCTCCTTATTTTTTTTAATTCCCTTTTTCAAAACAAGAACTCCATGAAAAAACTATTCGTAATCCTAGCTCTAACTTCTTTTGCCTTTAATGGTCTTGCTCAGACTAAGGCGAAACAGGAGATTCATAACAATATCCTTCTTTCTGCATCCAACTATACAGCGTATGTAGACCCCAGCCCCACTGAGAAATACACTCCTGCGCCAAAAGGATATGAACCATTCTACCTCTCTCATTACGGTCGTCACGGTAGTCGCTGGCTGATTGGCAACGGTGAGTATACCGAGGTCATTGACGTCCTGCGCCGTGCTGACGAAAGAGGCAAGTTATCGGCCAGAGGCAAAGAACTTTATGACAAGATCAGTCGTTTCTATATTTCAACCGATGCTCGTCATCGCCTGGGCGAATTGACCGATGTCGGCGAACAACAGCATCATCGCATTGGCAAGCGTCTGACGGAACATTTCCCCGAAATTTTCGGTGCCAAGGATTGCCAGGTTGATGCTCGAAGCACGGTCGTCATCCGTTGCATCCTGTCTATGGAGGCTGAGTGCGAGGAGCTTTGTCGTTTCAATAAGGACCTCCGCATCCACAACGACGTGAGTAACGCCTTCCAGTATTATCTGAATCGTGAACCTTGGGAGAAGCGCCTTCAGGATGCTCGAGGCGAGATGTGGCGCAAAGCAAACTTTGACTTCCGCAAGGAATATACACACCCTGAACGTTTCTGGAACTCCATCACAAACGATCCGGAATATCGCGACGAGAAACTCACCAGCCGTGGTGACGTGATGCGCCGCACCTTCGACATTTGTGCCAACATGCAGAGCCACCTCAAGGGCATTTCGCTCTGGGACTATTTTACCGAAGAAGAGATTTATGACCAGTGGCGCATTCGCAATGTCGACTGGTACGTCAACTACAGTGCCGGTTTGGCACCATTCAGCCAAGCCAACCTTCTGAAGAACTTCCTGGAGACGGCCGACACATGCCTGATAGACAGTAAGGCAAAGTCTCCCGTTATGAAAGATGGGACAGAAGGTGCGAGAATCGCTCTCAACCGTGATTATCGAGGCGCTACTTTGCGTTTCGGCCACGAAGTAGTCGTAATGCCCATGGCCGCTCTTCTCGAACTGGGAGATTGCTATCCCGAGTGGCCGCTCGACGACTTACGCAACCTTGACAAGGTGTGGGCAAACTACCGTATCTTCCCCATGGCCAGCAATATACAGCTTATCTTCTATCGTCCCAAAAAGGGAAATGTTGTGAATATGGATGATATTCTTGTCAAGGCCTTGCTTAACGAGCACGAAGTAAGCCTGCCCGGCGAACCCGTAACCGGTTGCTACTATAGTTGGGGCAAGTTAAGAAGCTATTATCAGGAGAAATTGGACAAATATCACGGTATCTCTAGGGTCAAGTAACCCTCCCCCCCAAGGATGGGAGGCAGCGTTTCTTTTGACCAAGTTACTTCGCTAAGGAGTTGAAAAGGCATCGCGCAGCCCAACTATTAATTCTGACTGCTTTGGCTTGATAAGACGTATGTCGAATAACTATGAACTAAATAACGCTCTTTCTCTCTACGAGCTCAACAATATGGTAAGTCAGCTCATTGAGCAAACCTTACCAGATGAAGTCTGGGTAACCGGCGAAATGGCAGAAGGCCGCCCGGCTTCGGGAGGGCATTTCTATGGTGAACTTGTTCAGAAGGATGCTCGTGGAGTCAACATAATTGCCCGTGCCCGCATCATCATCTGGGCGCGTAACTATAATATGTTACGTGTTCGCTTTGCGCGCGAGACGGGAACCGAACTACGAGCCGGCATGAAGGTACAGCTCCTTGTGCGTGTCACCTTCCATGAGCAGTACGGCTACAGTCTCAATGTGCTTGATGTTGATTCCAGCTACACGCTGGGCGACATGGCACGACGCCGACAGGAGATTCTCCGCCAACTGGAGGAAGACGGCATTATCGACGATAACCGTACGCTTCCCCTTCCCACGCTATTGCAGCGTATTGCCGTCATTTCGAGTGACAAGGCGGCGGGTTATGGCGATTTCTGTGACCAGTTGCTATGCAACGACTATGGTCTGCGCTTTCATGTTCAGCTTTTCCCCGCCATCATGCAAGGCACGAGGGTAGAGGAGACCATCCTCGCTGCCCTCGATTCCATTGCCGCTCAGGAAGATCGGTGGGATGCCGTAGTCATCATTCGTGGCGGCGGAGCTGTGACTGATCTCTCTGACTTCGATTCCTACCCGCTAGCCGCTGCCATTGCCCAATTCCCTCTGCCCGTCTTCACGGGTATCGGACATGATCGCGACGAGACGGTGCTCGACCGCGTTGCCCATCGGGCCCTCAAGACACCGACTGCTGTTGCGGCATTCCTTCTCGACCATCAATGCGCCCACCTCTCCCGACTGCTCGACTTGCAACAACGGCTTACGCAGGCTGCCTTGCGTCGGCTGGAACGAGAGAAGCAACGTCTTGAGAACCTTTCCGGCACGCTGCCCATGGCGTTCGGACGTGTCCGCGAACGACAGGAACATCGGCTTGAGACACTTCGCAATCGCCTTCAGTCAGCCATTCTCCTCAAACTCGAGCGTGAGCGTCACCGCCTGCAACTCATGGAACAGCGCACCAATTCGCTCGACCCTTCGCTCCTCCTTAAGCGAGGGTATAGCATGACGATGGTTGGCGACCGCATTATTACCGATGCCAATCAACTCCAGCCGGGTGATGTCCTTACCACCCGTTTTGCGAATGGCGCGGTAACTTCAACCGTTAATTCATAGTTTTACAGACAACATAGTTTTAACTTATTATTTGCTAGTTGAAAATGACTTACGAAGAATCCATAAAACAACTTGAGACACTCGCACAACAGATGGAGCGAGGCGAACTTCCTATCGACAGTCTTGCAGCAAAACTACGCGAGGCGCAACAACTCATTGCTTCCTGTCGCCAGCAGTTGTTGGATGCAGACGAGCAAGTGCAGAAGATCTTGGGCGAAGACTAACGGGACCATGGTCACCATCATTAATTCTTCACCCATCGAATGTCGCAACTTTTCAAACATTTCAGAACCAAAATTTCGAATCGACCAATATGAATAAACCCGTAAAGATAACCCTCTGGGTAGCCGGCATCGTTGTTGCCCTGGTTGCCGCTCTTGTCTTCTTCGTCCTTCCCAATTACTTTGCATCATCCGATGCTGAACTGCAGGAACTGGAGCAGACGAATGTAGACAGCTTAATGAACCTCGACATTCCTGAGGCTCCCGATGTGCCTGCTGTTGCAAATTGAAACTTTTTGCATACATTTTTCTTGTAATTCGAACGAATTTACAACAAAATTATGTAACTTTGCAAATCGATAATATAAAAAAGAAAAAAGATATGGAAGAAATGGATTGGTCAAATCTCGGTTTTGGCTATCGCAAGACCGATTATAATGTACGTTGCTACTACCGCAATGGCGCGTGGGGCGAAATCGAAGTTTGCAGCGAGGAGACAATTCCCCTCCACATGGCAGCAACCTGTCTGCACTACGGTCAGGAGGCATTTGAGGGCCTGAAGGCTTATCGTTGTCCCGATGGAAAGGTTCGCGTGTTCCGCAGCGACGAGAATGCAGCCCGTCTGCAGAGTACTTGCCGTGGCATCCTCATGCCCGAGCTGCCCACCGAGAAGTTCAATGAGATGGTCGACAAGGTCGTTCGCCTCAACGAGCGCTTCATTCCTCCCTATGAGAGCGGTGCAACCCTCTACATCCGTCCCCTCCTCATTGGTACGGGTGCTCAGGTTGGCGTTCATCCTGCCAACGAGTATCTCTTCGTCATCTTCGTCACTCCCGTAGGTCCCTACTTCAAGGGCGGTTTCTTCGCCAATCCCTACGTCATCATCCGCGATTTCGACCGTTCTGCGCCTCTCGGTACAGGTATCTATAAGGTAGGTGGTAACTATGCCGCTTCCCTCCAGGCCAACCAGAAGGCTCACGAACTGGGTTACGCTTGCGAGTTCTATCTCGATGCCAAGGAGAAGAAGTACATCGACGAGGCTGGTGCTGCCAACTTCTTCGGTATCAAGGACAACACCTACATCACTCCCAAGTCAACCTCCATCCTTCCCTCCATCACCAACAAGAGTCTCATGCAGTTGGCTGAGGATCTGGGCATCAAGGTTGAGCGTCGTGCCATTCCCGAGGAGGAGTTGGCAACCTTCGAGGAGGCAGGAGCCTGCGGTACTGCAGCCGTTATCTCTCCCATCTCTCGCATCGACGACGTTGCCACCGGCAAGAGCTACGTGTTCGGCGAGAAGCCCGGTCCCATCTCCGAGAAGCTCTTCAACAAGCTGCGCAACATCCAGTACGGCATCGAGCCCGATGTCCACGGATGGACCCGCGTTGTCATTGACTAAATCTCCCTACACCTTATAAAACGTGAAAGGCTGTGCCCATTGGCGCAGCCTTTTTTTGTGCGGAATGCCACGTTGGTGCCGTACGTTACGTGCAGTTCGCCATGCATGCAATTCCCTGGCAATAACGATACCCAATCCCCCCAAAACACTACGCGTTTTCAGTTCTTTTCGGCTCTAAACCAGGAATTATGCGTCGCGTTTCGCGCATTATGCTTCATTTGAAGCAATTTATGAATTATTTTCCGTAACTTTGCCTCGGAATAAGGAATAATCAATATTATAACAGGAAAACTATGTCAAGTACATTGAGGTTCCAGGTTGTTGGCGAAGCCTTCAAGAAGAAGGCCGTCGAAGTGCCCAACCGCGAGAGCCGTCCCAGTGAGTTTTTTGCCAAGTATGTGTTCAACCGTCAGAAGATGGCGAAGTACCTGCCTGGCTATGTGTATGAGAAGATGTGCGACGTCATCGACAACGGATCTAAGCTCGATCTTGCCACAGCCGATGCCGTAGCGGCAGGAATGAAGCAGTGGGCCATGGAACTGGGCGTCACCCATTGCACCCACTGGTTCCAACCCCTTACTGAAGGTACGGCCGAGAAGCACGATGGCTTTGTCGAGCACGATGGCAAGGGCGGCATGATAGAGGAGTTCACCGGCAAGGCCCTCGTTCAGCAGGAACCCGATGCCAGCTCCTTTCCCAGCGGTGGCATCCGCTCTACTTTTGAGGCGCGCGGCTATTCGGCATGGGACCCTGCCAGCCCCGTCTTCGTCATTGGTGACACCCTCATGATTCCCACCGTTTTCATCTCTTATACAGGCGAGGCACTCGACTACAAGGCCCCTCTCAAGAAGTCGCTCAAGGCTGTCGACAAGGCTGCTACGGCAGTTGCTCAATACTTCTATCCCGATGCCACCAAGGTCATCTGCAACCTGGGATGGGAGCAGGAGTATTTCCTTGTTGATGAAGACCTTTATGCGGCACGCCCCGATCTTCTCATGACCGGACGTACGCTCATGGGGCACGACTCTGCCCGCAATCAGCAGATGGACGACCACTACTTTGGTTCTATCCCCGAGCGTGTGGCTGCCTTCATGAAAGATCTTGAGATTCAGGCGCTTGAACTGGGCATTCCCTGCAAGACGCGCCACAATGAGGTGGCACCCAACCAGTTCGAGCTGGCTCCCATCTATGAGGAGTGCAACCTGGCCATCGACCACAACATGCTCATCATGCAGCTCATGCGCACCGTGGCTCGCAAGCATGGTTTCCGCTGCCTCCTGCACGAGAAGCCCTTCGCCGGCATCAACGGCAGCGGCAAGCACAACAACTGGTCGCTCTGCACCAACACGGGAGTCCTTCTCCACGGTCCCGGCAAGACGGCGCTCGACAACCTCCGTTTCGTCACCTTCATTGTCGAAACCCTCATGGCAGTCTATCGTCACGACAGCCTCCTCAAGGCATCCATCATTAGCGCCACCAACGCCCACCGTCTGGGTGGCAACGAGGCGCCTCCCAGCATCATCAGCAGTTTCCTCGGTGCTCAGCTTACCGAACTGTTGGAGAAGCTCGAGGAGAGCGATGACGATGAACTCTTCAACCTCTCTGGCAAGCAGGCACTCTCGCTTGACATCCCCCAGATTCCCGAGCTCATGCGCGACAATACCGATCGCAACCGCACCTCTCCCTTCGCCTTCACGGGCAATCGTTTTGAGTTCCGTGCCGTGGGTAGTCAGGCCAACTGTGCCGCCTCCATGATTGTCCTCAATACGGCTGTCGCAGAGGCACTTACCGACTTCAAGGCACGCGTTGACGCCCTCATCGGTCAGGGCGTGGACACCTTCAAGGCCATCCTCAATGTTGTTCGTGAAGACATCAAGACGTGCAAGCCCATCCGCTTCGACGGCAACGGCTATAGCGAGGAGTGGCGCCAGGAGGCAACCCGTCGCGGTCTTAATGTCGAGACCAGCGCACCCATCATTCTCGACCACTATCTCGATGAGTCCACCGTCCGCATGTTCTCAAGCATGAATGTCCTCAGCGAGGCAGAATTGCAGGCCCGCACGGAGATCAAGCACGAGACCTACACCAAGAAGGTGCAGATTGAGGGACGCGTCTTTGGCGACCTGTGCCTCAACCACATCCTGCCCATCGCCACCCGCTACCAGAGTCAGCTCATTGACAACGTCTGCAAGGTGCAGTCCATCTTCCCTGTCGACCGGGCTGCCAAGGTGAGTGCAACCAACATGTACCTCATCGAGCAGATTTCCGAACACAACGCATACATCGTCGAGAATGTCGAGCGACTCATCGAGGCCCGTCGTGTGGCGAACCGAATCACCGACGTTCGCGAGAAGGCTATTGCCTATCACGATACCGTTGCCCCCCTCATCGAGGACATCCGCCAGCATGTCGACAAACTCGAGATGATTGTCGACGACGAGTACTGGCCCCTCCCCAAGTACCGCGAAATGCTCTTCATCCGCTAAGGGACGAGGCCCGCTACTGCCTGTCAATTGTCAGAACACCGGCCGAGTAAGGCTCTACGCTGAGTGTGTAGCGTCCATCGGCGGGTGCCACGCTTCGGTGAAGCAGCTTGACGGCATCCTTCTGCTCCATCGTGTTGCCAATCATGAGGTTGCCGGGTGCGTAGTACTCGTAGGGCGCCTCGTTCTTCGCGCTCCACGTGCTATTGAGCTGCAGCGTGTAAGGCTGTTCCGTTGGGTTGACAACCTTGACGATGACACTCTTGCCGTCCTCCGACATGGTGGTCACGACGTTCAGCTCGCCCGTGTCGCCCTCGTAGCTCAGCAGGTAGCGCGAGAAGTGGTCGTACCACAGGTCAGTAACCTGGTAGTTGGGTGCCACGTAGACGTCCTTGTAGTCAAAGTTGATGAAGGCGTTGTTCCAGTCGGGCGAGTCGGTGCGGCGGATGAAGAGGGCGGCAGCACCCATGGCCACTACGTCCTTCGACTCGCACATGTTTAGGAAGCCGCCGGCAAAGAGGCCCGTGCGCCAGTCCTGGCTGTTGAGGTTCCACTCTGAGATGAAGAGCTTGATGTTGGGGTTCGGACTCTTCGCGATGATCTGCGCGTAGCGGTCGTACTGCTTGCCCAGGTTGATGGGGCCGCTGGCATAGCCGTTCTGCTGCTCGTAGTGGTGAAGGCTAAGGTAGTCGAAGTAGTTGCCCGAGCGGTTGATGAACTCCTCGTCCTCCTGGAAGCCTCCGCAGGCGATGATCTTGATGGTCGGGTCTATCTTTCGCATGGCCTCGGAGTAGCGGCGCACGCAGGCTTCGTACTTCTGGATGCCCATTTCCCACATCTCGTTGTCTATCTCCCAGTATTTCACGTTGTAAGGTTCCGGATGTCCGTTGGCGGCACGCTTGGCACCCCACTCGGTGGTGGCGGGCTCGTTGCAGTAGCGCAGCCAGTTGAGGGCATTCTCCAGAATCTCGTCGGCCTCGCTGTCAGGACGCTCAAAGGCAACGCTTACCACCAGCACGGGTTCGCTGTCCACCTCGCGGCAGAAGCGCAGGAACTCGTCCGTGCCGAAGCAGTTCTGGTCGTAGTCCATCCACATCCAGTGGTCCCAGCGGCGGCGCTGCTCCTGCGGACCGATGCCCCAGCGCCAGTCGTACTGTGCCACGTATCCGCCTCCAGGCCAACGCATGCAGGTGGGGTGCAACTTCTTGACGGTCTGGAAGATGTCGGGACGGAATCCGCCCAGTGCCTGCCCGCTGGCGGTGGTCATGCTGGCCTCGTCTACCTGCACGGTGCCTCCCTCTACGCAGATGGCAAAGTCGGCATCGCCGTTGTAGCTCTCGCTGCTCAGCTCAAATTCATACTTGCGCCACTCTTGGCCGGGCGTACCCAGCTGCTGACGGGCCACGAACTGCTGTCCGTTGCGCAGGCCAACGCTCAGTCGGCCGTTGCCCTTGGCATAGATGTAGCCGCGGTATTTCTCGCCGGCCACGACGTTCTGTGGGCCCTGCAGCAGTCCCGAGAGTTGCTGGGCGGTGATTTGCTGCGAGTAGTTCATGTTGACGGCATCGCCCTTGACGAGGCGGAACTGTCCGTCTCCGAACGACTGCCACTGGGGTGCCACGCTGGGTGTCTGTACGTCCTTGGGCAAACCCTCGAAGTAGGTCTGCTTGCCGTCGGCCGATGCCACCTTGATGTTGCGGTAGTACGCCTCGGTGTAGTTCACCCAGAAGGTGATGTCGTTGCGCCCTGCCTTGTCTAACTTGCTGTAACTGAGAATCTGTTTGCCGTCGTAGTAGACCTTGGCCACGGCGCCGCGGCAGCTGATGCGCAGCTTGTGCCAGTCCTGCTGCTCGTTAATCTGACGCTCGTTGGCGATGGTCTTCACCAGGGCGTCGAGCGTCTTCATCTTGCGGGTTCGGCCTCGCATCTCAACCTCCTTCTCCACCATCGAGGCGATGGAGAAGTTGGGGGCGTTCTCGCCCTTCTGCATGGCCTGTCGGGCGCGGTCCATCTCCTCCTTGCGGCGCATCTCCTCGGTCTGGGCGACTGCCAGCTGGCGAACCTCGTAGTAGGGATTGTGCATGCGGAAGAAGTAGGGCTCGCCGTTCGTCTGGTTCTTGAAGGCGAAGCGCATGTCCATCAGTCCGCCGCTCCACGCTCGGCGTGCCAGGCGGTAGGAGCGCCACTTGACGTCCATGGTGATGTCGTAGTCGTCGGTCTCGAGGCTGGCAACGTGTATGGGCTGCTCGTATCGGGTGGGGGAGTGCAGCACGCCCTCGTCGTCAGCAAACCAACCGTCAAAGTAACCGTCGCGCGGATGGATGCCGGGGAAGTGCTCCGTCTCGAAGGATCGCTCCTGGATGAGCTCCTGCCACACGCCGTTGTTGGCCGAGAAGTAGATGTGCTCGAAAAGCTGGCCGTACAGCATGGGGTCGATCATGCCGCTCGGCTTGCTGGCATCGATGGTGATGGACTTGTTTATAGGGTTGCCCTGAGCGAGGGATGGGGTGGGTGTTGCGCCTAGTGCAGCCGCGAGGCAGGCTGCCGATAGAAGATGTTTCATTGGGGATTGGGGGGATTGGGTTTAATGGCCTGATTGGACTTATTAGCCTAATTGGTCTTGGTTTATCACGCCTACAAATTTACGTCATTTTCTTCATTCACGAAAACAAATCGTGCAGAAAGTGCATAATTATTTGGTGGACAAGAGGAAATAATGTATCTTTGCCGCTGGAAAGTCTGGTGAAAAGCAAAAAACGGTATTTCCCCTTCATATACTTTCGAAAGCGGATCTTTACATTTTTCTATATGCCACATACCGGAATCTCACACATTCCTTTTGGCATGATGAAGAAAATGATACTGTTGACTCCACGCTTTTTGGTATATGAATAACATTTTACATAATCGCCATGCCGGGAGTCGCGCGGCTTAATAACTTATTTAATAATGAAGAACATCTTGTCTCTTTTCTTGTTGCTCTTATTGGCATCCTGTTCACCTGATCCGGTCACTCCGAATGGTGGTGGCAACAATAGTGGAAGCAATAGCGGCAGCAACAGTGGTAACAACAATGGTGACAACAACGGAGGAAATAACGGAGGCGACAACGGAGGTGGAGATGCTGGCGAAGACACTTCCAAGCCTTACTTCACCATCGGGCTGGTTCCCGACACCATCAAGACATTAACCTACTGGAGTTTTTCTTATATTTATTCGACGAATATAGAAGAAGACATAAGCCTGCAGTCATCCGCTGATTGGTGCGAAGTTACACTTGGCCCCGACAGCAACATTATCATCCATGCCATTGAAAGCTACAATCAGACGGAAGAGCAGAAGCGCGACTTCATCTATCCTGCACCACGCCAATGTACTGTTACCATTACGGTGGGAGACGTGTACAAGAAGACCGTCGTAGTCATACAGGAGGCTGATGATGCTGTGATTCAAACCGAGGGTTACGCTTACTTAGAGTTGAACGGAAATGGCGACAAAGCCTACAAGCACATCATATCGAACTGTATCTCGTGGACAGCAACCACCAATGCCGACTGGCTGAAATTGAACAAAATTGACGAAAACACACTCGAAATCGTGTCAACTGCCAGACCAGATAATATCACCGCAGAGAGAAGCGCTGCCGTTACCCTTACCTCCGACCTCAACGAATGGGTCACAACATCATTTGGAGTTAGGGAGAAAGAGGCAGAAATCTCAGCAGGTGAATACAAGTATTCGGAGCCTACTCCTTGGGACTAACATCAGAACTCAGTATCATTGTCTTTTACAAATAATTGCACAAATCCTATGAAGTACTTTAAACTCAATATATTGGCCATTCTCTCGCTCGTGACGGGTCTTTGCGCCTGCACAGTCGATGAACCACAGTTGAACGAATCGGCACGAAGCATCTCGGCTACCATTATGGACCATGGCACACAGACGCGCGCCATTGTGCTCGACAATCCTGGCACACGCCTCGACATCTATTGGCACCAGAATGACCATATTGGCCTCTTTGGCACAGGCGGCTCCAATGTCGATTACGCCTTGTCCGACTATTCCTTGTCGGCCGGCAGTAAGACTGCAAGATTCGTGACCACTGAAGAGAAGATTCCAACTGGCGAGATACTGGCTTACACTCCTTATCAGGCAGGAACCACCAGCAGCGATGGCAAGATCTACGTAGACGTGCCATCCGAGCAGACATTCACATGGGCGAAAGGAGTGGCACAGCCCGACCCAAGTGCCAACCTGATGCTTGCACGCGGAACCAGAGGTGGGGGACTGTCCTTCTACCCGGTAATGGCAGTGCTGAAGATAGGCAAGCAGTTCGATAAGGATGTCTCCCTGAAAAGCGTGGAATTCAGCGACTTGGACAAACAACCTGTATGTGGGTCGGCAGCGCTGTCGTGGAAGGACGGTGTCCCAACGTGCGAAATGGTAGGCAGTGGCGACGTAATCACACTTTCGGGGCCACAACCCCTCTCCATAAGCGAGAACGAGGTTCGCGTCTTCTACCTCACAATACCTGCCCGCCATTACAGCAAAGGCTTCCAGATAACTTTTGTCACTACAGACGGAGAGCGCATATCACAGACCGTCGGAGCAACACACGGCAAGGACATGCAGGCAGGAGTGCTGTATCCTGTTGGAGATTTGGCACCGGACGTTGTGGATGTTGACGGCAAATGCGAACTGAAGCCCAACACCATCATGATGACACCTGAGAATCTGGACAAGATCACCATAAAGGATAAACGCTACCAGCGGCTCACCAACGTCGACGGCGGCGAGCTACTTGATGCTCACGGCAGACCTATGGGCGGCTACAAAATGGAATTGGAGGTCGGCAAAGACCTGCATCCTGCCGAAGGCGGTTGGATGATTTTCAACCAGCCATCGGACGACCTGCCCAACGGCGGAGTGTTCAAGATAGAGTCGGTAACCAAGGCTACCGACGACACCTATCGGGTAACAATCGTTACTGACCCCAACCCGTTTGCACCCTTCAAACTTTTGGAACTGGGCCAGCCCATGTACGACGAGAATGGGGTGTTTCATGAGGAAGCAGGTGTGCCACTCAATTTCAATGGCAAACTGCGTGAGATAGTCGATGAAAATGGCGAGAGCATAGACTTCAGCCTCACGCCAAATGGCGAAATCGTCTTCACCGAAGAGGCTGTTGCCCAAATGCTTGGAGTAGACAAACGCGCTGTATCCAGAGCCCATAACATGACTGTCAGCACGCCAAACTTCTCCATCTGCGCATCGGGCGATAATGCCGAAGCCAATTTCTCGCCAAAGTTCGAGACAAGCGTAACCACGGCCGTCGGTGTCTTTGACGGAGAACTGCAATATATCTGTGCAAAGTTAGATCCAGTCTTCAAGCTCGAATCATCCTTTACGCTTAAGGCCGGCTTCTCCGTCAGCAAATCAGTCCATCTCGTGACCTTGGTGTTTTCCCCTATCGTTCTCCCTTGGGTCACCCTGCACCTCGAAATAGATGTCAGCCTGACGGCAGCAGTTGGTGGTGAAATTACATTCCAAACCACTTTGTCATGCACGCAAGACTTAGGTTCATACACCATTGCATACAACAAAGGCGACGGTTTCGCACTGAGGAAAAACCGCGAACCTTCGTTAGCGGGATATAACTTGCAGGAACCCACGTTAAGTGCAGGAGGCTCATTGTATGCACAAGCAGGAGTCACTGTCGTACCTTCCCTCTGCTTTTATGCCATGGCAAACATCGGCTTGTCCTGCGACATGAACATAAAGGCCGCGTATACTAGAACAGGAGGAGGAACTGTTGATACTTTTGGTGGAGCAAAGTTCACCATCGGGCCCGAAATGCAGATTATGCCATGCGTTGCATTAGGTGGACTGCTTCCTGTCAAGTGGGCTCACAACTTTAAGGAATTGACGCTGAAATTCACGCCAGACCCATGGTACGAACAATATTATCTGCCTGAATGTAAACCTGGCAAAATGAGAGAACTATTTATGCGCTACAAAACAACCCCCGGTTATTACGATATAATTCCATCTAGTCCAGGCAAGCCCGGATATGCTTCCTGGCTTAACATTGGGTTGGAGTCTGTCGACTATTCGGTTGCTTTATCGAAAAAATGTGCAACAGATATAGATGTATGTATGGCATATTACGAATTAACAAACTATGATGTGATTTTCTCCACCTTAGCAACCGACAGGGACAGAGAGATATATGCTCGAGGTCATGTCTTTGGGACATATTCATATATACATCCAAAAATGAATCCAGACGGCACATCTCCATTCAAGCTCGTTGCTCTGCAGCACATCGGAACATATCCGGCACTTACAGAGAACCAAGATTTTTCTGGTACTATTGCTCCGCCGTCGGATCTTGCTTTCAAGACACACACTTATTACAAGGCAGTCCCTGTGATTGCTAGAGACAATAAAATTGAAGTTATGCTTGGTAATCTCATGACATGGGATGATTGGCCTGAAAGCTATATTTACATCCAGGGTTATTCCGATCCCAATGGCGTACCTTACGAAAGGTCGAATTAAATAGTTAATTCAAGTTTCGCATGTTGTCACTTGCTCACTTTTAGGGAGTTAGCGGGAGTAAAAGGGAAGTTATCGCTTCGCTTAGGAAGTTAAAAGGACGAATGATTTAGCTTTTTGAGGAACTTCTCCTGTCGTCCGCTAACTCCAGTTAACTCCCGCTCGCTCCGGCCCTGTCCGGAGCAAAGGTGACAGTTTGATGAAAGACACCTGTGCAACACAAACAAAACAATCCAGAAAAAAGAAAGAGCCGGCACCCTCCTCCTAAAAGGGGAAAGGGTGCCGGTTTGTGTTGAAGGGTCAAAGAACCTGCCCTGAGCAACGTCGAAGGAATTACACGCTCATTTAAG
>JAKSLN010000140.1 GCA_024401165.1 Bacteroidaceae bacterium
GGCATGAAGGCAAAGCGAAACGCCAAGGGGCAGTTCGTAAAGAAGGAGGGATAAAATGGCAAGACCAGAGGAACTTCTGCCAATCTTTATAAAATGGGAGACGGGACTCGCCCCGAAGGTGGCAGAGAACGTGCGCGACTACTTTGTCAGGGCACGCGAATATAACATAAAGAAGAATGGTGGCATCCTTGCCGGTGACAAGGGTGGCTACACAATCGTAGGCATTACGCACAAGACCTTCGAAGACTATCTGCGTAAGACTGGCATCAAGACCACCGAGGCCGAGGCTCACCGGGCAATGGCAGTGATGACGTTCGACACATGGCTCAGCGTGTTCCGTTCGGTATGTTGGGACAAGATAGGCGGTGATGGCATCCGCAGTCAGTCGGTCGCCAACACGATAGCTGACTGGTGTTGGATAAGCGGCCCCGGCATCATCAAGAAGGTGCAGGCTATCGTGGCCGCAACGCCTGACGGGGTTGTTGGCCCAAAGACAATCGCAGCCATCAATAATCAGTCTGCCAAGATGCTGTTTAACAAGATTCAAGCCGAGCGCAAGAAGCACATAGCAACCATTGTGCGCCTAACGCCCAGCAACAAGAAGTTTGAGAAGGGCTGGCTGAATCGAATAAACTCATATACTTTCAAGGAATGAAGTTGGATAGGATTTTTTGTGCGGCTTTGTCTTTATCCGTTACGTTTACCATTGCCATGATGGTTCTAATGTTCACATCGTGCAAGACTATACACGACACAGAGATTGTGACGAAGCATGACACGCTGACAGTCTATCAGCAGCAAAGGGACAGCATAGAGCTGCACGACAGCATCTACGTGGAGAACTACATCCAGGGCGATACCGTCATCCGCTACAAGTACGTCATGCAGACGCGATACAGAGACAGGATAAAGCACGACAGCATTTACATCGCTAAGGTTGATACGGTGGTCGTTGAGCGGACGATCGAGAAGCAACCGACATTCATGGATAAGGCAAAGCAGAAGGTGGGAGGGTTCATCATGGCAGCGGTTTTTGCCGTTGCTGCATTTTTCGGTTTAAGGTGGCTGTTTATGAGGTGGGCAGACAGGAGGTGACACGACCAAGAATGGCCGTGGAGTGGACAAGTAAACCCCTGCACCACTTTCGCCCGACTATTAGAAAACGACAATAACAATGAACATATTTGGACTAAACATTCAATCCTCGGCAAGCATACGCGAGCAGCTTGATACCGCCAACCGCAGAGTGCGGGAGGCTGAGGAGAAGGCTGAGAAGGCGAGTGCCAAGGTGCGGTCGAACGTGGTCAGCATCGGGCAAGGCAATGCCGACACGGTGGCAGCCTTCTCGCGTGCCATTGACGTGCGAGCAAAGGTGTTCGCTCAGGCTTGCATCGAGTTTCAAGCCTACCAGGGCGGCACATGGAAGAAGGCCATGCGTGGCGACTTCCGCTACCTCAACTTCATGCTGCACTGCAAGCCCAACAGCTACCAGAACGCGCAAGAGATGTGGGAAATGGCGAGCCGTATAGCCGACCTCTCTGCCAACGGCCTCTGCGCCATCTGGGCACCCGGCATGAGTGAGGGCAACATCGTGGGGCTCTATCCCTGCACGGCCAACTGGAACGTGCAGACCAACGAGTACACCGTGAGCAACATGGAGCTGAACATCGGTGGCAAGACTGTACCGGCAGACGAGGTGATCATCCTGCGCAATGGCTACGGCAAGAGCATGGTGAGCGTACTGCGCCGCCAGTTGGAGATGGACGCTACGGCTGACGAATTCTCGAAGAACACGTTTGCAAAGGGCGGCACGTTCAAGGCCATAGTCAAGCAAGAACAGACGGGCTCACTGCTCAGCGGCATGGACGGCTTCGATGATGACGAGGTGGAGAAGAACTTTGAAGACATCAACCGCCAGTTCTCGGAGGGTAATGACTTTATATACGACCCCTCGGCCTCGCAGCTCTTTCAGATTCAGCAGTCATATCAGGACCTACAGGTCAACATGAGCCACGACCGCGTCACACACTGCATCGCTATGGTGACGGGCGTGCCTCAGCCCCTGCTGTTCCAGAACACCAACGCCGTTTACAAGAACACCGACGATGCCTACCACGTCTTCACCGGCATGACGTGCAAGCCCCGTTGGAACGCCATCTGCCAGGAGCTCAATGCGAAGTTCCTGGGCGAGGAGTTCTACGACAAGCGTCGCTTCCACCCCAACACCGAGGAGCTTTGCCTCGACAGCGACAAGTCGAAGGCAGACACCTACAGCGTGCTGGTGAATGCCGGCATCATGACGCAGAACGAGGCTCGCACCCGTTACAACCTCGAGGCGAAGGACGGAGGCGACACGCTGAAGGAACCCAAGAGCAACACCAACACTGCCAGCAACAGCGGCACAAGCAAGAAAGGAGGCACGGAATGAACATCGTAACACTGGAAGAAGTTAAGGCAGGACTCCGCATCGACGAGGACTATGAGGACGCACACATCGAAAATGTAGTAATACCTGGAGCAACTGAGGCAGTAAGGGCAATGCTACGCCGCACATGGGAGAACTGTTACGAGAATTTCAGCGAAGACCAGTGGGCAAAGGTAAAGAACACAATCATCATGGTTTGTGGCGATATGCTGAAACATCGTGAAATGACCTCTAACCAAGCGGTCAACGCTAACCCCGTCTTCCGTCTCATGCTTTGCAAACTGATAAAACTCACAAAGTAACATGGCATACGACAAAGGATTCCTCAACAAGCGCATCACCATTCTCAACCGCAAAGGCGTTACAACCGAGCACGGAGCCAAGAAGGGTGAAAGCTACGAGCCAGACGGCGCACCAATCTTTGCGAATGTAGATTTTCTCAAGGGCAAAAAGGCACTCATGGAAGCATCGCTCGACGCGCTCAGCTCCTACATCGTCCGCACGGCATGGCACGACCGACTGACAGACAAGTCTCGCATCCTTTGGAAGGGTAAGGTCTATCAGATTGACCCACCAAGGGGAGATCGCGAGAAAGACGAAATGCAGTTCACTATGTACGAACAGGCATAAAGCAACCGTTACTTAACGATTAAAACATTGGACACGTCCGATTGGGCAACCGGACGGCAACGATTAAAGCATTGGACACGTCCGATTGGGCAACCGGACGGCAACGATTAAAGCATTGGACACGTCCGATTGAAAAGTAAACCCGAAACCACAATTCACCCGATAAGTATGGACAAAGAACAACTTAGACAACGATTCATTGCCACCGGCGTACAGGTACGCGAGGCAGAGGGCGAAGGCGAAAGCCGCGTCCTTCGTGGCAAGGCCATCTGCTTCAACGAGGAGACAACACTCTGGGATGGCAAGTACTATCGTGAGCGCGAGATTATCTCGCCCAGCTGCATCACCGAGGAGTTCCTCCGTGAGCAGGACGTTAAACTCAATCTTCTGCACAACCGTGAAGACAGCATCGCACGCAACAACAAGGGAGAGGGTACCCTCAAGTTTGAACTCCGAGAGGATGGCCTCTATTGGGAGGCAGAAATGCCAAAGTGCGACCTCGGCGACCGAGCTC
>JAKSLN010000141.1 GCA_024401165.1 Bacteroidaceae bacterium
CCCTGCTTTACCGCATGGCGTTCTGCGAGGGCAAAAGACGGACGAGAAGTGGCAAGTATGCAAATTTCATTGCAATAGAATCATTTTTTTTACGTGAAGTTGATGTGCTTATCGAAAAAAAATGTATAACTTTGCATTCGATACCAATAAATTCAAATAAAATTCAGTAGAAATATGAAAAAGTTATTTTTCTTGGCTGTGGCAGTTGTGGCTATGCTCAGTGCTTGTAGTGATGACAAGGGAGATGTCGTTGACAATCCTAAAGAAGAATCAAAAGATGTTACTGACGATCAGGCTCCAACCTTCACGGCTACAATTGAGAACCTGACCACCCGTGCTGCCATCGACGGCGAATCGGTGTGCTGGGAGAATGGCGAGGAGGTGACTCTGGTCTTCAACAGCAAGGAAAAACGTAGCTTTGCTGCTTTCTGTGCTGCCAAGTATACTGTGACTCCCAGCGCAGACGAGCTCTGGCCAGGTTGGCCTAACAAGGCTACCCTCAAAATAAAGAAGGGTGAGACGATCAAGCTTGGCTCTGACGCCTTGTGCTTGGCAGTCAGCCCTGCCTCTATGTATAACTCGGGTAACAACGTCATAACGTTCCCTCACACCCAGGACTACAAGGGCGACGGCAAACTGCCCTTTGCACCAATGGTGTTCGATAATTATAAGTCGTATGACGATCCCTCTTTGGATCCCTGTCCATCCAACTTTGCTTTCACTAACGTTGCAGCACAGCTCAAGATAACCGTTCCCGGCAGCTTGATAGAGTCGGTCAAGAAGATTAACGTCACCTCCAACCTGTTTATGAGTGGTGTGATGGAGTGTGAAGGTGCTGCTGACGACCTTACCAAATTGGTCATTAACCAGACGCGAGAAGGCAATCCTCTGGGCGCTAACAGACTGACGCTGGACTGCTACAATTACGAACTGTCCAACGTGCAGATTCCTGCTGACGGATCGAAGACCTTCTACATCAGCATCCCCCAGGCCAACTACGACTACTTGCGAATTGAGGTGACCGATGGCTTTGACACCAAGATAATGTACATGGCGGAAACGAATATCGTACGCGGCGCCTTGTATTCTGTCACCATGGAAAATACTATCATGGGCCATGACTTTGTTGAGATTGGTGGCAAGAAGTGGGCAACGATGAACCTGGGTGCAACCACCGTGGCAGGCAGTCCTGCTACCTGCTTTGGCGGCTACTACGCATGGAGCGAGACCGCGCCTCGCTACACAGGCATCACCATCAACACCCCGATCAAGACTTCTGGCGACGTAACATTCACCGGTTGGGTGAATGAGCATAAGAAAGCATACTCTTCAGACGACATGCCTGCTTACGTCAGTGCCACGCTGGACGCTGAACACGACGTTGCCACGCAGGCATGGGGCAACATGTGGCGCACGCCCACAAAGGAGGACTTCCGTGCCTTGTACGAGGCATGCGGAGGCACGGGCGACTATACTGCAGAAAACCTTCCTGCCGGAACCGCATCTACGACGGCCAAGGGCATCTATTGGTGCAAGAATTACGACGGTGTAGCCGGTATGCTGTTCTGCGACGGCAGTAACAAGCTGTTCTTCCCGGCTGCCTATTGCATCATTGCCGAGGAGTTCTTTACTGCATCAGGCTTCAACGGCAATTATTGGTCTTCGACACATCATCCCGAAAGGGCAGATAGAGCCTATTACATGTACTTCAATTCGAAGTCCCTCAATCCGGCAGATGTCGCAAGTCCTGCCACTGGCTATAGCATCCGTCCTCTCTCTGATGGATAGGATAGGGGATCATAGTAACAAGGAGAATGAAGACCATAAAACTTCTGCTTGCAGCCGCTCTCACGCTGCTGATGTTCTCGGCATGTACCTCTGACGGGATAGAAGAGGACCTCGACCCTATGGACGAGGCCGAGCCCGACTACCTTGTCATGCTCTATGCCACGGGCGGAGGAGACCTGGATGCAAACATCCTTCAGAACGTCGTGCAGCTGCTGTACGAGGGAAGCAACTCGAAGGTGAAATACACCGTGCAGTACAAGCTGTCGGCCGACGAGCAGGAGAAGTACGCCAACGAGTTCGGAGGCGTGCGGCGCTTGACGGGTACGGACAATCTGGCCTTGAAGAGCAAGAGCGGCAAGCAGCCCACCCTGGCCAAGGACTATGGCCAGACGCTGGCAGCCATAAAGAGCGAGCGTCTGGCCGGCCGGCAGTACGACGTGACCACTCGCCAGGCGCTTGCCGATTTCGTGAGATGGAGCAAGCAGAAGTATCCGGGGGCCAAGCGCACCATCCTCATCATCAACGACCACGGTTCGGGGTGGGAGCTGGACAAGGACGGCAAGCAGGATGCCCCGACACGCGCCATCCTGTTCGACGACAACACCAACATGAGCTACCTCACGGCCGGCGATGTGGCCAGCGGCGTGAAGGATGCAGGCGGGGTGGACATGATCTACACCGATGCATGCCTCATGAGCATGTACGAGAACCTGTATGCCTATGCCGATGCCTGCAAGTATCTGCTCACGGCCGTGGAGAAAATCCCCGGTCAGGGCGGCAACTACATGCATCTGCTTCGCCTTCTCAAGTCGGCCGGCAACACGGAAGAAGGACTGGAAGCCGCCATGCACCGTTACGTAGACTATTGCACGTCGAAGGAGTGGTGGGGAAGAAACCAAAGCGCCTATGCCGACTTAGGCTTCTATAATCTTGAGAAGTTCAGGAAGGCCTGCACGCCTGTGCTCAACAAGATTGCCGGCACGCTGGCCGAGAAGTTCCAAAGCCGCGAGTCCATCATGCCAACAACCGAGGAGCTGCCTTTCGACGAATGGTTCACCGCCTACATCCGCGTAGCCGTAAATCGCTGCATGGTGACCTACGCCACCGCCTACATCCCCTCCCGGACCATCGCTGCCTTCGTGCCCTATCTGCAGAAGGACGGCATAAAGCCCGATGAGGATGGCGATTTCCTTTGCCGCGACCTGATAGAATGGAGCGTCTATGCACTTACCGACGGAGCGCAAGAGGCGTATGAGGACAATCCCGCCCTCTTCCTCAAGCTGCAGCGATTGGTCACCACCTCCAGCAAGCGCGCATTCTCCCTTACCGACATGCTGCGCGTGCTCTGCAATGAACTGGATGCCGTGGGGGCTCAGAACAATCCCTTCAAGCCCCTCAGGGCAGAGCTGCTTGCCGCCATAAAGTCTGCAGCCTACCTGTCATGCACCAAGCCCGACGCCAAGCCCGCCGTCGACCAGGAATACGAGCTATGCTCGCCAGCCGTCTTCATCGCCCCCCTCAACGAGGCCCTGCTCAGCGAGGACTATCCCTCCTACCAGAAGAACATACCCACCATCGAGGACGGCATCCGCTATTATCAAGGCACCGCCTTCGACCAGCAGGTAGGGTGGAGCCGTTTCCTGCAGGTGCTCGACGTAGTGCCCGATGCCGTAAACCCAACGAGGAAATATGTGAAATGATTGTTTCAACTTTCGCAGGCT
>JAKSLN010000142.1 GCA_024401165.1 Bacteroidaceae bacterium
GAGGCCAGCATGTGTGCTTAGAGTAAGTGCCAAAGCAGCAAAAACGGAAAGGATTCTTGATTTCATAACATTTTTATTTTGGGGGATGGTTGGTAGAAAAGGGAAAATTACTGTGTAAGCGTCTTCAACTTCTCCGACACTTCTTCAACACCGATGCCCAGCATCTTTATTTTGCTGGCGATGTCGGGCAATGTCTCGTCCAGGAATTCTTCGCGCTTCTCCTTGAGTATGGTATGTTTTGCTCCTTCGCTGACGAAGTAGCCAAGGCCGCGCTTGGTGAAGATGACCTCCTGTTGGCAGAGCCAGTCGTAGGCTCGCATGCAGGTGTTGACGTTGACTTCGAGGTCGGCGGCGCACTCCCTGACCGAGGCAATGCGCTCGCCTTCCTTGTAGTCTTCGTTCAGAATGCGTCCCATTAGGTAGTCCGCAATCTGTAGGTATATGGCTTTGTTCTCTTTAAACTCCATTTTAGGGTTTGGGATTCTTCGATTAGTCTTTTCTTCGAGTATTCGCTTCTTCGATTTTTTGATGTCTCGAGGACTCGAATATTAGATTCCTCGATGTGTCGATCATTTGTTTTTTCGTTGATTCAATCTTCAGCTTACATCGAGATGTTCAGTCCTCCGCCACCGCCGGTTGTAGAACCTGCGTTTCCGATGCTCTCGGTGCTGCTTTGGTGCTCGATGTAGTCGTCCTGTACTTTCGACTTGTGATCCTTGAAACGCTGTGTGGTGTTACCGAAGGTCCAGCGTGCGGTGGCGATGACGCGGGTGACGGGTACGCTGATCTGCATGTCGCTTGTGAAGTCTTTGCCCTCAGCATATTGCCCGATGTATATTTTGCCGCCCTTCGATAGTCCGGTCACTCCATTCACGCTCAGGTTGAGGCGGTCCTTGCAGAGCGACTTGCTGATGGTCAGCGCGCCGATGTTCATGCCGCTCGTGTGGCCCTGCAATGAGATGCTCTTGCTGTTGCTGATAGCAGTGAGTCCGAGGGTCCACTTCTTGGGCAGCGTCTGTTGTATGTTCAGCAAGCCCAGGGCGCTCCATCCCTTGTTGGTGAGGTCGAGCTGGCCAGACTTGAGGTAGTTGTACGTCACCGACCCGTTGAGCGTGAGGCGCGTGTTCTTGGTCACGCTGGCTGAGGCGAAGAGGTTGAAGGTGCTGAGACTGCGGTCGACGATGTTGCCGAAGGTGGTGTTGAGGACGTGCTTGTCGTCGAAGAACGAGTACTGCTCGATGCCGCCGTTGGCAAGTGTCTGGCGCAGGCTGGTGCTGACGATGACGATGGGCGTGTAGAGGTTCAGGACGAGTCCGATGTTGTGGGTCTTCTCTACCTTAAGGTCGGGGTTACCGTAGTTGACAGAAGTGGGTTCGCTGTTGTCACGATAAGGGTTGAGGTAGGAGATGCCGGGGCGTGAGATGCGCATGTTGTAGGTAAGGCCGAGACTAGAACCGGGCAACAGGGCATAGGACAAGCTGGCAGAGGGGACGAGGTTGCCGTAGTTGTCGTCGAAGTTCTTCTTGCTGTCCTTGTACATCACCTTCTGCCAGGTGTGCTCGTAGCGCAGACCTGCCTTGGCGGTCCATTTGCCCCAAGTGTTCTCCGACTCGGCATAGATGGCGCCAATCTGGTTGCGATGGTCGTAGTCGGTGCTCTGGCCAGGCATGAAGACGGGTTTGCCTTCCTGCACCTCAAAGTATTCGTTTTCGCTCGTGCTCTTGCGGAAGGAGTACTTGGCACCGGTGTTCAGCTTGCTGTGCTCCGAGAGCGTGTTGACGAGGTCAATCTGTCCGATGTGCTCGGTTGTACGCTCCGTGCCGTTGCTGAGACGATCATTGGGCATCATGCTAGACGTGGCTGCTGCCGAAGGGGCGATGGACGCTCCGTCTACCAGGGCCTCATAGCCAGTCATCTCACTGTCGTGGTGAGTGGGCGTATGGTTTATCTGGTAGGTGATGGTCAGCGAATTAGCACGTTTGGGATCGAAGAAGCGCTGGTAGTCCAGACTGCCGCTATAGCCCGTGTTGTCTATCTTCTGCACCATGTGGTTCTGGTACCCAAAGTTCATGCCTCCCATCTTCATTGTTGTTCTTGGGTCACCCGAGTTGGTGACGTCGAAGCGCTGCACGCTGAACGATCCGTTCACGCTGCTTTGTGCATCGATTTCGTAGCCAAGTCCGACGTTGCCCATGAGGAGGGGGACGCGATTGCGGGCCGTTGTCTCGAAGAGGGTGCTTGTTCCGTCCTTTTGCTTACGTTCCCATGTCTGTTTCACAGTTCCGTTGTCGGTGTAGGTGTAGTTGACGGTGGCGTTGTAGCTCAGCTTCTTCTCCTGTCCTGCAATGGTGGCCGTACCGCCCACGTTGCGATTGCCTCCAGTTGCTGTTATCGAACCGTTGTAGCCGCTGATGTCGGTAGCGGCTGCACCGCCAGCGGCTCCGCCCATCTTGGCAAGGGTGAAGTTGAGGATGCCACCAGCACCTTCCGCATCGTACTTTGCTCCGGGATTGGTGATGACCTCAATGTTGCTTACCATGCTGGCGGGCAATGACTTGAGGATAACGCCAGGATTGCTGCTCAGCATCATGTTGGGTTTGCCGTCCACGTAGATTTTGAACGAACTCTGTCCGTTGACGGTGATGTTGTCCTGTCCGTCCACCATGACCATGGGCACCTTGCGCAGCATGTCGAGCACGGTCATCGAACGACTGTCAACGTCATCCTCGACGGAGTAGGTAACCTTGTCGGCCTCCATCTTGACGATGGGGCGGACGGCAACGACCTCCACGCCCTTCATGTCGCTCGTCTTGTCGCTCAACATGAGTTGTCCGAGGTCGACGCTCTTCTCGTTGGTAATGGTGAAGTTGCGCACGGCTGCAGCCTTGCCCATCGAGGTGGCAACGGCAACGAATGCACCCTTGGCCTTGACGGTGGCGTTGAACTTTCCTTCGGCATCGGTCAGCGCCATGGCTACAGGACTGCTGTTCTGCTTGACCTGTTGACCGGCATAGATGCGCACGGTAGCGTAGGGCTCGGCTTCCTGAGTGAGCGAGTCTTTCAGCAGACCCTTGACGGTAGTCTGTGCCTGGATGCCCATTGCGCATGCCAGCATCAAGGCAATTATCATTAATCGTTTCATTGTTGTTTAGTCGTTTGTTTAGTTGTTTAGGAAACTAGTCGTTTAGGAGATTGGGCGTTTAGTTGTTTAGGGAAGTTTCCTTTTCAATCTTCAACTTTCTAGTCGTTTAGTTATTGGCTGTCCCCTTTATAAATCCTCCCTTTTCGGGGGAGGTGCCGGCTTTTCCGGCGGAGAGGGTCTTTATTCCACCACCACTGCTGTTCCGCTTGCGGCCACCATGAGCATGGAACCATTGCCGCCGATGGTCTCATAGTCCAGGTCCACGCCCACGATGGCGTTGGCGCCCATCTGTGCAGCCCGTTCCTGCATCTCTCGGAGT
>JAKSLN010000143.1 GCA_024401165.1 Bacteroidaceae bacterium
CCCCTATCGAAGCGATAACTCCCTCCTTTATATGCTGCACATCAACAGGATGATGAGCTGCGCAGTAAGGATACGCATGAACATGCTGAGGGGGTAGACGGTGGAATAGCCGACGGCAGGAGCTTCGTTGCCAGCAGTCTGGTTGGCGAAGGCAAGTGCTGGCGGGTCGGTGGTGCTACCGGCAATGAGGCCCATCAGCGTGCAGTAGTTGAGCTTGAGGAACTTCTTGGCCACGAAGCCCATGATAAGGATAGGCAGGACGGTGATGAGGAAGCCGCACCAGACGTATGTCAGACCGTCTCCATTGGCAACCGTGTCGACGAAGTTGGCACCCGCCTTGATGCCCACGCTGGCCAGGAAGAGGGCTAAGCCAATCTCGCGCAACATGAGGTTGGCCGAGGTGGTGGTGTAGGCGTTGATGTGGAACTTGTAACCGTACGCACCGATGGCGATGGCGATACACAAGGGACCACCGGCCAGACCAAGCTTAACGGGGGTGGGAACACCGGGTATGGCGATGGGTATGGCACCGAAGATGATTCCGATGAAGACGCCGATAAAGATAGCAGCCAGGTTGGGATGGTCGAGCTTCTTGACGCTGTTACCCATCTTGGCAGCCACGCGGTCTACGGCATCCTCAGGACCCACGACCACGAGGCGGTCGCCAATCTGCATGCGCAGGTTGCTCTCGGCAAAGAGGTTCATGTCGCCTCGGCGCACGCGAGTAACGTTCACTCCATATACGCTGCTGAAGTGCAACTCACCCATCGTCTTGCCGTTTACCTCGGGTTGGGTGACAAGGATATGCTTGCTTACTACGGGTACATCCTGTTCGTCCCATACGATGCTGTTGTCCTCGGGGCCAATGAAGGCAACGATTGCCTCGGCATCATCCTGGGCACAAGTAATGAACATCTTGTCGCCATCGCCAAGAATCGTATTACGGTTGGGGATGCTTACGTGGCCGTTCTGAAGGATACGGCTGCAGACAAAGTCGCGACCAAGGAACTGACGTACCTGCAGGATGCTCTTACCCAGCAGGTATGGGTTGCTGGCTATCAGCGTCATGCGGTGAGGCGTGGCATGGGGGTTGGCCGCCTTCTCATTTTCGATGGCCTCCTGGTCCTTCTTGAGCGACGTTCCGGTCAGGTAGCGGATTACGATGGTTGCCGCGATAATACCCACAACGCCAAGGGGATAGGCACAAGCATAGCCATTGGCAATGACAGGCGCATCGGCACCGAAGACCGTGTTGCAAGCCTCCGTCGCAGCACCCAGACCGGGCGTATTGGTGATGGCGCCACAAAGCACGCCGACCATCATGGCCAGGTTAGAGCTGTTTTCGGCATCCGAGGCATCGCCCTTGTAGAAGACAAGGAAATAGAGCGAGATGCAGCAGATGACGTTGAGCAGGATGACGCCCAAGGCCACGAGGTTCATCTTGACGCCCCCCTCCTTGAAGCTGCTGACGAAGCCTGGTCCCACCTGCAAGCCAATGCAGTAGACGAAGAGGATAAGACCGAAGTCCTGAACGAAGGTAAGGACGTTGGACGTGCCTGTAAAGCCGAAATGGCCAGCCACGATGCCGGCAAAGAGGACGAAGGTGACACCGAGTGAGATGCCATTTTTCTTGCCTCCGATCTTCATTCGTCCCAAGAAAATTCCGACTGCTATGACGATAGCATAGAGCAACACGATGTGTCCGACACCATCCGTGTCGGTGAATAGTTTAACGAGCCAATTTTCACTCATAGGTTCAATTGTTATAATTTGCGTTGCAAAATTAGTAAAAAAATGTGAAAGGCGCGTTGTATTGATGCATTTTTTTCGCTTTTGCGCACTATGTTAAGCAAAAAACGAAGTTCACAAACTTGTGGCCACAAACATAAAAACAAAGAGTATCGTATTGACTTTATTCGCTCTTCACCACATCGGCAGGATTCTCCCGTGCCGCCTTGCGCACCTGCCACCAGTGGCGAGGGTGAGCAGGAGCATGAGGAGGGCGTCAGCGAGGCTGACATGTTTCCGTCCTTCAAGTCCATTAATTGCAAACTCCATGTGACAATACGCTTATCATTATGCGCATGCGCACGAAATTAGGGAGCGAAAGTTTTGGCGGTTTGGAGAAAAAAGCGTAATTTTGCGAGGAATTTTAAAAAATCCAATAAACTATATTTTATTTATTTTATTATGGCAGATAGTAAAGAAAGACTCTTCTCTGACTTCACTGCGCCCTCACGTCAGGAATGGCGCGACAAGATTGAGGTTGACCTCAAGGGAGCAGACTATCAGAAGAAGATGGTTTGGAGAACCAACGAAGGCTTCTCAATGGAGCCCTTCTATCGCAAGGAAGATGTGGAGAAGTTGGCAACCGTCAACGCCCTCCCCGGTGAGTTCCCCTACGTTCGCGGCAACAAGGCCGCAGACAATGAGTGGTATGTACGTCAGGACATCAAGTGCGACTGTCCCAAGGAGGCTAACGCCAAGGCGCTGGACATCCTGAACAAGGGTGTGAACAGCCTCGGTTTCTGCATCCCCAGCGAGAAGGTCAGCGCCGAGTACATCGACACGCTGCTGGAGGGCATCTACGTTGAGTGCGTAGAGCTGAACTTCTGCACTTGCCAATGCAAGAGCGTTGAGTTGGCCCAGATTCTCGTTGCCTACTTCGAGAAGAAGGGTGCAGACAAGGCTAAGGTTGCTGGTAGCATCAGCTTTGACCCCCTGGAGAAGATGGTCAGCAAGGGCAAGGACACTACTGAGGTACTGAAGAACGCCAAGGAGCTGGTAGAGATCCTGAAGGACTACACTCAGTTCCGCGCCATCGCTGTCAACGCTTACAAGCTGACCAACGCAGGTGCTTACAGCTACCAGGATCTGGGTTACGCTCTGGCCTGGGCTAACGAGTACATGGCCGAGTTGACCGAGGCTGGCGTTGCTCCCGAGTTGGCAGCTCAGAACATCAAGTTCAACCTGGGTATCAATGGTGTGTACTTCATGGAGATTGCCAAGATCCGTGCCGCTCGCATGCTGTGGGCTCAGATCGTAAGCCAGTATACCGAGTGCAAGGAGAGCGCCAAGATGCACATCTGCGCTATCACCACCACCTACAACCAGACTGTATTCGACAGCTACGTAAACATGCTGCGCTCTCAGACCGAGGCTATGTCAGCCGCTCTGGGTGGCGTAGACAGCATCGTTGTCACTCCCTTCGACGAGCCTTACGAGACTCCCACCGAGTTCGCAGAGCGCATCGCCCGCAACCAGCAGCTGCTGCTGAAGGACGAGTGCCACTTCGACCGCATGGTTGACGTTGCCGGTGGTTCATACTTCATCGAGGAGCTGACCTCTGCTTTGGCAGGTCAGGCTTGGAAGCTCTTCCTCGCTGTTGAGGAGGAGGGTGGTTTCCTGGCAGCTGCCAAGGCTGGTTCTGTCCAGAACACCATCAACGAGACCAACGC
>JAKSLN010000144.1 GCA_024401165.1 Bacteroidaceae bacterium
TTTCCAGTTCGACTTAAAGTGATAATCGTATGCAGAACTTTTCAGTATTAGTAGCTTCTGAGCAGCACATTCCCTATATCAAAGACATCCTCTCTGCTATCGAGGTAGCATCAAAGGTGCCTGGCAACAGCATCGTAATGCGTGATCCGACGTATCTAGCGACCAAGATGAGAGAAGGGAAGGCTGTCATCGCGCTCTGTGATGACGGATCATTTGCTGGCTTCTGCTATCTGGAAAGCTGGCAAAACGATTTGTTTGTGGCAAACTCTGGAATGATTGTCAAGCCAGAGTTCCGAGGCCAGGGACTAGCCACCAGAATAAAAAGACTCATCGTGGAAGAAAGCCAGAAGATGTTCCCTAACGCAAAAGTATTCGGAATAACCAAGAGTCCAGCGGTCATCAAGATGAGCAAGAGGCTTGGATTCAAGGAGGTGCCATACGACCAGATAACATCCGACCCGAAATTCTGGAAAGGGTGCGACACCTGCCGCCACTATCCCGAATTACTGAAGAACCAAGGGTCAACTTGCCAATGTTCTGCACTTTTGCTTGAAGGATCAATCCCTCCTTAAATCACATAAGTAATAGCAAACAACTGAAGAATATCATAAATCGACTTGACAATGAACAAAAGAATAGTATTCATCGATTACATAAGAGTGATCGCATGTTTCCTCGTGATGCTGGTGCATTCGAGTGAGTATTTTTATTGCTGGACGGAGGATACATCCATGCTTGCCAACGAGAGCAACCGCCTGTGGGTAGCTATCTTCGATGGAGCTCTGGGCAGAATCAGCGTGCCGCTGTTTATGGTGGTAAGCGCCTTTCTGCTGGTACCCGTAAAAGCTGGCACGACGATGAGCGACTTCTATAAACGCCGTTTCAAGCGCATCCTGCCGCCGATGATTGTGTTCATGCTGCTCTATTGCTTCATGCCATTGCTGTGGGATGGCACAACGAGTGAACAGGCTTGGCTTGACTTCACGCATCTACCTTACACCTTCCCTTCTGCGGCAGGCCATCTCTGGTTCATGTACCCGCTGATCTCTCTATACCTCATTATCCCAGTGGTGTCGCCATGGCTGGAGAAATCATCGGCCAAGGACGAACGATTGTTCCTCACGTTCTTCGCCCTCTCTACTCTTGCACCTTGGCTGACACGCTTCGTGAGTGCCGACCTATGGGGTACATGCTTCTGGAATCCATACTTCGGTATGCTGTACTATTGCTCAGGTTATCTTGGCTATCTCGTTATGGCTCATTATATTCGTAAGCATCTTACATGGAATAGAAGCAAGCGAATGGGCATCGGCTCCGTGACATTCCTCGTCGGTGCAATCTTCACGGCATGGTCGTTCTGGCACACAGGTGTTCCGGGCATTGAGATGAAAACTCCAGTATTGGAATGGTCATGGGAGTTCTGTACGCCAAATGTCCTGCTCACCTCTTTCGGAGCATTCCTAATGTTCACTTGCATTGAGCAGAAAGAAGCACCAAAGTGGATTACAGGTATCTCAAAACTCACGTTCGGGATGTATCTGATGCACATCCTGTTCCTCAGCAACATCGCCCCACTCTTCATGCCCGAAGGACCAGGCAATCCGATATTACCAATCTACCTGACAATTCCTTGCATCGCCATCCTCACGTACCTTTGTTGCATGATTACTACCAAAGTGATAAGCTATCTACCTGGTAGCAAATGGATAATTGGATAATTGGATAATCATTCACCAGTTCTCGAAAAGCGTTAATATGGCTGACCCTGTATCGAGACGTCAACCAAAGAAAAACGACTGTATTACATGACATGGACAAATATTTAGAAACTATGACCTCCATGCAACCCTTTGCCAGATACCAGAGAGGTCCTGGAGGTGAGCATCAGAAGAAGGCGCATCATCTGTGCTGGCTCCTCAATCAGTCAGATCCTGACGATATAGAGAAGCGTACTGCCTTAATTAAGGATCTGGTAGGCACTTATCCGGAGAATGGCTTTGTGGTCATACAGCCACCGTTCAATTGCGACTATGGATTCAACATTCATTTCCATGGCTTCGCGCTGCTCAATTATGGCTGTTCTATTCTCGACACCTCTCCCGTTCACATCGGTCATGGAGTATTCATCGCCCCAGGAGTGTGTATCACTTGTGCCGGTCATGCACTCGATCCGCAGCAACGCACGGAAGGTGTAGGCACCTCCGCTCCTATTACGATCAAAGATAAGGTTTGGATTGGTGCCAATGCCACTATCTGTGCCGGTGTGACCATTGGCGAAGGCAGTGTGATTGGTGCAGGAAGTGTTGTCACGAGAGATATACCTGCCGGAGTTGTTGCGGCAGGTATCCCTTGCAAGGTTATCAGGCAACTGACTGAGGACGATGTTATTCCTGAGAATGAAATCATTGAATAACAAGCACAGAAATCTGCAAGTGCCCGATTTGACAAAAGAACAATACAAAAGTTATGAAGACAGAAGTCAATCCGAAAGATACAACACGCGCAGAGGCATTCGAGTTATGGATGTCTTCACCCATGCCGATGGTTACCCTCACAAAGACGTTCGATGTGAGTCGGCTCATCCGTTATGCCAAGAAGCATGGCACGAAATTCAACATGCTGCTTTGCTGGTGCATCGGCAAGGCTGCCAGCCAAGTGCCTGAGTTCATGATGCTGCCCGTAGAGGATAAGATGTATCGATTCGACGAACTGGCCATCGGACCTGTAGTGAACAACTGCAGAGGTGGAATCAATTATTGTGACATCCCCTACAACGAGAACCTTCAGGCATTCAACACCAGTTATGAGGAAATCACAAGCAAGGCAGCTCGTATGTGTGAAAACCTTTGTCTGGATGACCGAATGATGGTGATAGGCACTTCGGCAATGATACAGACGGAACTCGACAGTATCGTCAACCAATATGCGAAGGGGTTCAACAATCCTATGGTTATGTGGGGCAGATACCGCAAGGGGTTCTTCAAGGTGACGTTGCCCATCAGCTTCCAGTTTCATCACGTCCAGATGGATGAAGGACAGGCAGCTCTGTTTCTTGAAAAGCTACAGCAGGAAATCTTGAAACTGGGGTAATACCAAGATCGTAGTTTGGGTTTGAGATGGTACTGCTAATACATGGTCTTACCGGCATCGTGCAGAAGGTGGTGTGCTGAGCGGGAAGACTTGAATGGGTATAATCATATGAAAATACAGTTATCTGATCATTTTGACTACAGTCGATTGCTACGTTTTACCATCCCATCGATGCTGATGATGATCTTCACATCGGTGTATGGTGTGGTGGATGGATTGTGCGTCTCGAATTTCGTAGGCAAAGAGGCATTGGCAGCAGTCAATCTGGTTTGGCC
>JAKSLN010000145.1 GCA_024401165.1 Bacteroidaceae bacterium
CCCGTTCCCCTCCATTTTTGGAGGGGTCAAACAGCAACCAGAAGACAAAACAACATAACGACAATGAAAATCAAGAACATACTACCCATCGCCATCATGGTTCTCCTCCCCTTTGGAGGAGGTTGGATGGGAATGACCTCCTGCGTCAGCGACGACACCACGCTCCCTACCCGCCCCCTTTCCGAGATCAACATCGACGGCGGCATCGAAGCACTATACAACATCAACAAGAACGAGACGCTGCGCATCAAGCCGGCGCTTTCGCAGACCAACCAGCCCAAGACCGTCACCTACACCTGGGAGGTCGACCAGCAGGTCTACTCACACGAGGAGGAGTTCACCTACCCTGCCAAGGAACTGGGCACCTTCCAGTGCCGCCTCATTGTCGAGAATGAGGATGGCAAGACGTTCTTCCCCTTCACGGTGAATGTCAACTCGCCCTACGAAGAAGGCATCGCCCTGCTGAGCCAGCAACCCGATGGCACCAGCATGCTTTCCTTCATGCTCACCCCCAGCAACGGTGGTCCACGCAGCTTCACCACGGGCGACTGCTTCAGCGTCAACAACCCCGACCTCACCTTCTCTCCCCGCTGCATCGACATGGTGCAGAGCAGTGGTTCCCTAATCCTTGCCTGCCAGGGTGCCCTGCCTTCTGCGTCAGGCGCAGCACAGCCAGTTGCCTCCAGCCCCTCCCCGGGAAATGGAGCAGCGCCAACCATCTACTACCTCAACGAGAAGACCCTCGTAGCCGAGAATGTCGTCCCCGTCACCGAGTATGACGACTTCGTCCCCACCCGCCTCGTCATCCCCAGCGTCGGAGCCTCAGGCGTAGCCTACCCCATCCTGTGCGAGAACGGCAGCGTCTACGAGTTCTCCACCACCGAGGGTGCTATCTCCAAGCCCACCAACTTCCGCTACAAATACGCCCAGACCTGCCTCGCCCACGACGACGGCGGAGCCGGTTGGAGCTTCGACCTCGTCTTCTGGGACAAGGAGAAGGGCGACCTCTGCGACCTCTATAGCGGCTATGGTCCCTACTACTGCAGCACCAAGTACTTGCTCGTGCGCGACAGCGTCAATGCCCAGACCAACTACTTTGCCAACAACGACATCGTCAAGATCGTCGGCATCGACCTCACCGCCAAGCAGAAGCGAACAGACAAGAGCGAGATGCTCGTCCTCACCAAGAACGCCTTCCTTACCCGCAAGACCATCCTCTCTACCGGTTTCTGGGAGTACGACGCTTCGGCCGGTGCAGCCAAGCTCTGGGACAACGGAGGCACCAGTACAGCCTGCATCGGCACCAACATCATCAACGAGCAGACACCCTGCGTAGCCAACAAGACCTACTATTCGCTCCTCTTTGGTGACAAGAACCAGGTGCGTCGTTGGAACTACGCCACCTCGCAGTCGCTCGACAAGGCCGACGTCCTGCAGACCTTCGGTTCCGACCGAGCCATCGTCACCGACCTCGTGCTCAGTGCCGACCATCTGACGACCTACGTCGCCTTTTACGAACCCGACCAGACAGGCCTGAACGGCAGCGTCTATGTCATCAGCACCGACACGGGCGAGATTCTGGAACGACACGACAACGTCTGCTATCGTCCCGTCAAGATGATCTACAAGAAAAAATAAGGATTTTTACTTCTTCACCACCATCTCCATGGCATCGGCGGTGGAGATTTGACGCTGCCCCAAGAAAGCAACGAGGAAAGCGTCGGGGAACTGCTTGCGAATCTTATCCAGATTCTTGCGAGCAGTTTCATAGTTTGAGGTAGAGGCGGCCAGATACTTATACTTGCCATCTTTCTCCATTATCTTCACGTCCTTCAAGTCCTTGAGGCGCTTGTCGTTGAGTGGCAGTTTGCTCTTCAGGGCAAAGACCTGCACGTAGAAGTTCAGCGCTCCGTTGTCCAGTTCTGGTTCGAGGGACGGATCCAGTGCCGGCTCTGCAGTTTTTGAGGCAGCTGACTCTTTGCCACCCTTCGACGCACTCGTCTGCTTGCTTGGAATCTTGGCAGCAAGTACCTTTGTGTTCGCAGCCTTCTTCTCCTCCTCCACCTTATCTGCCTCTGCAGATGCTTCCTCCACGGCGGCCTCCTCGGCCACATTCTCGGCCAGCAGTATCTCATCGCTGGCAGCCACGCGGTTCTTGGCCTTGCCGCCCGTGCGGCGCATCTCTGCGATGACGGTGCGCTCCTTGCCAGCATCCACGGTAGCCTTGTACTCGCGCAGTCCCTTGAAGATGCACTGGGCAATCTCCTCCTGCCCCGCCTTGCTCGTCATGTACTGCTGGTCGTTGGCATTGGAGATGAAACCAATCTCGGTGAGGATGGCAGGCATCTTGGTGTAGAGGATGACGTAGTATCGCTCGCGCTTGACGCCACGGCTGATGGGGCGACCCACCTGTCCGTACTGGCTCTGCATCTCCCACGCCAGCAGTTCACTCTTCTGGATGTTCTTGCGGCGGGCGGCTTCTATCGATGGCATCGAGGTGGCATCGAGCGGACCGTAGTACGTCTCGGTACCCCGTACGCCAGGTGCTTCGGGTGCCGCATTGACATGGATGCTGAGGAAAAGGCTGGCGTCGAGGTCATTGGCAGTCTGCGCACGTTGGTCGAGGGTGAGGAAGCGGTCGCTGTCGCGCGTCATCACCACCTGGATGCCAGAAATGTTGGCCCTCACCAGTTCGGCAACGCGCTTTGCCACAGCCAGGTTGATGTCCTTCTCCTTCGCCTTCGTACCCTCGCATCCCACGTCGCGGCCGCCATGACCGGCATCAATGACCCATATCTGGCGCTTTCCCTTTGCCACAGCCATCAAGGGGGCAAAGAGCAACAGTATGAGGAGGATGCGACAATAGTTTTTCATTTCGTGCGCAAAAATACACATTATTTTATAATAATTGATGAAGGACAATCGATAATTGGCAAATTATTTACAAAAAACCACTTTTACAAGGGAGAATCCTCATTTTTCTATCTTTTTGTTGTATATTTGCAACCATGAGTGACGGAAATTTCAATCGCAGCCTGCTTCCCCATACCCCTTATGCCAGCGGCATGAAGGCGGGTAAGCAGATAGCCAAGATGCGCGCCGTGGAGACATTCCGCCAGGCGCTCGACAGACTTTGCCCCACCCTCTCCGACGAGGAGAGGCGCCTGGAGGTGGAACGTTTTGAACACGAAGTCGCAGCCCGACTTTAGCATCCCCTTTTTACAGTTCGAAGTAAACATCCAATAACATAAACCATTCAAAGACAACATGGCAACAGTTGACGATAAGAAAATCATTTTCTCGATGGTGGGCGTAAGCAAGACCATCCAGCAGACCCAGAAACAAGTACTCAAGAACATCTACC
>JAKSLN010000146.1 GCA_024401165.1 Bacteroidaceae bacterium
TCCCAACCCCATCGTTCCCACCTCTATCGAGGGTCTGGAGCTGGGTCGCAAGAACACCATCGTTGTCAACGACGGCATGCAGACCAACATCCCCACCATCTTCGCCGGTGGTGATATCGTACGTGGTGGCGCAACTGTTATCCTCGCTATGGGTGACGGTCGTCGTGCAGCTGCTGCTATGGACGAGTACTTGTCTAAGTAACTAAATATTGTTTTGTTCCCCGAGGTCCCATTCCTCGGGGAGCATTTTCTTTTTATATGAATGCACTTTACACTATTCTACTCCTGCTTGCAAGCAACGTCTTCATGACGCTTGCCTGGTATGGTCACCTCAAACTGCAGCAGACAGGTACAAGCAGCAACTGGCCGCTCGTTGGCGTGATTGCCTTCTCGTGGGCTATCGCTTTCTTCGAATATTGCTGTCAGGTGCCTGCCAATCGAATTGGCTTCGAAGGCAATGGCGGCCCCTTTTCGCTCATGCAGTTGAAGGTTATTCAGGAAGTTGTTTCGCTGGTTGTCTTTTGCCTCATTGCCAATGTCCTGTTTCAGGGACAGGCATTGCAATGGAATCATCTGGCAGCCTTTGCTTGCCTTGTACTTGCCGTATATTTTATTTTTATGAAATAACACACAACAATGAAGAAACTATTTCTTTTACTCTCTTGCATAATGGCTTTTTCTTCAATGGGTTATGCCCAGAAGAGAAAAACAGCTAGTAAACCAGCAGCGAATCCCAACCTGCCAGCTATCAGTCTCAACGATGCAATTAGTCAGTATCGTTTCGAGGACGCAGAAGCCATCCTCAGCAACGAGATCAGCGTGTTGCGTCGACAAAAGATGGACATCAGTCAGGCAGAGGAGATGCTACGCCAAGTTCAACGTGCCAAGGCTCGCATGAGAGCAACAGAGAAAGTTTGCTTTATCGATAGTGTTCTAGTCAAAAAGGCTGAAGTTCTCAAAGCCATCCATCTTAGCGACGAGGTCGGTCAAATCAAGATGTATGCTGACTATTTTCAGAAGCCCGACACTATGATGTGTACGGTGTATGTGTCGCAGATTGGCGATCAGATTATCGCCTCACAGCCAAGCAATTCTTCGTCCATGTTGTTCTCTGCCAACAAAGTTGGAAACGAGTGGACGACATTGTCATCACTCAACGAGAAGGGACTTGATAGTCATGACGACCTCCAGCAGAATTATCCCTTCATGCTTAATGACGGAGCAACACTCTATTATGCCGCCAAGGGTGAAGAAAGCATGGGAGGCTACGATATTTTCATGACTCGATACGATGCAGAGGAACAGAGTTTCCTAGCGCCTGAAAACATTGGAATGCCTTTCAATTCACCTGCCAATGATTATCTCTATGCCATAGATGAATATTCCAATCTGGGGTACTTTGTAACTGACCGAAACTGTTCGGGTGATACCGTATGTGTCTACACGTTCATCCCCAACCAGTCACGTAAAATATATAATGTAGACGAACTGAATCCTGATGCTCTGCGTGCCTTGGCCAAATTGAACAGTATTCGTGCCACCTGGACGGATCAGGAGGCTGTTCAGCAGTCAATTGCGCGTCTTAGGAATGTGCAAAATTCAGGGTCTGTTTCCGATAATAGCAATAATTCGGGCGCTAGTTTTGTCGTAAATGACAATGTAACTTATACATTGCCCAGTCAGTTTAAGAATGCTCAGGCAAAGCAGCTATACGAAACCCTGCTGGTCAATATCACCAAGCTGGAGCAGGTAAACAGCATCCTCGAAGGACTGCGTGACGATTATCATGCGGCATCAGCATCAGGTCGCTCTGCCATTAAAAATAATGTTTTGACCAAGGAGAATGAGCAACGACAACTCGTAGAACTTATCCTCAAGCAAAAAAAGCAAATCAGACAATTGGAAAAGTGAATACCATCTGTGCACCTGCCACTGCCCCTGGAGGCGCTATTGGCATCATACGCATCTCTGGTGAGGATGCCATCAGAATTGCTAATACCATTTTCAGCAAGAACATTCTCACTGCGTCGGGTTACACAATGCATTATGGCGCAATCATCCAACCTTCAGTAGAAGAAGCGTCAAAAGAAGATACGCCCACGGGACCTACTACCATCGATGACGTGATCCTATCCATCTGTCGCTCACCTCATAGCTACACGGGCGAAGATACAGTAGAGATTTCCCACCATGGTTCTTCCTACATACAAAAGCGCATCCTTCATCTGCTCATGGAGAATGGTTGCCAGATGGCAAAGCCTGGCGAGTTCACTCAACGCGCTTTCTTGAATGGCAAGATGGATCTCTCTCAGGCAGAGGCTGTTGCCGATCTGATTGCATCAAATAATGAAGCGTCACATCGCGTTGCTTTCAACCAAATGCGTGGTGCCATAACACACAAACTGGCCGATTTGCGATCAAGATTGCTCACAATAACTTCTTTACTCGAACTCGAACTTGATTTTAGCGAAGAGGATGTTGAATTTGCAGATCGCAAACAACTTACTACCCTCTCTCAAGAAACCCTAAACGAGATAGATCGCCTTCGTCAGTCTTTCTCGTCTGGTAATGCCATCAAAAACGGAATTCCCGTTGCCATCATTGGTGCACCAAATGTTGGCAAATCAACCTTGCTCAACCTGCTTCTACAAGATGACAAGGCCATTGTAAGTGACATTCAAGGCACGACGCGCGACATCATCGAAGACACGATAACACTGGGCGGTTATCTTTTCCGATTTATCGACACAGCAGGCATCCGTGACACCAATGACACAATCGAACGCTTAGGTATTGAACGTTCGCTGAAGGCAGCAAGTAAAGCGCAAATCATCATTCTTCTAACAGAACCCGGAGTACCCTACCCTGCAATCGAAACCACTCCTGGCCAATACATTATTTATGTTCAAAACAAATCAGATAAAGAAGAGAACCACCGCCCTTTGATTTCCACCCTCAATTTGCCAGTCACAAACATTTCGATTTCTGCTCTTCTGGATCGTGGCATCGAAACTTTACAGCAATCCCTTATCGACCATGCCCGAATCATCTGCGGTAACGACAACAGCGACCAGGTGCTCATCACTAACCTTCGTCATAAGGAAGCCTTAGACCTTGCATCCGCCGACATGCTGCGCGCCATCGATTCCATACAGATGGGTATCTCGGGCGACCTCATTGCAGAAGACCTACGCCTCTGCCTCTCCCACCTCTCCGAAATCCTTGGATCACAGATAACTACCGACGAAGTCCTTGGCAACATCTTCAAGAACTTCTGCATCGG
>JAKSLN010000147.1 GCA_024401165.1 Bacteroidaceae bacterium
ACCAACTGCTCTGCCAAAGCACGACGAGGATCATTAACGCCATCGCCTAAGTAGTCAGTGTGTTTGAGTTCGCCTCCTGGTTCATCGATGTAATGGAGCGAGTATTGGAAAGGTATCTGCTGGTAGGGCTTGGAGTCCTTGAACTGCGGGATGGCGTACTGCGAGGTCTCGAAGTCGAGGAAGTAGAGCGGGTAATGAATGTTTTTGGCCAGGAACTTGCGAATGCCTTCCTTGTCGATTTCTTCGCCCATCAGATAGGTGTCCAGCTGAATATGCTGGATCATGTTGCGGGCATCCTCGCGGTCGAGCTGGCTGATGGTCACCTTGCCTGCCTTGAAGAGTTCGAGTTTCTTGGCAAAAGGCAGACGATAGAGTTCGAAGACGGAGTTCTCGGGTAGTTCGCCACGGCAATAGTCGAAGAAGGTGCACTGGTATGGCTTTTTGCATTGCTTGCCTATTTCGATGCAGGGTGGGGTGCTCTGTTTCAGCATGTTCTGGGCTGCTGCCACTTTCTGCTCTATGACGAGAGACTCCTCTGCCACCAGTTCGTTCATGTCGGTGATGTGGAAGAGTTGCTGTATGTCTAACTCCTCTCCACGTACATAGTTGCTGTTGAGGCGAACGAGATAGACTCCGTCCACATTGATGCCGCACTTCTCCAGAACGAACTTCTGATAGGCAATGTCGTAGGCGTACTTCTGCAGCGTGGCACGGGTGTTCTTTTTCGGGTCGTCAGACCCAGTGCTGCTCTTCACCTCGTATATGGCCCATCCTGCTGCGGTCTTGTGCAGTATGTCCACGGCACAATAGTTGCCTTCCCAAGCGAAGGATGCCTCGGCGATGTTCTCGGTTCCATTGGCCAGGCATTGGTTTGTCTTCCCGATCATGGCAACAAGGTCAAGAGCTTGTCCTGAGCTTGTCGAAGGATCTTCTTTCTTTGTCGTCACTTCCACGAAGTCGCCAAAGAGTCCCATGGCAAGGTCGCCCACTTCGTTTCCGGCAGCAAATCGTGCCATTGCTGCTTCGTCGATAGGCGTTGCCTTGTCTGGGTCGTATGTCTTAAGCCAAAGTGCCTTCGGGCATTGGCAGTATGTGGTGTACTTAGATTTTGAGAGTCCCATGGTGTCTTAAATGGTATTTTTTATTCTATTCTGCTTGCAAAGATAGGTATTTTTTTTGAGAAAACTAAAGGTTGACGGTGTTTCTTTGTTTATCGTTTCTCTTTCTCTCTGATTCTAGAAGCCAACGCGCTTGACGTCGTGCTTGCCCAGGCGTTCGAGTCTGCAGGCCTGATGGATGGCTTGGATGTCGAGGGCGTCGGATTCGGTGAGGACGCTGTCGATGAGCTGCTTGCGAGCGATGTTCTCGATCTGGCCGCCGCTGAAGGAATAGGTGCTGGCCAGGCAGAGGGCTTCTTCCTCGGTCAGCTGGGGCAACATGGATGCCCAGATGTGCCGACTTTCGTCTGGCGTGGGCTTCTCGAATTCTATCTTGTAGAGGAAGCGGCGCTCGAAGGCGGGGTCGAGGGAGGCGGTGAGATTGGTGGTGGCTATCATGATGCCGTCAATCTGCTCCATCTCCTGCAGTATGATGTTCTGCATGGCGTTCTCCATCTTGTCTACGCTGCCGGTTGCTCCTTCGGCGCGCTTGTTGAGTACGGCATCTGCCTCGTTGAAGAGGAGGATGGGGGCCATGTCGTTGTTTGCGGCAAGACGCTTGTATCGGTCGAAGACCTCCTTGATGTTCTTCTCTGTCTCTCCCACCCACTTTGAACGTATGCTGGGGACGTCGACGAGCATGATGTCTCGGCCTGTCAGTCGTGCCAGCTGCTGTGCCGTTTCGGTCTTGCCCGTCCCCGGAGCACCGTAGAAGAGGCATGTGAAGCCCGTGCGCATTCCCTTTTCCTTCAGTCTCTGCTGCACGCGAGTCATGCGCTCCTTTTCGAGCAGCGACTTCAGCTGTTCGACCTGCCGGGTCACCGCGTCGTTGTAGTAGAGCGTCTTGGGGGTGATGTCCTCGTGGCGGGTCAGGTTGGAACGATTGTCTTTTTTGACGCTAAGCTTCAGTTCGCTCAGCACTTCCCTCTTTGCATAATCGGTCAGTCGCCACCTTTCGGTGTCTGCCTGGCCGTCCTCGCAGGCGTGCTCCACGAGCTTTAGCTTCATCAGATGGTGCGTTCCCTGCGTGAGTCCTGTCACATGGTTGCGCAGGTCGCGTGTGTCGAAGTAGTCGCGCAGGTCGCTGCGCATGATCTTGTCGTCGTGGTCGTTGGTGAAGATGCGGCAGAAGACGAGGAACAGCTTCAGGTTGTTCGGGCCGAGGCCGAACGAGCGGAGCCTGTGGGTCAGTTCTATCTGCGGGTTGTTGTCTATCAGGTTGTCGATGCACTCGTACAGTTCTCCATCCTCAATCTCGTCATTGTCCCTTCTTGCCAGCAGTTCGTCTATGCGGTCGTACCACTCCTGGACGGTGAGGTTGCTGGTCGGTTCCTGCTCGGGGAGCATGTTGTGGCGAAGGCATTCTATTGTCCTGTTGGGAACGCGGTAGGTGACGTCGCCGTCGCTGTCCTTCTTGCGCATTATGATGCCACGGCGCACAAGGCTGTCGATGTGCTGGGCAAGCGAGAGGATCTTTACGGCGCGGACATCAAAATGGCGGGCGATGTCCTTGACGTTGATGCGAGAGTCGTTGCACTGGTCTGTGAATACGGCGAGGAACAGGGCTTCCATCTCGTCCGCGATGCCCAGTCGCAACATCAGTTCCTTGATGTATGGTCTGGCAGGGGAGATGAGTTGGGCCTTGCCCTTCTTGGTTTCTGTTGTGATGCCCTGGTCGCAGGTCAGTTCTACGATTTGCTCAATAATCTCAAGTACGTTCATTCTCTTCATCATTGCCGTTGTCTTTTCCATAATTCCCTTTTTTGCAGATTAAAACATGTTTGTATGCCGAAGCACGCGTATAATATAGTAGGGAACGAAGGAAAATTCAACTTTTATGATGACTTTTTTTCAAAAAAGCGTTCAGACCGTACCAAAGGTTATCCTCGCCTATACCATGAGCATCCCTTGTTGTTGGAGTAGTGTAGTCCTTTTGACGTCATGGCAAGCAACTCCTTGCCTCCATCGGCGAGACTTTGAAATTCAACACTTCCACTTGCATGCC
>JAKSLN010000148.1 GCA_024401165.1 Bacteroidaceae bacterium
TCGGAAAACTGCAAATATATTTGCGTTTTCGCTCGCTTATTCGTATCTTTGCAACCAGTATGGAGGAAAACTTTGATATAAGACAACAGGGGGTGCAGAAGGAGAAGGATTTCGAGAATGCACTCCGACCCTTGCGTTTTGAGGACTTTGCCGGGCAGCAGAAGGTGGTGGAGAATCTCCGCATCTTCGTAGACGCGGCAAAGTATCGTGGCGAACCGCTTGACCACACGCTCTTGCACGGTCCGCCGGGACTGGGCAAGACGACGCTCTCGAACATCATCGCCAACGAACTGGGTGTGGGCTTTAAACTGACCAGCGGTCCCGTGCTGGACAAGCCTGGCGACTTGGCCGGCATCCTGACTTCGCTCGAACCCAACGACGTGCTTTTCATCGATGAGATACACCGCCTCTCACCTGTTGTGGAGGAGTATCTCTATTCGGCCATGGAGGACTACCGCATCGACATCATGATAGACAAGGGTCCTTCGGCCCGCTCCATACAGATTGACCTGGCCCCCTTCACCCTTGTGGCAGCCACCACGCGAAGCGGTCTGCTGACGGCTCCCCTCCGTGCGCGCTTTGGCATCAACATGCACCTCGAGTACTACGACACGGCAACGCTCCGCAACATCATCGTGCGTTCGGCTAGTCTGCTTGGACTGCCCATCGACGCCATGGCTGCCGGAGAGATTGCCAGTCGAAGCCGTGGAACGCCACGTATCGCCAATGCCTTGTTGCGCCGTGTCCGCGACTTTGCACAGGTGAAGGGCAACGGTAAGATTGACGTGGGCATAGCGCGCTACGCTCTTGAGGCCCTGAACATCGACAAGTATGGTCTGGACGAGATAGACAACAAGATCCTCTCCGTCATCATCGACAAGTTCAAGGGCGGTCCCGTCGGCATCAACACCATTGCCACGGCCATCGGCGAGGATGGCGGTACGGTGGAGGAGGTCTACGAGCCCTTCCTTATTAAAGAAGGTTTCATCAAGCGCACACCCCGTGGCCGCGAGGTCACGGAATTGGCCTACAAGCACCTTGGCCGCACGCTGCCGGGCTTCAGCGGCTACCAGGGCAGCCTGTTCGACTGATTGGCGTGTCCTCCCTTTGGGAGGGGACTGCCGTCGAGGCTGCGCAAAACCGCAGACGGGGGAGGGCGGGGAAGGATTTCCTCCCATCGTTTAGGAAAAGTCCCCCATCATCTTATGGAAAATCCGTTTTGAAAGCCAAGAATTGTCCTTACCTTTGCAATGTCGAAAGGAACAAACGCCTTGAGACAGGGTTAATAAAAGGTTAATAAATTGGTTATTTTTCTAAACACGCAAGACTATGAAAACTAAGATGATGATGAAGGGCTTGATGCTCGCCGCAATGATGAGTGTAACAACCGCCATGATGGCAACCACTGCCAGCAAGGGCACAGTGAAGAACGATAAGTTCCATTCAAGCACCGCCTTGACCAGCCAGCGCGGTCACGAGACAGCTGTTGTGAACGTGGCTACCAACGGCGCTCCCGTGGCAGCGGTAGTGGTTCCTGGTCGCGGACATGGAAGCGTGGCTCCTGCAAGGGTACATGAGTGCAACTGCCGCGAGTGCCAGAAGCATCGCAGGAACTGGGAGAAGCACATGCGTAAGCTCAGCCGCAAGCATCATCATGACAGCCGCACTTGCCCTGAGTGCAGACACTACAACACCCGTGCTCATCGCTAAGTGTAAGGGCAAGAGAAGAGAGGTTTCCTTAACAGGACATAGTCTCACAAAAAAAGTTTCGCAGGATCCTGCGAAACTTTTTAGTTATCAAATATCAATTGTCAATTCTTACTTGATGTACTCTGCCAGGTCGGTCAAGCGCATGTCGCCCTTGCGGAGGAATGTGTCGTGCATAGCGAATGCTGCTGCCAGTTCGTGCTGAGTGTGACCGCCGCGCTTAGAGGCGAACTTGAGGTAGTCGCGGAGCATGGGCTGATAGTCGGGATGTGCCACGGCGATGAGGGCCTCTGCCTTCTGCATGTCGCTCTTGTGACGCAGGTCGGCAACACCGTACTCGGTGATGACAGCGTCGATGTAGTGGTTGGTGTGGTCGATGTGGCTGGCGAAGGGAACGATGCTTGAGATGGCACCGCCCTTGGTGGTTGAGCCACAGGTGAAGATTGAGAGGTATGCGTTGGCAGCGAAGTCGGCAGAACCACCGATACCGTTCATCATCTTGGTACCACAGATCTTGGTTGAGTTGACATGGCCGTAGAGGTCGCACTCGATGGCGGTGTTCAATGCGCAGACGCCGATACGTGCGATGACCTCGGGGCAGTTAGAGATCTCTGAGGGACGAACGACGAGCTTGTCCTTGAAGAAGTCCATGTTGTCGTAGATGTCGGTCAGGCACTCGTTGGTGACGGTCAGCGAACAGGTAGATGCTGAGAGCACACGACCCTGCTTCATGAGACCTACGGGAGCATCCTGGAGCACCTCGGTGTAGATGTTGAAGTTGGGAACCTCGGGGCACTGGCCCAGGGCGCCGAGAACGGCGTTGGCACCTGAACCTACACCAGACTGGAGGTTGAGGAAGCTTGAGGGGATGAGGCCTGCCTTGAGGTTGTAGAGCAGGAAGTCGGCAACGTTCTGGCCGATCTGGGTGGTGATGGGGTCGGCATCCTTGAAGGCGCGTGCCTCGTCGGGGATGTTGCACTCCAGAATACCGAGGATGCGGTCTGCGTCAACCTCTACGTAGGGCTTACCGATGCGGTCGCTTGCCTTGCAGATGTTGACGGGCTTGCGGAAGGGATGATCCTCGATCTCGTAAACATCGTGCATACCCATGCTCTTTGGGCTGTGGAAGGCGTTGATTTCAACGAAGATACCCTTCTTGGCCAGACGGCATACGGTGGGTGAGATACCACCGGCAGCGGTGAGGTAGATGCGAGCCTTGCCTCCCACCTTCTCGATGGCACAAGCCTCGATGATGGCCCAGGTAACCTCGCCCAGGTAACCCTGGCGGATCTGGGTAGCCATGTTAGAGAGGTTGAGGTCGGAGTAACGCATCTCGTTGTTGTTTACACGCTTGCGGAAGTCGCCATTGGTGGTGTAGGGAGCACGGTAGTCGAT
>JAKSLN010000149.1 GCA_024401165.1 Bacteroidaceae bacterium
CAACTCTGCATCTGCCCCATCCTTGCCGTACTCGCTGACGAGGATGTACTGCTCGCAACAAGCAATGCCGTAGCAACGAGTGTCATCCTTGACAATCTGGTTGCCCCAATAGGTGGCATTGTCGTCGAGGAGCTTTACCTCATTGCCGTTGATGGTGTAGGGCTGGTTGATGAACGATCCTTGCAGCACGTAGAGGTTGTCGACATGAAGGCCGGGGATGCCGAGGGCGTTGACCTCCTCGATGAAGGTTTTCTTCAAGGGATGGTCGGCATGGGGAAGGCAGGCATCGTCACCTCTCCATCGCTTGAGGGTCGGGAAGAACTTCAGCAGCTCCTGCTTGTACTCGCAAGCCGTAAGATTCTTGCCTGTATTCTTGTTGTACTCCTCCACGAACATGGAGCAATACTCGACCATCTGCTCCATGGTGAAGTCGCCCGTGAAGGCACCGTCCTTGTAGCAATAGATGCAGTATTCGTGGTTCTTACTTCCATCGGCGTTGGTGCCGAAGATTTCTTCTGTGAGCGGCATTCCGCAGCTCTGGCAAAACTTCTGTTCCATAGTCTTGTGAAATATCATTAATTTTGTTTGTTCATTCGTCCAGCTGCCTCACGACCAGCGCCCGTACCTTTGTACTTGCTCTTCTGGGCGTTGAAGGTGTAGCGAAGGGTGACGTCGAGGCGGTGACGGTTGAAGTGTGTTTCTTGATTGAGGATGTAGTAGCCACAATCCATCTCTATCTTCTGGTTGCTGCGCTGCAAGACGTCGCTGACGGAGGCACGCAGGCAGAGCGCATCGTTCTTGAGCCAGCACTTCTGGAGCACGAAGGACAGGTTGATGGAAGGCTTGACCAGTTGGAAGTTCATCACATCGCCCTTGCCGACATAATTCATGTTACACTCCAGCTGCCACGAGTGCTTGAAGCGGAAGGCATTGTTGAGGTCGGCAATCAGGATGGGCCTCCTGTACTTTACCTCGCGCATGCCCGTGGCCTCGCGAGGATCTGCCAGCGTCTGCGTCATCCTGATATTCTGCACGCCCACAGTCCAACTGGGCGAGTAGCACCCGAAGGTGGGCGAGGCCGTGAGGAAGGCAGCCAGGCTATGGGCTGGAACGTCGAGGTTGATGCTCTTGATGAGGATGACGCCATCGGTGTTGTAGATGTACGACCACTGTGAGATGGCGTTGTCGCGACGTTCGTAGGACATGAAGAGGTTGATGTACTTCCAGCGAATGTTAGCGCCAATCTCGTGCGACATGGTGTTCTTCAGCTTTGAGTCGCCTTGCTGAAGCGTGTAGGGATTCATGTAGGTGATGGCATCGCGCAATGCCCAGTAGTCGGGGCGCTTGGTCTTGAGACTGTAGCTGAGCGAAGTCTGCCAGCTGCCCCACTGTCGGGCCCACGAGATGGAGGGGAAGACATCGTCGGTGCTGCGCTTCATCGACTTAGTGGCATCGAGCAAATCCTTGTAGTCGAAGCCCACATGCTCGTAGCGCAAGCCGGCACTAAGGCTGCCGATGGAGGGCAGAAAGCAGGCGTACTCGGCAAAGGCAGCGATGTTGTCCTCCCTGATGTCCGAACAGCTGTTGGGCAATGCGATGCCCTGGATGCTGTATTCACTGCCACGCTTGACGAAGGTCATCTCGCTCCCGACATTGAGCGAACCTTTCCATACAGGATACGAGAGGACGAGTTTGCCAGCCACCATTCGGGTTTGGGTCTTCTCCAACTGATCCATCTTCGACGTGTTGTCGTCACGACGATCCTCGATGGCTGTATCGTCCGAAGACTTAGTGGTAAGATAGTCCACATTGAGGTCGACGCCTAACTGGCCAAACTTGCCATTGTAATACGCATTCGCGTTCCAGTTGTATGGCTGGTGAAAGGCAACATGCTGCACTGTACTGCTCCTTTCTGCCGTCTTTTGTCCGTCGGGCACAATCCACTTTTCTATCTCCGTATTCTGAGCCAAATCCTGCTTGTTCCAGGTATCGTGCCGCTCTATGCGCATGCCCACCGAATGGTTGTCGCCAATCTGGTAGTTGAAACCCAGCGTGCTGTTCAAACCCTTGCCCAACAGGTTGGTGCGGAACGAGCTGCTCTGACAGATGCTCATCAGCTGGCCACCGTACCCGGTGAAACTGGTCTGGTCTGGATACCCCCTGTTCACATTGTCCCACTTCCAGCCGTTCAGCGAACCGAACAGGTCGAGACTGCCGGTGCGATAGCGCAAGTTGAGGTTCGCGCTTGGGTCGTAGTATCCGTACCGCAGGTCGTTGTTGCTGCTCAGTTCCACGTCGTAGCCGAAGCCCGTGCCCTCGCGCCGGATGGTCTTGATGCGCACCACGGCTGTTACCGTGGCATCGTACTGAGCACCGGGATTGGTGATGACCTCTACATCCTTTATCTCCTCCGAGCGCAGACGTTTCAGTTCGTCCTTGTCCTGCACCTTGCGACCGTTTATATAATAGACAGGTGTGCCCTTGCCCAGCACCTCCAGATCGTCGCCCCTCTGCGTCATGCCCGGCACCTTGCCCAGCATCTCCTTTGCTGTGCCCGAGCGGCCCAGCACCGTACCCTCGATGGTTGTCACCATGCTGTTGCCCGTGAGCTTGGTCTTGGGCATCTGCCCCTTGACGGTTACCTCCGCAAGCATCTGTGTATCAGCCTGCATCTCTACCTTACCCTTAAAGTCAGATATGTTGACGTAGCGTGTGGCGTAGCCAATGCTCGACACCTTGAGGATGCCTGTAGACTCGGGAGTCAGGATGCGGAAACGGCCCTCGCCGTCGCTCGTGGCGCCCTGCACAAACGTAGAGTCGCTACCTAAAAGCACTACATTGACAAACTCCAGCGGCTTGCCTTCATCATCAACAACCCATCCCTCCACGTCCGGCAGCTTTGTGGCCTGCGACGTCATTGCCACGAGTGGCAGCATGAACAAGAATAAAATGCGTTTCATTTTTCCGTTTTACCTTTTCTTTCTGATTTGCGAGTGCAAA
>JAKSLN010000015.1 GCA_024401165.1 Bacteroidaceae bacterium
TTTTTTTGTGCAAGTGAAGAAGTCCCGTGAAACGTGTTTTTTGCTTTTTGTATAACAAAAATTTGGAATTTTCCGGGAATATACGTACCTTTGCGCGCAAAAATCCGGATTTTTTTCTATGAGACAACTCAAAATTACCAAAAGTATTACCAACCGCGAAAGTGCGTCGTTGGACAAATATCTGCAGGAGATTGGCCGCGAGGACCTTATCACCGTTGAGGAAGAGGTGGAACTGGCGCAGAAGATTCGCAAGGGCGATCGCGAAGCCCTCGAGAAACTTACCAAGGCCAATTTGCGCTTCGTTGTCAGTGTGGCTAAGCAGTATCAGAATCAGGGTCTTAGCTTGCCTGACCTTATCAACGAAGGTAACCTTGGACTTATCAAGGCTGCCGAGAAGTTCGATGAGACACGCGGTTTTAAGTTCATCTCCTACGCTGTATGGTGGATTCGCCAGAGCATCCTGCAGGCCTTGGCCGAGCAGAGCCGTATTGTGCGTTTGCCCCTTAACCAGGTAGGTTCGCTCAACAAGATTAGCAAGGCGTTCAGCCGTTTCGAACAGGAGAACGAGCGCAAGCCCAGTCCCGAGGAGCTGGCCGATCTGCTTGACATGCCCGTTGACAAAGTGGGTGATACCATGAAGGTTAGCGGTCGTCACATCTCTGTCGACGCCCCCTTCGTCGAAGGTGAGGACAACAGCCTGCTCGATGTGCTTGTCAACGACGACAGCCCCATGGCAGACCGTGGCCTTGTAAACGAATCATTGAGTCGCGAGATTGAGCGTGCCCTTAGTACGCTGAGCGATCGAGAGAAAGAAATCATCCAGATGTTCTTTGGCATTGGCCATCAGGAGATGACGCTTGAGGAGATTGGCGATCGCTTCAACCTCACCCGTGAGCGTGTCCGCCAGATTAAGGAGAAGGCCATTCGCCGTCTACGCCAGAATAGCAAGAGCAAGCTTCTCAAGAGCTACCTGGGCTAAGATACCAATGTTTACGAAATCAATGAAAGCTTTCAAAGCACTACTGCTGGTTGTCTGCCTTGGCATTGCACTGACCGTTTGTGGCAAGGACAAGAAGCCCGTCCAGCAGTCAGTCTACATGTTTGGCGTGTCCATGTCCTTCACTGATTCGGTGGCCTACGTTACCGATCTGATGAAGGTGGATTCTGTCTACCTTACCTCGAAGGGGTTCCTCGTTGACCGCTTGCTCTACAGTCTGCAGTTGGAGGGTTATCTGTCTGAGGTGATGGGTGTTCCGCAGACCACCAATGCGGTCATTTTCGGCAAGAATCTTAAGACCGTGACCAAGCGGTACAACCGAGTGAAAGACCTGTACGCCAAGAATCGCGACCTCATTCTCCGTTTCCTCAAACCAGAGGAGTTCACCTTCAAGCCCGAGGCGTACATTGATCCGGAGGCTGCAATAGTGGAGGAAGAGACAACGGCAGAGGACGCGTCTACACCCAATCAGAAATAGTGTGATGGGCAAGCGTTGCTGTTACCAAGTGGGAGGCCATCGGCTGGCTATCTGTTTTCTCGACGAGCAAAACGACGAGTCGCTGCTTCCTTCCTTTGCCCCTTTTCGTATTGAAGAAACAACAGGAGTGGCGTTGACGGTTACCGTCGACGACACTTTTTTGATGCAGCGTAGCGACGATGAGGTGGGCCAGTTCGACTGTGGCGGCTGCAACCATGGCGTGTACCAGTGTGCCGATGGTTGCTTCCAGTTCGAGGTCAGCGATCTCGGCGGACAGCTGTGCAGCACCATGCAGGCAAACGCAGACTTCTCCCAGTGCGTCGTTGCCTTGCATGCCTCAGCGCCCCATCAGCGCAGCTACGGACTCAACAATGCGATGATGATGGCCTACGCCTTCTGTTTCGCCACCCAGCAAACCCTCCTCGTCCATGCCAGCGTCATTCGCAAGGATGGGGTAGGCTACCTCATGATTGCACCAAGCGGGACCGGAAAGAGCACCCACACTCGCATGTGGTTCGACACGCTTCCCGGCTGCGACCTTATGAACGACGACAATCCCGTTGTGCGCATCCTGGATGGTCGCCCCATCGTCTATGGCAGTCCTTGGAGTGGAAAGACGCCTTGCTACCGCAATGTTCAGGCACCCGTCGGCGCCTTCGTGCGTATACAGCAACGTCCTGAAAATCATATCGAACGCCTCTCTTCCGTCGGTGCTTATGCCATGCTGATGCCCGCCATGAGCAGCATGAAGTGGGACCGTCGTGTTTATGTTGGCGTCAGCGATACGGTCATCGGTCTCGTCTCCCTGGTTGGCGTCTACGAATTGGGATGTCTGCCCAATGCCGATGCTGCCCGAGTGTGCTACGACGCCGTTGCTGTCCAGCACTCTTAATATTTCGTTTCTCGTCCAACCGCATAACCGCATAACCGTCCAATCACGTAACCGTTGAAAGAGTTAATCAAACGCATCCTCAGCCTGCTGCTTTCGCCTTGCCGGTGGTTCAATAGGCATCGCAATGGCACAGTCGATGCCCAGGCCCGTCGAGAATACCCCAACGAAGTTCTGTTGGCTATGGTGCGTGATGCCATCCGCAACGGAGGAACTGCCGAGGACGGGCATCACATCCCTCACCACACGGCCACGATATGGGTCAAGGGCTACAGCATGCGCCCCTTCCTTGAGCATATGCGCGACAAGGTGCAGTTGGCCTTCCCTTCCCGCCCTCTCCGTGTCGGCGATGCCGTGTTGGCAGAGATAGGCCCTGGTCACTATGTGCTTCATCGCATCATCCAAGTCGAGGGCGACCGTCTCACCTTGATGGGCGATGGAAACGTCCGCGGCACTGAGCGCTGTCGTGTGCAAGATGTGGCCGGCATCGTCACCCACTACATTCGTCCTCGGCGCACCATTCCCGCCGATGCTTCGTGGCTCAATTTCCGCATTCGCGTTTGGCGCCGCCTCCTTCCCATCCGCCGATACCTATTATTATTATATAGGTCCACGGTGTAGGATCTCAGTTTTTTTACGTCAGAAATAACAAGTCAGAACAATGAAGATAAAGAAAGGTTTCGAGCTTCGCGATGTGTGTGGCGAGTTCGTAGTTTTGGCCTCAGGCCGCGAGAATATCGACTTCAGCAAGGTCATCAACCTCAACGAAAGTGCAGCCGTCATCTGGAAGGCCGTCGAGAATCGTGAGTTCAACGTGGAGGACATGGCCCAGGCGCTCCTTGCAGAGTATGAGGTCGACAATTCAAAAGCCATAGCCGATGCGACTAGTGTCGCAAGCGAGTGGCAGAAGATAGGCATGATTACTAACTTTAACTCAGAAATTAATCTTAAAAAAAAGGTATGAAACGAGCATTACCATTCATTATGCTCTCTGGCGTCAAGCTCCACAAGCCTGCCAGCACCAAGGGTGTGTATATCAAGGGTAAGAAGAAAGTTGTAAACAAGTAGCAACGCAGAGAAATCTCCTATGCTGGACCTTTTGCAGCAGTTGGGGCTGGCGCTCCGCATCCCCGCCTCGTTTGTCATCATCGAGTTCGTCGGAACGATGGCGTTTGCCATCTCCGGCATCCGCCTGGCGTCGTCCAAGCGCTTCGACTGGTTCGGGGCGCTCATCGTTGGCATGTCCACGGCTGTTGGCGGTGGTACTATTCGCGACCTCATGCTGGGCGTCACCCCCTTCTGGCTCACCAACAGCATCTACATCATCTGCTGCGTCATCTCCCTGCTCTGGGTGGTCATCTTTGGCAAGTACCTCATTAGTCAGAAGAACACCTGGTTCATCTTCGACACCATCGGACTGGCCCTTTTTAACGTCATCGGCATCGAGAAGACCCTCCAGATGGACTTCCCCCTCTGGACGGCTATCACCATGGGCTGCGTCACCGGAGCTGCGGGTGGCGTCATCCGCGATATCCTCATCAATGAAGTGCCCCTGATCTTCCGGAAGGAGATCTACGCCATGGCATGCATAGCTGGTGGCGTGGTCTACGTCACCTGTTTCAAGGCTTTCGGAATGTCTGCTGAGCTCAATGCCCTTTTCAGCAGCATAACGGTGGTTGTCATTCGTCTCCTTGCCGTCAAGTATCAATGGCACTTGCCCGTTCTCAAGGGCGACGAAGACAAAGAGGCGTAACCCGCCTCTTCGTTTTTTCTTATCTGCTAATCACAACCTTTCGTCCGCCTCGGATGTAGATGCCTCTCTTCGTGGCCTCCTTGACGCGCAGGCCGCTCAGCGTGTAGCACCCTGTCTCGCCCTGTAGCGCGGGGCTGCTAATGTGGGCCGTCTCCGGGTCGTATTTCAGGACGATAGTGCCCTCGAACGTCTCGCTCTCACCCTTTACTTTCAGACTCAGCGTCACGCCGTATGCCGTTGCCGACTCCTCTGCGTGCACCACGTCAATCTGCATGTTCGTTGGGGTGCTAGCCTTGAGGGTCTGCTCCTTGGTTACGCTGTATCCATTCTTGTCCAGTTCCATGCAGTTGCCGCCAAAGCAGAACGTCACGCCACCATCCTTGTTCACGTCTGTCAGGGTGGCGGATACGTGCTGCGCCGTGGTGCTGCTGATCATGACTTCGGGGTACAGTCCGTATCTGAAGAACTGACCCTCAAGCGGTGTGCCAGGCATCAGGTCGAACGCCTCCACGCCGTACGTCTTTGTCAGCGAACCTCCATTGGCCAGCTGCTCGCCGTCCACGGTCAGCGTCAGCGACTGTGCCTGTGCAGCCATGCCCATGCAAAGGCCGAGAACCATTGAAAACAGTTTTTTCATAATCTTTTGATCTTATTCGTTTCTGCAAATTTAGGCAATCTTTTTCTTACATGCAAGCAAAACCTCTTTTTTCTTCCCAAACTCTGTCCAAATTAACTCGTTAGTTGTTGATTGATGGGTAAGTGTTATGAAATGTTCCTAATCGTTTTTCGCACGAACATTTGGTGGAACGAAAAAAACGATGTATTTTTGCCCCATGTATGGGCGAAATGTGCTTTCCGGCTTGCCAGACCGCCCAGGATGTGCCCTAAGTCCTAGTCAAAAACCATATCAAAAATGCACCAGACATCTACTTGTAAACAAATGAAAATCCGTACCTTCAATCACTTCCTTCGCACTACCTTCCTACTGTTCTGCAGTCTGCTTGCCATTGGTATGTGGGCGCAGGACGCCAAGCCTGCAGACGAAACGCCGATGCGTTGCGCCAACCGCGTATTCTCCCTGCCCGGCAAGCCGTTCATGCAGAAACTCCTGCCCCATGAGGGACAACGTGTGGTGCGAGTGGACAACCTTCCCAAGGGCCTCAAACTAAAGACTGATCGACCCGGCTACAAGTACGTCTATGGCATCGCCCCCGCCGCCGGCGAATACCGATACACCGTCCGCTTGGACAATGGCACCAGCATGGATGTCGACCTTACCGTCAGTCCCTCGCTCAGCCAGCCAACCCCCTTCATGGGCGTGCTGACCTGGAACTCCTTCGAAGGCCACATCAACGACGACAATATCAAGGCCATAGCCGACGCCTTCGTCTCCCTTGGTCTGAAAGATTTGGGCTACCATTACATGTGTATCGACGACAAGTGGGCTGCCTACGACCGCGCCGATGGTCATCTCGTCTGGGGAGAGAAGTTCACGGACTATGCCGATGTCGTCCGCTATGTCCACGCCAAAGGACTCAAGATCGGCATCTATTCCGATGCCGGCAGCCGCACCTGCTCCAACGCCCAACCCGGCAGCTACGGCTATGAGGATGTCGATGCGCGCGACTTCCTCGACTGGGATTTCGACCTACTCAAGTACGACTTCTGCAATGCCACTGGAGGCACCTCACCCGCTGACGCCGAGAAGGCATACGCTGCCATGGGGCGTGCGCTCCGTCAGGCGTCCGATTCCAAGGGCAAAGACTTCGTCTACTACATGTGCGAATGGGGCGACCGCCGTCCCTGGGAGTGGGCTGCCAACACTGGTGCCACCTGCTGGCGCTCCACAGCCGACACGCGTGACTACTGGAGCGACACCACCTATCGAGGCGGCATCCTCCAAGTCCTGGACGTGATGAAGCGCATCTGGGCCTATCAGGGCGTCAACCGCTGGAACGATGCCGACATGCTCATGGTCGGTCTCCATGGCACAGGCTACAGTTCTAACGATGGAGGAGGCGATGGCTACAAGGCTGGTCTGACGATGGACGAGGCCCGCACCAACTTCGCTCTCTGGTGCATGTTCGCCTCCCCGCTGACCCTCTCCAACAACATCACCAACCTCGACGGAAAACCCAACAACCGCACCGGAAAGAACGTCACCAACACCTACTACCAGGACGATCTCGCCATCATCCGAAACAAGGAACTCATCGATGTTGACCAAGACCCCCTCGGACAGGCTGGCGAACCTATCTATGACACTCCTGATTATATTGTTTTCCAAAAAGATATGGCAGACGGAAGCGTTGCCCTGTCCATCACCAATCTTTCCTCCCAATCCCGTCCTGTCACCGTTCGTTTCTCCGACCTAAGCGCCCTCAAACCACGCCGCCGCTACAAGGTTCGCGACCTCTGGCAGCACGCCTATCTGGACAATGAGCGTGGCACCCACATTGCCTACACCAAAAAATCCATTTTCACCGCCAACGTGCCGCCCCACGCCACCCACGTCTATCGCATCTTCCCGTACTGAGTTTTCTCCTGATAGAAGTGGGTTCTTCCATAGTTGCAGCACCCTTTGGAAAATGCCGCTGCAGTACTTCAAAATTACCGCTGCGGTATTTTAAAATTTCCGCTGCGGTAATTAACCGGCTGGCCTAGGGCAGCCGGTCGGTTCGCGCAGCGCAAAAAAATGAATGGTGCAGCGGGAATGAACAAATGACGCAACGTGAAACTTTTATTCGCGTTGCGTTTGTTGTTTTTAGGACACGAGGTACGAGTCTGTTCTCCCTCCTGGATAAACGACAAGAATAATTTGTGCATGGTTGGCAGCGCTGGGCGTGCAGATGTTTCATTGTGGCATGTGTTGGGGGTGATTGTAAGGTGGGAGATACATAATTTATTTAAAATGATAAAAAAAGCGGAGAGAATGTGCTGCATTTACGATAATTGTTTGTATATTTGCAAAATATATATAGATTTATTGCGAAAATTTGGGTTTATTACGTCAAATTGTCTTTTTTTATGAAAAAACTTATTTTAGCATTCTGCATGCTGGCCATTTCTAGCATCGCAATGGCTCAGATGCCAAAGGTGGTACTTAACGATATCAACGGAAATGCTGTGTCAACGGATACGCTTGGTACACACGGCACGCCCGTGATAATTGACTTCTTCGCTACTTGGTGCAAACCTTGCAACCGTGAAATGTCTGCCATTGCCGATGTGTATGAGGACTGGCAGAAGGAGACTGGTGTACGCCTGGTAGCCATCAGCATTGACCAGGCTCAGAACATCAACAAGGTGAAGCCGCTGGTTGAGGAGAATGCGTGGCCCTGGGAACTGGTGCTGCTCGACCCCAATAGCGACCTCAAGCGCGCCTTGGGCATTCAGATGATTCCTTACGTGCTGATTATCGACGGCAAAGGCAAGATCGTGTACAAGCACAACGGTTATACCGACGGAGCAGAGGATGAGTTGATAGAGAAAATCAGGGAGTTAAAGTAAATTGGGAGTTAAAGGGAAGTTATACTTTTGACGTCGGTCAAAAGTCGAAGTTATAGGGAATTTATAAGGAAGTTAAAGGGGAGTTATAATGACAATAGGAGAAGTTCCTCAAAAAGCTAAATCATACGTCCTTTTAACTTCCCAAGCGACGAAGGAGCGATAACTTCCCTTTAACTTCGGTTAACTCCATAAAAGTAATACAATGAAGATAAGGCTTTTCGGACTTATGCTCTGTGCATCGGCAGCTGCTATGGCACAGGACAGCGACAAGGGACTTACCTTGTCTGGTTCGGTTCAGAGCGACATGATGGTTGCACCGCAGACGGATAATGCCATCGGTGCTCTCGAAGACTCGTACAATAATAAGTATTTTCTGACTAACACATATGTTGACGTGCTGGGACAGAGCAAGTACGTCGACTTCGGCGTTCGCGCTGAAGTGACGCAGTGGCCTATGCCGGGCTTTGATGACACGTACAACAAGTTCAAGGGCTGGGGCGTGCCTAACGCGTGGGTGAAGGCCAAAGCGCCTAAGAACACGGAGGTGACGCTGGGTTCGTTCTACGAGCAGTTCGGCTCGGGTTTCATCCTCCGCTCGTACGAGGAGCGTTCACTGGGTGTCGACAATTCGCTGCTTGGCGCAAAGGTGGTGACTCAGCCTCTGCCTGGCGTGCAGCTCAAGGCGCTGAGCGGCATACAGCGTTCGTACTGGCGCTGGGAGAAGAACCTGGTGAGCGGTGCAGACGTGGAACTCTCGTTGGACGAATGGATGCCGACGATGAAGGAGGGCGGCACTCGCCTCACGCTTGGCGCCTCGTGGGTGAATAAGCACGAGAGCGATGACGAGGTGATGATGTACGATGCCACCCACATGCTGCGCTTGCCTGCGTACATCAATGCCTTCGATGTGCGTGCGCAACTGCAGAAGGGCAGTTTTTCTGTGCTTGGCGAATATGCCCGCAAGACGCAGGATCCCAACAGTCTGAACAACTATACTTACGGTGAGGGCTCGGCTGCCATGCTCTCGATGAGCTACGCACGCAAAGGACTCTCTATCCTGGCCCAGGCCAAGCGTTCGGAGAATATGGCGATGCGCAGCGTACGCTCGGCTTCGCCCATGTGTACGGCCTACTACATCAATCACATGCCTGCGTTCACCCTCGACCAAACCTACGCTCTCGCTGCCCTCTACCCATATGCCACTCAGGTGGAAGGCGAATGGGCGTTCCAGGGTGGACTGGGCTACAACTTCAAGAAGAACACTGCGCTGGGAGGTAAGTACGGCACGAAGGTGAAAGTGAACTATTCGCTCGTGAGAGGACTGGAGAACAACAACGGCACGGGCGACAAAGGCACAAACGGTGCCGGCAACGCCTTCTTCAAGATGGGCGATACCTACTACCAGGACCTGGACATCCAACTGGAGAAGCGCCTGAACAAGTCGTTCGACTTCCATCTCATGTACATGTATCAGCAGTACAACAAGGGCATCATCCAGCGCGAGGGCGGCAACATCTTCAGCAACATCTTCATTGCGGAAGGCAAATATAAGTTCAACCGACGCTACACCTTGCGTGCCGAGGCACAGTACCTGGCAACGGAGCACGAGAGCGGCGACTGGGGCTTCGGTCTGCTGGAGCTTTCGGTGGCTCCCTACCTGATGTTCTCCGTCAGCGACATGATTGGTCACACGGAACCCTCCGTCGGCGAATATGGCGAACTGGCCCACTACTACAATGCTGCGGTAACGCTGAACGTGAAGTCGCACCGCCTCATGCTGTCGTATGGCAGAACACGTGCAGGCTACAACTGTACGGGCGGCGTGTGCCGATATGTGCCTGCATCGAAAGGCGTAACCATCAACTACAACTATAATTTCTAAAGCATAAGTATGAAAAAGTACATACATATCATAGCCCTGGCAATGGGTTTGGTGACTGGCGCCTGTTCAAACATCGACGAAAACGATCGTCTGGTCTACGTGGCACCGGCAGAGGCCCAGCGTAACGTGCTGATTGAGGACTTCACGGGACAGCGTTGTGTGAACTGCCCCAACGCTACTGAGGAGATTCACAAGATGCAGGAAGTGTATGGCGACAATGTCATTGCGGTGGCGATACACTGCGGTCCGTTCGGCGGCATCACGCAGACTCATTCAGGGTTGAAGACTGAGACGGGCGAGGAATACTGGAACCATTGGTTCTCGAGCACTCAGGGTCAACCCGTGGCCAAGATAAATCGTGGAACCTCGAACGGCGTCTACGACAGCTGGGCGGCCGATGTGGCTAATGCATTGAAGGTAACTACCGACGTTTCTATAACCGGCGAGGCTCACGAGGCTGACGGCACCATAACCATCAACGCCAAGGTGGGCGCCAAGGCAGGTACAAAGGCTAAGTTGCAGGTTTGGATGACGGAGGACGACATCGTGGATCTTCAGTTTATGCCAAATGGCAAACCGAGCGCCAACTATGTGCACAACCACATCTTCCGTGCAGCCGTCAATGGCACATGGGGCGAGGACATCGAGTTTGGCGAGTCGCCTGCCAGCAAGGAATGGACCATTGCTATACATGAGGATTGGAAGGCTGCCAACATGAATGCCGTAATCTTTGTGTACGACGACAAGGAGGTCAGACAGGTTGTTAGTGTTAAAGTGAAATGATTCAAATAAAATATGAAAAAGCTATTTACCCTTTTTGCCTCCATGCTAATTGCTTTGGTTGCAAGCGCGCAGAACGAACCTTTGCAGTTCTGTTTTGAAAACGGAGATGTTATTGAGTCTTGGGGCTATCCTATCTTGATAGACCGTTTCGATGATGAACTTGTCGAGTTTAATATTTACCAAATGAATTCGGGGATATATGTCAAGAATAATACTTCGAGCGACATTACGGCAAGTATTTCGGTAGATATACTTAATGTAGACGGTCAAATGAGCATTTGTCTTGGTCCCAATTGCGTTCCCTTCCAAAAAGTTGGTTATGGTGAAGTGAAGAACGTGACCTTGAAGGCAAACTCCTTGAACAACCTTGATTGCCACTGGAGTCCTTTAATGAAGGATGGCAAGCCCGACTATGGCCGCTGCGACGCCCAACTGTCACTTTATGCAAATGGCGAACTATGCTCGACCATAGAGGTTACCTTTAGGTATTATGACGACGAGGACAATCCTGGTAGTCCTCAAGATGGTAGCTTTGTGAGGGATGATGAAATAGAAGGTACTGTGAAGTGGGGATATATTTCGGATGATGACGAAATGATTCCCTATGGAAAACTTGACATGACCGAGGGACGCTACGATGTAGCTATGTTTGTTCCTGGCAATAGCGCCTTGAATGGTGCAAAGCTTTGTGGTGTATATGTGCCTTGTATACGTACCTGTATGGGCAATATGACCGTATGGGCTTCGAAAGAACTGGGCGGTGAGCGAATTGCTGAGTCGAAGTATACCGGTACCGAGCATCGCGGTTACTTGACTGTACCTTTCGACAAGGAGATTCAAATCCCAGCCACTGGCCTCTACGTTGGCTACTCGTTCGACCTTTCGGTAGATGAAATTGAGAATCAAATCTGCTTAGCTACCTGTGTTGGCAAGATTGTCAATCCTAATGGACTCTTCTGGGGAAAGGATAACAGCTTTAATAACAAAGGAAGCCTTATGGTATCGGCCATGCAGCTCTTCGTAAAGGACGTAAAGCAACTTGACAATGCAGCAAGCATTCAGTCCGTCGTGCCTGTGGCCAATGAAAAAGGCAAAAAGACCAGTCTCACCGCTAACATCGTTAGCGATGGTCAGGGAATCAACGCGTTAGGATACACGCTGACCATCGATGGCAAGGCAACTCAAGGCGAGTACATATTCGACATGCCTGTCGAGAGCGGTCTTAACAAGAGTGCAACCTTCGCCCTCGATTTCGAACTGCCCAACCAGGTAGGCACCTTCGATGCCTCCCTTGCCATCAACACCGTGAATGGCCAACCCAACGAAGCAGGCACCACACCTTATTTATTTAATGTGTCGAGTGTGACACGCGTCGTACCCCGAATGACGGTTCTCGAGGAATTCACAGGAACCGGATGTGCCAACTGTCCTCGCGGATTTGTGGCCCTTGACAACATCAAGAAACAATATGCCGACAAGGTTGCAATCGTCTCATGGCATAATTACGACCTGAACGATCCTATGTACGTGGCCGAGTATGCTCCCCTTGGTCTCTTGATGGCTCCTGATTGTACCTTTGACCGTAAGGAGTGGGTCGACCCCTACATGGGCGATCACGAGAAACTGCAAGGCCCCTTAGGAATACTTAACGAGACAAACGCTATGCTTCCTACTGTAGCTGTGGATGTTAAGGGTGCATTTGCAGATGATTCTCATAAGCAGATCAGGGTATCGGCCAACACCGAGCTGCTCGTAGACGCCAAGGACTATACCATCGCATTCGCCATCACAGCCGACGGCTTGACTGGTACTACTGGAGGCTGGCTGCAGAAGAACGAATATTGTCAAATGACCGCAGAAGAAGCTCCGATACAATTCCATCCTTGGGTAGCTGACTTGCCAGGACTTGAGAAGTTCTGTAAGGGCAACGAGTGGGGCAAGGAATATGTCGAACTGGTTTACGACGACGTGCTCATAGCAAGCTCGTACGACAAATCGGGCAACACCTTAATTCCTGCCTTCACAAAGACTAAGGCATCCGAGAAGGAGGTTTCTGAGTACACCATCAACATGCCCACAAACGAGGCACTTACCGCTGCCCTCGACTACAGCAAGATCTATGTTGTAGCCATCGTTATCGATGGTAATGGCAAGGTGGCCAATGCAGCACGTACACGCGTCCTGGGTGCAGATGAGAGTGCTGTCAGCGCTCCCGCTGCTTCAACCGCTGCTGGCAGAATCTACAACGTGGCTGGTCAGCAGGTAAGCAACATGGACGGTCATGGTATCTTCATCAAGAACGGAAAGAAGATTGTGAAGTAATCTTGGTTATGGGCTATAGGTTATAAGCTATGAATAAGAAGATAACGATATGTGCATGCTCTTCGCGTACCTTTATCGATAAGCAAAAGGTGGCGCAAGTGGCTGCCGCGGCCCGTGAGTCGGGCATGGAAGTGACACTAGTCGACGACCTTTGTGAACTGTGTGAGGACAAGTGCGAGGAGGTGCATGCAATAGCCCAGACCACCATCCTGGCGTGCCACGAGAGAGCTGTGAAGAGTCTGCTGGCTTTCGTGGGCGAGGACACTTGCCAATGCGTAGACATTCGAAGCGGAAGTTCGGAGGATGTACTGAAGGCAATTGGGGTGACGGCGGAAACCGCCCCCAAAATGGTTGCCGAATACCAGGAGCAGCTGGCCGCCATGCCGCGCAAATTAGGCGAGGATGCCTGGTATCCAACGCTCGACAAGGACCAGTGTGCAGAGTGCGGCAAGTGCCTCGAATTCTGTCCATTCGGCGTCTACGAGATGGTTGAGGACCGCATTCGTGTGGTTCATCCTCATCATTGCAAGAACAATTGCCCAGCTTGTGCACGCACCTGTCCGGCTGGTGCCATCATCTTCCCTAAGTACGACCGCAGTCCCATCAACGGCGGTGAGGAGAAACAGGAGAACGCCATTAAGCTCGACACGACTTTTGACTTCAAGCAAAATGCAGAACTCTACGGACAGACCCTGCGCGAGCGACTGGCCTCGAGGAAGAAGATTCTGAAGTGAGGTTATAAGGTCGTAAGGTTATAAGGTAAACATTCGAAAGTTAAACCGATGAACATTAAACAATATACATCGCTGGTGAAGGTGGGGTGGAGGGTGTTCCGCCAAACGCCCGTCCGCCTGCTGTGGAAGTTCGTTTGGAACTTCTGCTGGCCCAACCTGTGGAATATGCACGATTTCAAGAAGCGGCAGAAGAAGGGGCGACCCTTCTTCCCTGCCTTCAACATGATTTCTGTCACGGAAACGTGCAACCTGGCATGCAGCGGTTGTTGGGTGAGCCGAGGCGGACGCAAGAGCCTCACCCTGGAGCAGTTGGATGGTATCATTGTGGAGAGTAAGCGCCATGGGTCGAAGTTCTTTGGCATCCTGGGTGGCGAACCGCTGATGTATGCTGGTCTGATGGATGTCTTCGAGAAACATTCGGACTGCTACTTCCAACTCTTCACCAACGGCACATTGCTGAACGACGAGACAGCGATGAGACTGCGCAAGGCTGGCAACGTCACACCGCTCATCAGCCTGGAGGGACTGGAGGAGGAGAGTGACCGCAGACGCCAGAAGGACGATGTATACAGTCGCACACTGCGGGGTGTAAGGGCCTGCCGTCGGGCGGGACTCATCTTCGGCGTGGCAGCAAGCATTTGCCAGTCGAACTACGACGAACTGGTGAATCGTGAACATATCGAAAGGGTGGCGCGTGAAGGTGCCGCCTACCTGTGGTACTACATCTACCGTCCTGTCGGTGCCCATCCCAATCCCGAGGTGGCGCTGACGAAGGAACAGATACGTGGACTGAGGCTGTTCCTCGTCGAAGAGCGCATGAATGCACCGGTCGTCCTGATCGATGTGTACTGGGACGACAAGGGACGCGCCATGTGTCCTGGTGCAACGGGCATGAGTCACCACGTCTCGCCCAGCGGAGCCTTGGAGTTCTGCCCCGTCATTCAGATGGCAACGGACTTCCTGAATGCCGACGCCAGCAACATGACACAGCTCTACGAGCAGTCGGCCTTCCTGGCTGGCATGCGTCAAAAGGTGGCTGCAGCAACGCGCGGTTGCATCCTCATGGAGAATCCTCAACTGATGACCGACCTCCTTGCTACCTACGACTTGCAGGAGACGACGTCGAGGGCGACGGCCATGGAGGAGTATGCGAGGATGCGCCCTGTTCCCGGTCACGACATGAAGGACGAGGCCATCCCCGAGCGCAGCACCCCCTACAAGTGGCTGAAGAGAAACTACTTCTTCGGATTCGGAGCATACGGTTAATGGGCGGTTATGACTAATCATACATCCCTAAGCAACAGTTTCCTAAACGACTAAGCAACAAGTATCCTAAACGACTAAATGGATTATGAATTGAACATTCCACAAACGAAGGAGGAACGCATGCAGCTTCGCCAAGCTCTAAAGGGGTTTGTGCAGGAGCAGCACCTCTGTCCGCCCATTTCGCTGAAACAGTTGGAGGGGCTGGCCATTAACTTTGTGGCCAAGAACGAAGACTGCAAGGACTTGCTCTCCTGGTTGATGGTGGAGATTCATAACCAGATATGGCTGCCCATCGTTGCCAGCATCCCCCACGATCGACGACTGCTGATGCTCCCTAAGTGCCTCAGTAGGCGTTTCAGTTTGAAGGGTGAGAGCGAACGCTGCCAGGCAGAGTTTGACGAGTTCGGATTGCTGTGTCATCGTTGCGGTGGCTGCCACATACCGATGCTGCAGGACAAGGCCGAGCAACTGGGCAGCCTGAGCATCGTGGCCGAAGGCTTCACGCAGGTCGTCGAACTGATAGAGAATCAGGTCGTGGACGCCGTCATCGGTGTCAGCTGCCTCGACTCGCTGCAGAAGGCATTCCCCTTGTTGGTGCGCCATGCCGTGCCCGGACTGGCTGTTGCCCTGAACAACTCAGGCTGCCACGACACGCACGTTGACATGGACTATGTGGAAGAACTGCTCTCCATGCTAAACGAAGAGACCACGACCATGCTGCTCAACCACGAAGCTGTGCGCGAGCAGGTGAACCGCTGGTTTACGATGCCCGAACTGGAGCAGATGCTCTTCTGCGACCCACGGTCGGGGCAACCCGACCGGAGCAGCACATCGCGCATCTGCCTGGACTGGATGTGCGGTGAGGGAAAGCGCTGGCGTCCCTTCCTTCTCTCTGCCGTATGGCAGGCCTTGACAGGCAAGACTGAGATGACGGAGGACGTACATCGGGCAGCCGTGGCGGTGGAGTGCTTCCACAAAGCTTCGCTCATTCACGACGATGTCGAAGACCAGGACTGCCTGCGATACGGACAACCTACGGTCAATGCTCTCTATGGCGATGCCTTTGCCATCAACGCAGGCGATGCCTTACTGGGCGAGGGCTACCGCATATTGGCACAAAGCAACAATGCTGAACTGCTTCGCCTCATTGCCGATGCGCACATGAAATTGAGTCAGGGACAGGGCGAGGAATTGATGCTGTCGCGCATGCCGGAACCCAACGTCGACATGGAGCACATCCTGCACATCTTCCGCCTCAAGACGGTGCCAGCCTTCGAAGTGTCGCTGATGCTGGGACTGAGCTGCACGGGCAACTTCGTACATATCCGCTTCATGCTGACGACCTACTCTGAGGCGCTCGGCATTGCCTATCAGCTGAAGGACGATCTGGAGGACTTCATTCAGGACAGCGAGGCTGCCTCACGTCCTTCGGCCGTCATGGCGCTACGCAACGCTCATCCCGCGTGGACGGATGACGAAATCAAACGGGAATTGCAAGGCATGGTCGATGACTATCATCAGCAGGCGCTGGATGCGATAAGCGAACTAGACGAACTGGAACTGAAACGCCTGCTGTACCAGGTGACGGAAGAGGTGTTTAAATAATTGATAATTGACAATTGATAATTGATATTCCCTCGAAACCATAAAACTTCAGAACCGAAAGAAAAAATCTGAACGTGAAGACGAAAGTAGTAAAGCGGGTATATGAGACCTTGCGAAGTGGGTGGGAGCGTTTGACTCCCGAGGCGCAGCAGGCGGTTCGTGACTTTGTCAAAAGTCAGCGGACGGCCAACGGTTACATGAATGCCGGTGGCAAGGAGGACCCCTATTACCGTCAGTTTGGCAAAGTGCTTGAGGTCGTCTTCTCGCCCTGGAAACTTGCGTTCTTCATGCCCGACTTCGTTGTCAACGAGAGTGTAGGTCGCGACAATGTCTATGGTTTGTTCATGGATTACCTGTCAGGCAATCCATCGGCAGAACGATTGGCAGAAGTGGACTTTGCTCAGCATGCTACCACGAATGCTGCCTGCTGCCTACTGGTCATGCAACAAGAGGTGGCGAGTGCGCCGGATGCGGCGTTGGTGACGTGGCTTCAGCAGCGTCAGGACGAGACGGGTGGTTTCTATGCAAGCGAACAGGCTCCCATTCCCGACATGCTGAGCACGGCCGTTGCCCTCTTCACCCTCCAGTATGTTGAGGCCAAAGCGCAGGATGCCTCCGATTTCATTCAGGCTCACTGGATAGAAGAGGGGGCTTTCTCTCCCACCGTATTGGATGAGTACAGCGATGTAGAGTACGTCTTTTACGGTTTGTTGGCGTTAGGAAGTTGTTGAGGGAGTTAAAGGAGTCTGAAAGGAGAAAAAGAAGTAAAAGGAAATTGAAAATGAATACGACACAACTGAAGGAAATGCAGACAGATGCCATGGAGCGACTCCGGAGGAGCCGTTCGGCAGATGGCATGTGGAGAGGCGAACTTTCGAGCAGTGCCATCTCTACCAGCGTTAGCGTGTTTGCCCTTCAGCGTATCGACGAGCAGCGTTATCGGGAGTACATCGACAAGGGTGTAAACTGGTTGCACACGACGATGAAGGAGGACGGTTCGTGGGGAGACTCGGTAGAGAGTCCCAGCAACATGACGGCGACGCTGCTGACCTACGTCTCGCTCTATGCCGTTGGGCAGGCTCCCCGTCAGGCACGCGAGTTCTTGAACCGCAAGTTTGGCGGTGAAAGCGAGGACGCCCTCATCCAAGGTGTTTTAGACTACTACGGAAAGGACTTGACCTTCTCGGTTCCCATCCTCATGATGTGTGCCCTTGCTGGCGTGATAAAGAGTTGGAAGCGGATACCTCCCTTCCCCTTCGAATTGGCCACGCTGCCGCAAGTACTCTTCCGCTATCTCAACCTGCCCGTGGTGAGTTACGCCATTCCGGCGCTGATAGCCATCGGCATCTGCCAACTGAAGCGGAAGGGCGGATTGCTCTCTCCGCTGCGTCGTCTGTTTATTCCCAAGGCCCTGCGCGTCCTGACCAAGATGCAACCAGCTGACGGAGGTTATCTGGAGGCTGCTCCGCTGACCGCCTTCGTGAGTATGTGCCTTGCCGAATCCGGACAGAATGGCAAGCATGGAGAGTTCCGCCAGCATGAAGTGACGCAACGCTGTGCCCAGTTCCTTGTTGATACGGTGCGCGAGGACGGTTCGTGGCCTATCGACACCAATCTGGCGGGATGGGTGACGAGTCTGGCGGGCAAGGTGGCGCCCTCGATCCCGGAAGCGGATGCTGACAATCAGCGTCTGGCTAACATCATCAAGCGAAATGCCACCACCGCAGTACACCCCTTCACTGGCGCTGCAGCCGGGGGGTGGGGGTGGAGTGACCTAAGTGGTTCAGTGCCCGACGGTGACGATACAAGTGGGGCCTTAGTCGCACTGCACCATCTGACAGGCGGCAAACCGTGCTGTGAGGCAGAAGCAGGTCTGAAGTGGCTGATGGGGCTGCAGAACCGCGATGGCGGCATGCCCACCTTCTGCAAGGGATGGGGCAAGTTGCCCTTCGACCGCAGTTCACCAGACATCACGGCGCATGCCATCCTGGCCATGGGACTCTGGCTGCCCTCGCTGGACGGAGATTTGAAGGAGCAGGTGGAGAAGAGTTTGGCGAAGATGATAGGGTGGATGGAAAAGTCGGTAGAACGCATCCGACAGCAAAACTGCGGATGGGTGCCTCTCTGGTTTGGCGATCAGGACGCGGCAGACGAGAAAGCACCGGTGTACGGTACCGCCACGGCCGTGGACTACCTCATGTCTACGCAGCGCAAAGATGCCATCCATCTGGCCATAACACAGGTTGACTTCATCCTCCAGACTCAGAATGAAGACGGCGGATGGGGCGGCAACAAAGGTGTCAGGTCGAAGGTTACGTACACAGCCCGTGCACTCTCTGCCCTGGCGCATTTCAAAGGGCATGAAGAGGCAAAGGAGAGAGGTTGGAACTACCTCTACGAACGCTTCAAGGCAGGCACGCTGTATGACCGCGAACCCATAGGACTCTATTTCTCACGCCTCTGGTATTCAGAGGAACTGTATAATATAACATTCTTGTTGCACGCACTTAAACTTGAATTGCATGAACGATAAAAGAATAACATGGATAACCATCGGCGTAGCAGCTCTGTACCTGGCGCTGCTTATTGGATGGCATTTTTACGATCCCAGCAGCAGTCTTACCGAGGCTGTGCCGGGCGCAGACAACCGACCGGCAGGTAATGCTCGCAAGGCTGACGACGTGCTCATCGGCGAGTTTTTCATGAAGGACTCTGCCGCCCAGCTTTCGGCGGTCGCACCCGACGCCGGCGAATGGCCCTGCTTCCGTGGTGTGAACCACGACAACATTGCCAGCAACGCGCGTCCGATGTCACTGCCGAAGGATGGTTTCAAGGACATGTGGTCGCTGGAGACGGGTGAGGGACATGCTGCCCCCGTCATCTCAGAGGGTCGTGCCTATGTGCTCGACTACGACGAACGCATGAGTGCGGACGCACTGCGCTGTCTGGACCTTCAGACGGGCAAGCAGTTGTGGAAGCGTTGGTACCGCGTCCCCATGAAGCGCAACCATGGTTTCTCACGCACCATCCCTGCCATCTGCGGTGGACTGGTTGTCACCATTGGCCCCGAGGGACACGTCATGTGCTGCGACAAGTTGACGGGCGAGATGAAGTGGAGCATGGACATGAAGAAGCGCTTCGAGACCGAAATCCCCTTCTGGTATACGGGGCAGTGCCCCCTCATCGACAACGACATCCTGGTCTTAGCCCCTGCAGGCAAGGACACCCTCATGCTGGGCGTTGACGTGCAGACGGGCGAGACCCTTTGGGGCACACCCAACACCGTTGAGTTCAAGATGTCTCACTCATCGGTAATGCCTATGATGCTGGGCGGCACGCGCACCTACGTCTACATTGGCGTGGGTGGTGTCTGTGGTGTCTCGGCAGAGACTGAAAATGCAGGCAAACTATTGTGGAGTGCCAACAAATGGCAACCCTCGGTCGTTGCTCCCTCGCCCATGCAGATCTCGCAGAACCAAGTGTTCCTGGTAGCCGGTTATGGTGCCGGTGGCGCTTTGCTGCAAGTCGACAAGTCGGGGTCGGGGTGGAATGCCACCGTCAAGGACAGTTACAAGGCAAGCGAAGGCATGTCGAGCGAGCAGCAGACGCCCATCAATTATAAGGGCAAACTTGTAACGATTCTGCCTAAGGACGGTGGCGGCATGCGCGAGCGACTTGCCATCTACAGTCCCGACAATCTGCACAAACCCATCTGGACTTCGGCTGCCGACGAGCGCTTCGGTCTGGGCCCTTACCTTGTCGTTGATGACAAGCTGTTTGCCTTCAAGGAAGATGGCGAACTGTATGCCTACCAACTCGGTACGGGATCGATGACTCTGCTGCACAAACAGCGTGTCATGGAGGAAGGCATCGATGCATGGGGGCCTCTGGCCTATGCCGATGGCATGTTGCTGGTGAGAGACAGCAAGACGATAAAGTGTTTACGAGTTTTTGAATAATCGACTATGGATAGACGCAAATTTTTGAAGGTAACAGGTTCGTTGGCTGTAGGAGGAGCGATACTGTCGGTTGCGGGCACAGGCATCTGGAAACTGTTCAAGCACCCCGACCAGTTGTTCTACGATTCGAAACGCTCGCAGGGCATCAAACTGCTGAAGGAGGATGGCGACTTCGTGTCGCCCTACCGTCGTACGTTCGGTTTCGTGGTTCCCGAGGACATCAATGCCATGGAGGTCGTAGGTGGAAGCATCTACCTCGCCACACCTAATAATATATATATATACGGGTTGAGCGGCGAACTCCAGACCAACTTCTCCACTCCAAGCGGCGTTCGAGACCTTGCTGTCTTCGACTCCCGCATCTATGCCTTGTATCCCACTCGCATTGAGGCGTACGACCATCAGGGTGCCCTGTTGCAGTCGATCGAGGCGTGCAGCGAGAATTCCGATTACTGCTCGTTGGCCGTATGTCCCGAAGGCATCTTCGTGACCGATGTGGCAAATAAGAACATCTGCAAGTACCGCCTGGACGGTTCGATGGCACGTTTCATCCAGAGTCCGAAGGGGTTCGTCGTTCCCAACTATAGTTTTGCCATCACGTATATGGATGGTAAGATTCTATGCTCGAATCCTGGCAGACACCTGGTGGAGACGTACACTCCCGAGGGCGAGTTCGTTGCCTCGTTCGGCAAGGCAGGGGCCGGTGCTGGTGCGTTCAGCGGTTGCTGCAACCCCGCCATCCTCTCCCCAGCCAACAACGGCGAGCTGCTCACTTCGGAGAAGGGCATCCCCCGCATCTCGTGCTATAGCCCGAACGGAACATTCCGCAGCGTATTGCTCGACGCCAAGGCGTTGGGCGGAGGACATGCGGCCTACGACGTACGTGTGCAGAAAGACAAACTGATTGTTGCGAGTGGCAAGAAGGTATCTGTCTATCAGTACGACAAGCGGGTGAGTCAGACCACGGCGTGCGGCACCTGTACCAAGGATTGTCCGCTGAAGGTCGACTGAAGAAATTGAAGATTCAAACAGGGCCTCGCGGAACGTAGCGATGGACGAGAAATCGAAGAGTCGAAACTTCGGAAACAACTCGAGACAGAGCCGAAAAGCCCCAGATAATATAACCCAAATAACGAAAGATGGATAAAGACAAACTGAAAAGCCCGATGGACCGCAGAGACTTTCTGCGTACATGCGGTTCGCTCATTGCCGGAGGTGTTACGTTGGCTGCAGGCGGATGGCTCGCTTCGAGGACGGGTGGAACCCTGGCAGACGGGTCGGATGCTGAGGGTGATGTGTTTTGGCAGATAGACCCCTTCAAATGTACCCAGTGTGGGCGTTGTGAAACGGACTGCGTGTTGCCCGTATCGGCAGTGAAGTGTTTCCATGCCAACAAGGTATGCGGATATTGTGATTTGTGTGGAGGATACTATCGTCCCAGTGTGAAGGACCTGAACACGGCGGCAGAGAACCTGATGTGTCCAACAGGCGCCATCACGCGCAAGTTCGTTGAGGAACCCTACTTCGAATATGCCATCGACGAGGACCTCTGCAACGGTTGTGGAAAGTGTGTGAAGGGCTGTACCAGTTTTGGCAACGGTTCGCTTTTCCTGCAGATTCAGCAGGACTTGTGCCAGCAGTGCAACGAGTGCAAGATTGCCCGCGTGTGTCCTTCGGATGCTATCCAGCGTGTCTCAAGCAAGAATGCCTATAAACTGAAAGATCATGCATAGAGGTCTCCTCTCCCCTTGATGGGGAGGAGTGCTGCTGCATTTATCATTAACAAGAATGTAATAAGATGAAAAGAATACTCTCTATAATGTTGGGTTTGACGGGAAGTCTGAGTGCGTTTGCCGAGGCCCGATTCCCCAAACCCGACTTTACCTCGGGATACGAGTACCCCGACATCTTCCACGGTTTGCCCTATGAGCAGTTTTGGAATGTGCTGGATATCGTTCTGCTGGTTGGCATGATGAGTCTTGTTGTGTGGGCAGCCTATCGCAAGCGCAGTCGATCCATCATCCTGTCCATGTCGGTGGTCTCGGTGCTCTACTTCGGTTTCTTCCGAAGTGGATGTGTGTGTAGCGTGGGCTCAATACAGAATGTGGTAACGGCTGCGGTCGATTCCAGTTACCATCTGCCTCTGTACGTGCTGCTTATCTTTTTGTTACCCATCATCTTTGCCATGCTTTTTGGCAGAGTGTTCTGCTCGGGTGTCTGCCCATTGGGCGCATTACAGGAACTCGTCAACGTTCGCAACTTCCGACTCTCAAGAGCCGTATCGGCAACGCTAAGCATGATTCCTTGGGTCTACTTGGCCTTCACCATCCTGTATGCTGCGACACGCAGCCAGTTCCTGATCTGTCGCTTCGATCCCTTCGTCGGTATTTTCCGACTGGGAGGCGATGTCGGCATGATTGTCTTTGGTGTAGCGCTGCTCGTCATGTCGGTGTTCATCGGTCGTCCCTTCTGTCAGTTCCTCTGTCCCTATGGCGCAGTGCTTAGCGTGTTCAGTTCGCTTTCATGGCGATTCGGAAAGAAGAGCAAGCCCCAACTGGAGATAACGGACAAAGGGTGCATCAACTGTGCCCTGTGTGGCATGTCGTGCCCCGTAGATGCCATTCAGGCTCCCCAAAACAGCAAGACGTCCGAGGAGCGACGTAAGGGTGTGAAGCGCATCATCCTGATGGCAGTACTGTTGCCTTTGCTCACACTCGGTGGGGCCATGCTCGTGGGGCAGAACAGCGATGCTTTGAGTCTTGCCCATAAGGATGTGTATTTGTATGAATTACTTTTGCAGCAGCAGGCGAACCCCGACATGGAGGAACCTCTTGAGGTAGAGACCTTCAATGCCATGGGTGGTAACATGGATGAATTAAAGGCGAAGGTCGACGATGTCAAGAGCGACTATTCGTTTTACGCTTATCTGGCGGGTGGTCTGATAGGCTTTGTCATTGGATTCAAACTGCTGAAACTCTCCCTCAAGCGTGGTCGCAAGACCTATGAGATTGATTCTGCACGTTGCACCATGTGCGGCAAGTGCTTCAACTATTGTCCCCAGAACCTGAAAAATAAAATAAAATGAGAAAACTGTATCGCAATATTGCTATTGTCACCGTCGTCTTCATGCTGGCGCTGACCACGATGCTGGGTGTGAGTTACTATCAGATGCAGCGTGTATCTCCCCTTGAGACTGGGGTGATGGAAACCTTGAAGGAGTTGAACGAATCGAATGGCGACAACGAAGGACTGCAGCAGCAGATTCGCCAGTTGGATCTCCTTTCCCGCAAGGCTTACTTCGTACACGAGGGACAGTTGAAGATGGGAACCTACCTGCTGTTGGCCATGGCATTGGTCCTGGTCGTTTGCCTTAATCTTTATTATAAGGAAACGAAGAATCTGCCCGAAAAGGATCTTGATCCCATCGATGAGTGGATGAACAAGTCGAAAGCGCGTAAGTACCTGACGTGGGCAGCCGTAGTATGCGCCGTCATCACCCTCCTCGTTACTATTTTGCAGCATGTTGACTTCAAGGGTGCGCAGAAGGGAGCGGATGGCGAGGCTGCTGACTCGGAAATGCCTGCCGGCGAGGCAGAGGCAGTGTCCGACACGCTTCAGACGGCAGAGATTGCCGTAGCCGATACGCTGGCAACCGATAGTGTGGCAGCGCCGGCAGACTCAGCGGCTGTCGATGATGGCAATCCTACGCCCAAGATAACGTCGAAGGCCTTCCGCGGCAACAATTCGAGTGCAACCTCATCGGCTCGCGGCATTGCTACCTCATGGAACCTGAGCAGTAAGAAGAATATTCTGTGGCAGTCATCCATCCCCAAGCATGGCTACAACTCACCCGTCATCGCTGGTCGAAATGTTTTCATCACAGGCGCAGACAAGAGTGCCCGCGAGTTGTATTGCTACGACGTCTGGACAGGCGAGTTGAAGTGGACCGTCAAGGCAGACGGCATCAGCGGTTCGCCCAGCACCATGCCCAAGGTTAATGCCGACACCGGTCTGGCTGCAAGTACCGTAGCCACCAACGGCGAGCAGGTATGTGCCATCTTTGCCACGGGCGACGTCATCTGTGCCGACATGGAGGGTAACCGCCTCTGGGCAAAGAACATCGGTCTGCCCGACAACCATTACGGATACGCCTCTTCGCTTCTGATCTATGGCAGTTCGCTCATTATCCAGTATCAGAACAACTCCAATGCACAGATCATGGCCCTGAATGTCAAGACTGGCAACAAAGTGTGGAGCAAGTCTGCCAAGGACAAGATAGCATGGAGTTCGCCCATCATTGCAACGCTCGGCGGAAAGTCAGCCCTCGTCGTGATGGGTAATCCTGCCATTGCAGCCTACAACCCCAGCAATGGTAACGAACTGTGGCGTGTGGAATGTATGAGCGGTGAGGTGGGTGCCAGTCCTGCCAGTGCCGGTGGAGTTGTCTTCGGTGCCAGCGAATATGCCAAGTGTATTGCCATCGATGGTGCTACCGGCGAGACACTCTGGGAGGCCAGCGACTATCTGCCCGAATGTTCAAGTCTGGCAGCAACCAAGGACTTGGTGTTCTGCGCTACCAGCTACGGCGTGGTTTGTGCATACGACGCTAAGACGGGCGAGATAAAGAAAGAGCACGACTTGTCAACGCCTTTCTATTCTTCTCCTGTTGTGGTCGACGGCAAGGTGTATCTGTTCAGCAACAGCGGCAAGGCTTACATCTTCTCTGCCAGCAGCTTCGACCTCATCACCTCGTTCGAGACCGGCGAAAAGACGTTTGCCACTCCAGCCTTTACCGATGGCATGATGGTGGTTAGAACAGATAAGTCACTCTACTGTGTGAAGAAGAATTGAAATTATGGAAAACAATAAATGCAAAGACTGCGGTTTGTCCTCGCCCCAAGAATCCATTGAGGTGATGAGGCGCAAGACCGATGCCATCATCGATCGCATTGGAACCTCGCGCGAAAAGATCATCCCCTTACTGCAGGCCATACAGCAGGAATTCAACTACCTGCCTTCCGATGCCATCGAACGGCTGTACGAGCGCACCGACATCGATCGTGCCCAATTGATTAGCGTGTCCTCTTTCTACTCCCAGTTCCGCATGGTGCCTTATGGCAAACATGTCATCAAGGTGTGCATCGGAACCGCCTGCCATGTGAAGGGCGCCAACAATGTCTATGATGCCTTCAAGCGTGAACTTGCCATCGGGGAGGACAGCGTCACCACGGCAGACCAGCAGTATTCCATCGAGAAGGTGGCATGCCTGGGATGTTGTGCTCTTGCTCCGGTTGTTCAGATAGACAACAAGATATTTGGACATGTTCAACCGGGACGTGTGCGCGAAGTTCTGGTCGAGTTTGAATCCATGCTGTCAGCGAGCGAGCAGGACAAGGCGTCGGAAGGCCTGCAGGATCAGATTCAGGGAGAAGTACGACTCGGCATGGAGAACTGCTGCCAGGCCAGTGGTACGGCGGAGGTACATGCTGCCGTTGTTGCAGCGTGCAAGGACCTGGGCATCAACATCCGCATCAAGCCCATCTCTTGCGTCGGTGCCTGCAACCAGGTTCCCCTTATTGACGTCGCCACGCTCGATGGCAGCATCATTCGCTATCCCAACATCAAGCCCGAAGAAGTGAAAGAGATCCTGCTCCATCACTTCCGTCCTGCCAGCCGCCTACGCCGATTGCGCAATGCCATTCTCAATCAGATAGACACGTTCCATACCGACCAGACGTGGGACAACATCCTTTTCACGCCAGAGAAGGAGCGTACCCAGAGCATCAATACTTTCCTAAACGGACAGCACCGCATCACTACCGAGGGATTCGGTCATCTGAACCCACTCGATATTGACGAGTACATCTCGCTGGGTGGATTTGACGCCTTGAAGAAGGCGCTGGAGGCCATGACGCGCCAGCAGATCATCGACGAGGTGTTGAAGAGCGGCATCCGAGGTCGTGGTGGTGGCGGTTTCCCCACAGGTCGCAAGTGGCAATTGGTGGCAGACAACCAGAAAGCAGCCTATGTCATTTGCAACGGAGACGAAGGCGACCCCGGTGCCTTCATGGACCGTATCCTCTTGGAATCGTACCCCTTGCGTGTCATCGAGGGCATGATCATTGCAGCGTATGCCGTAGGAGCCGTTGAGGGTGTCTTCTATATCCGAGCAGAATATCCGCAGGCTGTCATCCGCATTCGCAAGGCCCTTGACCTGTGCCGCCAGAAGGGATTGCTGGGCAAGCAGATCCTCGGTACAGACTTCTCGTTTGACATCCGTGTTTTCGAGGGTGCCGGAGCATTTGTTTGTGGCGAGGAGACGGCTTTGATTGCTTCCATTGAGGGCAAGCGAGGTTTCCCTCACTTGCGTCCGCCCTATCCCGCACAGTCAGGCCTTTTCGGTCAGCCTACCCTTATTAATAATGTGGAGACGCTGAGTCAGATTGCCTATATCATCCGCCAGGGAGCAGACGAGTACAGAAAGGTTGGTACCGAGGGCAGCCGTGGAACGAAAGTTTTTGCTCTGGCAGGCAAGGTCAACCATGGAGGACTCATTGAGGTTCCCATGGGCACTACCCTTCGCCAGATCGTCGACGAAATAGGTGGTGGCGTAGAAGGAGGAGAGGCGCTGAAGGCCGTGCAGACGGGTGGTCCTTCCGGAGGTTGTATGCCGGCAGAACTCTGCGACGCCGAGGTCGACTTCGATGCGTTGAACCAGATGGGGGCCATCATGGGGTCGGGTGGACTTGTGGTACTGAGCGAGAGCAGTTGCATGGTCGATGTGGCCCGCTACTTCCTCAACTTCACCAGCGAGGAGTCTTGCGGCAAGTGTACCTTCTGTCGTGTGGGCATCCGTCGCATGCTCGACATCCTTGACCGACTGTCGACGGGGCAGGCCAAGATGGAGGACATCGACCGACTCGAAGAACTGGCCCTCGCCATCAAGCGTTCTGCTCTGTGCGGATTGGGCAAGACGGCCCCCAACCCTGTGCTCTCGACTCTGCGCTACTTCCGTCATGAATATGAGGAACACGTACAGGGTATTTGCCGTACGGGTTCGTGCAAGCACATGGTCAAGTTGCAGATTACGGACGATTGTGTAGGTTGCACCAAGTGCGCCCGCTCATGTCCCAGCGAAGCCATTGCCTATGCTCCCTACGAGAAGCATGTCATTGATACCGAGAAGTGTACGCAGTGCGGTCTGTGCATTGACGAGTGTGATTACAATGCGATAAAGAAAGTAAAGAAATGAAGATTATAGTCAACGATAAGGAACTGGAAGTAAGTGGTCAGCGTGTGCTCATAGACGAACTTCGTGAGGTGGGATGCGACATCCCCTCGCTCTGCTATGCTTCGGGTGCCAACCATCAGGCATCGTGCATGGTCTGCATGGTGCGCAATGTGGCAAACGATCAGATGCTGCCCAGTTGTTCCACCTATCCCGTCGAAGGGATGCACATCGATACCGAGTCGGACGATGTAAAGGCACTTCGCCGCATGTCCCTCGAACTCCTCCTCAGCGATCACAGGGCCGACTGCGAGGCGCCTTGCAGCATGGTTTGTCCGGCGGGCATTGACCTGGCGCGTCTCATCCTCCTCTATGATAGGGGGCAGATGAGTGAGGCACAGTCTTTGCTGGCATCGCAGACGGACCTCAATAATCTGCCTTGTGCCGATTGTAAGGGAGGCTGTGAGAAGGTGTGTCGCAGAGGGACCGTGGACAAGTGTGTGGATATCAAGAATATCATCAAGGAGATAAGTGTTTCTAAGGTTACTGCAATGGACGGTGGACGTCAGTCTTCCAACTCCGGACGTCAGGTAGCAGACAAGAAATTCTCCTCTAAACTCGGTCGTTTCACAGAATCCGAGAAAGCTTGGTTGAAGGAAGTCTACACGCAACCATCCCGTTGCCTTCACTGTGCATGCGAAGGACAGGACAAGTGCAAACTGCGCACGTATGCTTCGCAGGCAGGCATCAAGTCCTCTCGCTATGGTGTTGCTTCGCGTCAGATTGTGAAAGAACAGCAGCACATTGTGGGACGTCTCTACTTCGAACCCGCAAAGTGTGTGCGTTGTGGACTCTGCGTCTACAATTCGCAGGACGGCTTCACCTTCCAGCATCGCGGATTTGACATGCAGGTCGTTATTCCCGAGCAGAGCCGGTCGCACGTCGACGAGCATCTTGCTCAGTTGTGTCCCACAGGTGCCTTGTTCTTAAAATGATAGACAAGAAATTGAGATACTTCCTATACCTCGTTGCCCTGTGCCTGCTCACGGCGTGCGTTGCGGTACGCGAAGCGCCTCTTGGTGAGGCAAGCCAGCGCGACTGGCCCATCTTTCGTGGATCTCCCTCGCTGAGTGGGTACACGGACTGCAGTTTGCCAGATTCTCCCAAGTTGCTCTGGAGCAAATCCGCCCAGTCGAGGACTGTGGCGTCTCCCATCGTCTTCAGTGGCACTGTGTTCATGATGAACAGGAAAGGAGAACTCCGTGGTTACACGCTGGAAGGCGACTCGTGTGCCTACTACAACCTGAACACAACCGTTGAGGCCTCCTTCATCGCAAGCGATACGACGCTCTATATCGGCCGCATCGACGGATTTATCACCGCGCTCAGCATCAAGCAACTGCTGAAGCCTCGTCCAGTCACTCAGCGCATCAAACCTCTGTGGGAATATGAGACGTTGGGGCAGATTTCCGGTTCACCCAACCTTGTTGGCGACAACCTTCTTGTTGGCAGTTACGACAATAGCATGTATACCTTCCAGGCGCAGACCGGTCGTAAGACGGGCCAGTTCGAGACAGGCTACTACATCAACGGCGCTGCTGCCGTGTGTCATCGTTACATGATGTTTGGAGGATGCGATTCGTGGGTCCGTGTGGTCGATGTGACAACCGGCGAGATGACCGACTCACTCGAACTTGATTCCTACGTGCCTGCTTCTCCTGCCATCCTTGAGTCCTCTGGCAGTGTCAATGGTTTTGTGGCTTGTGCTTGCGACTACAACGGCAATGTCTATGAGATGCAAGTGGACCTTTCAAGTACGTCTGGAACGATGGGCAAGATAAAGAACCATAGCAAACTCTATGCCACGACGGACGACAACGAAAATCAAAGTGGTGGCGTGGTGTCGATGCCAACACTCACTCCCGACGCAGTGTATGTTCTGTCGGACGATCGCTATGTCAGCTGCATCGACCGTCAGTCCGGCAAGGTGCGATGGAAGAAGATGCTTCGTGGCATGACGGGAGAGTGTTCTCCGCTTGTCGCGCAGGACAAATTGCTTGTCTGCACCAAGGATGGACACGTCTCCATACACGATACCCAGACGGGAACCGAACTCTGGCACTATGAGACGGGCGAGCAGATTATTGCATCTCCTGCCATCATCAGTGACCGCTTCTTCATCTTAACAAGCAGAGGAACCCTACTATGCTTCAATTAAACAACATAACAAAAAGATTTGCCGACGGCAGCCGTACGTTGACCGTCCTCGACCACTTGACCTTGCAGGTGGCAGAAGGCGAATTCATTGCCATCACGGGTGAATCGGGAGCGGGCAAGACAACCTTGCTCTCCATCCTCGGTACATTGCTGCAACCCGATGGGGGTGACTATGTCATACGCGGCAGGAAGATTGCCGCAGACAACCTGGAAGAATTGCGCAACAAGGAGATCGGAATGGTCTACCAGGACCATCGTCTGCTACCCCAGTTCACGGTGTTGCAGAACATCCTGCTCCCCACGCTTGCCACGAAGGCGGCCGCTACCGACGACGAACAGCAGCGAGCGCAGGAACTCATGCAGTTTATGGGCATCTCCTCTTTGTGCAACAGTTCCGTCGCTACGCTCTCTGGCGGTGAGAAGACCCGCGTCGCCATTTGCCGGGCGCTCATCAATCGTCCTGCTCTTCTTTTGGCCGACGAACCGACGGGGCAGTTGGATGCTGCCAATGCCCAGACTATAGCGGAACTTTTCCAAAAGGTAAACCGCGAGTTGCGCACTACGATCGTTATGGTGACTCACTCTGACGAAATGGCTCGTGTTGCACAGAAGGTCTATAACCTCTGTTCTGGTCGTTTAGTGGTTTAGTCGTTTAGGAAATATGAACAGTCTTCTCTTTAGACAAACGCTCATCTCCCAAAGTCGTAGGTTCTACTGGCGATATTATCGCCTGGTAGTGTTGGCTACCATCCTTATGATGGCGGTGCTTGCCGGCAGCCTGCTGCTGGGCGACTCGGTGCGCGGTACGTTGATGCAGCGTGTGACGGAGCGTCTGGGAAGTACTGAGACCCTCATTGCCAGTGGCACAGGTTTTCTGGACGAGGGCATCATGAAGCACCAGCAGCTTGCGACAGCCAAAGGATGCCTTCTGGTGGATGGATTCGTTTCGGACAATGGACGGTTGCTTCCCGTCTATGTCTGGGGGATGGATGCCGATTCGCTGTCCTATGGCGATGCCCTTGTTAATGAACCGCTTCGGCAGCAGTTGGGTGACGTGCAGGATATAGTGTTGCATCTGCCCTCTCACAATCTGGTTCCCTCGGGCAGTCTCTTCGTGACCCAGAGCTACGCTACGCAGATGCGCCTCCATATAGCTGGGCAAAAGTCTGTAGAACAGGGAGGTAACCTCTTGCTCAAGAACGAACAAACCTTGCCGCTCAACGTCTTCGTCAATCGTCAGCAGCTGGCGGAGGTCATGGAGTTGGAAGGGAAGATCAACTTGATTCTTTCCGACGAAGTCATCAGTGAAGACCAGTTGGCAGCAATCTGGACGCCCGAACTTTCTGGCATTCAGCTTGCGGACAGTTCGCTCACCTACGACGGCATCTTCATCCCGCAAGAGGTGGTGCAGAAGGTTCTTCACGATGCAGGTTCTGCTGGTACAAGTCTGTACTTCTCTTACCTTGTCAACGACATCATCTGTCATACTGACACTGTTCCCTATTCCTTTGTCACAGCCGTTACTGAGTGGCAGGGAGAACCTCTCACGGGTCGTGACATTCTGCTCTCTGACTATGCCGCAGATAGGCTACATGTAGGTGAGGGCGATTCCGTCCGCATGAGTTATTTTTTTGCGCGTGACCTCAAGAACCTTGATACCCGGGAGCAGACCTTCCGCGTCAAGCACGTGATACCTCTCGAAGCCTTCATGCGCGACACCCTACTCATGGCAGAGTTTCCAGGACTGAGCAATGTAGAGCGTTGCGCGGACTGGGATAGCGACCTGCCCATCAGGATGGATCGGGTACATAAAGCGGACGAGGAATTCTGGTACAGCTATCGTCAGACACCTAAGGCCGTTGTTGCCTATGATGCCGTGTGTGATGACTGGGCAGGGACATTCGGCTCTGCTACGGCCATGCGCTTTGCGCCCTCACCCTTATCGCCGTCAGCAGGTTCATCTCCAACTCATCAGAGGTTGAATAGCTTGTCGTTTGGCGATCTTGGCATTCTTCTTGTTCATCCCCGCGAGCAAGGCTTGCAGGCAGCCTCGAGTGGTGTAGACTTTGCAAGCCTCTTCTTGGCGCTTGGCTTCTTCATCATCCTGTCTGCTATCTTACTGATGGCTACGCCGCTGCAGGAAATGTTCACGCGCCGCAGAAACGAATGTCTGCTTTACACGCAGTTGGGGTTTAGGCAGAGAGATGTCCGCAACCTGCTTTTCCGCGAATCAATAGGTGTGATGCTTTTGGCATCGCCTTTTGGGGTGCTGGCAGGTGTTTTGTATTCGGGCGTTACTCTTTGGCTCTTGGGCAATGTGTGGAGCGGTGCCACACATACGGAGGGTTTTACCTTGCACATCCATCCCCTCACGCTTATTGCTGGATGGGTGGTAGGTGTCCTCATCTGTCTCCTCACGCTTGGATGGACTATTCGCCGGGTGTTTAGGGATAAAGGAGTTAAGGAAATGAAAGGAGTGGGCAAGGATGCAAGTTCTCATTCCTTGCGTAGAGTGGTCTTTGCGGGATTCCTTGTCCTTACGCTGGGACTTACCGTTGCCAATTTCCTTGTGCTTCACAGCATGATGCTCTTCATTGTTGCCGGTCTGCTCTGGACGGTGACGTGGGGACTCTTCCTGCACCTCTTCATCTGCCAACGTGCCGGTCGGAAGCAAGGTTTCAGTCATCGCCAGCTGGTGTGGCAGTCTGTCAGCGCGTCGCTCAGGCAGCACATGCTGGCCTATTGGACGCTCTCACTGGGCGTTTTCACCGTCTTCGCTGTCGGACTGAATCGTCCCGATTTCAGTGATGCCGCCCAGTTCCAGCAAGCGACGGGTGGTTATCAACTTTATGTTGAAAGTCGCGTGCCCATACAGTACGATCTGAACAACAATGCCGTGCGCAAGAAGCTGGCACTCACCGGCCTACCTGACAGCACACGCTTCCTTCACTTCCTCCGCCATGCCCAGGATGAGGCCAGTTGTCTAAATTTAAATAAGGTTAGCACGCCCACGGTTTTGGGAGTTGACCTCAAGGCTATGGAGGCTTTTGGCTTGTCTGTTCCCAAGCAGGACAAGACTGTCGCCCCATCTCCGTCTGCTCGCGATCTTAAACCCTCTCCTGCCAAGCTTTACCTCGATGAAGAGTCGCTCCTTTGGAGTCTCATGAAGTCAGTCGGAGACACGCTTACCTATCAAGATGGCAGGGGTGCCGAGGTGCCCGTTGTCATTGGAGGCAGTTATCCTACGGGTATCTTCCATGGCAGCGCCATCATGGCCGTAGACGACTTCCGCCGCCTCTGGCCCAAGGAAGGTGGGGTAGAGGTGCTGCTGCTCGAGTCCTCCAACCCCGACGAGGCTGCCGACCTCTTGTCTACAGCCCTTAGTGAATATGGTTTGACCATACAGACCGCCGAGCAGCGCATCCGCATGTTCTTCGAGGTCACGGAGACATACCTCATCATCTTCTTGACCCTTGGCGGATTGGGTCTCTTGCTTGGCATCTTCAGCCTCGTCGTCATCGTGCGAAAGAATCTCACCGCTCAGCGTCCCACCATCCGGCAATATCGTGCCATGGGATTCTCGGAGAGTCGCATTCGGCAGCTTCTGTTGCATGAGAATCTTCTGGTTCCGCTCTATGCCGTCTCTGCAGGAGCGGTGGGAGCCGTCATCAGCATCAGTGCCAACGTCGCCGGTGCCGGTCGGACAACCATCCTCGTGTCTGTCGTTGGTTTCCTTCTTTTCTGCCTCTTTATATACTATGGAATAAAACAAATCATAAAGCAAACGATATGAAAAACAAGTTGATTTTTACCTTCCTGGCTTGGTTGTCGCTCTCTGCCAATGCCCAGCAAGTCACCTTCCGTGGTGTCATATGGCGTCCTCTACGTCCGTCGCGGCTCGTCTCTTATGGCCTTCAATATCAAGAAGTAGTCGACAATTAAACTATTTTCGGTTAATCGTGTCTAAATTAACAAATTAAATAAGATCAAACAAAAACGCGTATGAACAAGAAGTTTTTCACGTTGCTTCTGGGCAGCATGCTGACCGCAGGAGCTATGGCACAGGTCACCCCCTACGGTTGGCGTGGTCCTGAGCACAATGGTTACTATCCCGACAAGGGTCTTCTCAAGGAATGGCCTGCCGAAGGTCCCGCTATGGTTTTCGAGACGAGTGATGCTGGCAAGGGCTATTCTTCTCCCCTCGTTGTGGGTGATCGCATCTACCTCACCGGTATGAATGAGGACGAGAATGAGGAGGTGCTGAACTGCTACAACCTCAAGGGCGAGAAGCAGTACACCGTTTCTTACGGAAAGCCCTGGAAGCAGTCGTACCCCGAGACTCGTACCACCCCTGCCGTTGTGGATGGCAAGGCGTATGTGATCAGTGGCATGGGCGAGATTGTCTGCATCGACACGAAGGAGGGCAAGATCGTCTGGAAGGTTGATGGTGGTACTAAGTATGGTCGCAAGACGGGTATGTGGGGCACCTCGGAGTGTCCTCTCGTCTACGACGACAAGGTCATCTACACCCCCTGTGGCGACCAAACTACCATGGTTGCCCTCAACAAGAACACGGGTGAGGAAATCTGGAAAACCCGTGCGCTGGGCGACATGTCTGGCTATGTTTCTCCCATCATGATCGAGTATAAGGGCAAGCGCCAGATTGTCGGTTCAACTGCCTTCAACGCCATCGGTGTCAATCCCGACAACGGTGAGATTGAGTGGACCTTCGACGATTGGGGACCCAAGCACACGGGCAAGCAGAGCAACTTCCAGAACATCGCTCCCAACTCGGCACTCTACAAGGATGGCAAGATCTTCTTCTGCCACGGTTACGACATCAACGGTTTCCAGCTGAAGCTGGCTGACGACCTGAAGAGCGTAACCTGCACCTGGCGTACCGAGACCCTCGACACGCACCACGGCGGCTACGTACTCGTCAATGGCAAGATCTTCGGTTCCAACTGGGTCAACAACAACGATGGTAACTGGTGCTGCCTCGACTGGGAGACCGGCGAGACCAACTACGAGGAGAAGTTCGGCGGTGGCGCTGGCAAGGGTTCCATCATTGCAGCTGACGGCAAACTCTTCGTCTACGACGAGCGTCGTGGTTTCGTAGGACTTGTCAATCCTACCCCCGAGAAGTTCGACGTTGTCAGCAAGTTCCGCATTGCCAAGGGTAGCGGTCCCTACTGGGCGCACATGAGCATCGACAACGGCATCCTCTACCTCCGTCATGGCGAGTACTTTGCTGCGTACAAGATCAAGTAAGGTCGTCCGCTAACTCCTTAAAAGTAAGGAAGTGCAAACTTGCGAAAGTTGAATAGAATTAGATAAGGATGGCGCTCCTTGCAGAGTGTCATCCTTTTTTTCTGCCGTTTCGTTTGCACATAATTTTCTTTCTTCGTACTTTTGTAAACGAAAAAGTGCAGAGGGCATGAGAAACTTGTTTTTTTTCTGG
>JAKSLN010000150.1 GCA_024401165.1 Bacteroidaceae bacterium
CCCCCACGACAATGAAGATAACCACAACCTTAGCAGCATGGATGCTGGCAGCAACAGCGATAGCACAGACCCAAGTTTCGACCAGCGAACTGAATTTCCAGGAAGTCAGCGTGTCGACCGTAAGCATACACGACCCCTCGATAGTCTGCCACAACGGCCAGTTCACCATCTGGGGTTCTCACATGGGTGTTGCCACGAGCAACGACCTGATAAAGTGGACAGGCACGAGCGTCAACAACAACACGTTCAGAAAGTTAGCCAAGCAGGGCGCTACAACGGGCACAGCCTGCGACTTTGCCGATGCCTTCAACACGCAGCAACTCACTAAGGTAAGGAACTATAAAGGCGAGGAGGTGGACTTCCCCAACTTCGACGCCGAAAAGTACAGCGCCCGCTATGCTGCGAACAAGAGCACGTGGGTGAACGGCAACATGTGGGCACCGGACATCATCTACAACGAGACGATGAAGAAGTGGTGCATGTACCTCAGCCTGAACGGCGACCACTGGTCGAGCATCATCATCCTGCTGACGGCTTCGTCGCCCACAGGTCCCTTCACCTATCAAGGCCCCATCGTGATGAGTGGTTTCCACGGACAGACCATAGACGGTGTAAAGTGCGCCGCCATAGGCGAGACGGACTACGAGATTGCCACGGGCGAGAAGACCTTCAACAGTCGATACACACAGAAGAACAACGGCACGTTCTGGCCCAACTGCATCGACCCCTGCGTCTTCTTTGATGAGGAGGGCGAACTGTGGATGACCTACGGATCGTGGAGCGGCGGCATCTTCATGCTCAAACTGGACAAGGAGACGGGACTGCGCGACTATACCTACACCTACGCCAGCGACTATACCTCGGCCGGTGCCAGCGGCGTGAGCGACCCCTACTTCGGCAAGAAGATTGCCGGCGGATACTACGTCAGCGGTGAGGGCTCGTACATCCAGCACATCGGTAAGTACTACTACCTCTTCATGAGCTACGGATTCTTTGCCCCCGGCGGCTACGAGGCAGACGGCAAGACGGCACGCGGAGGCGGCTACGACATGCGCATCTTCCGCAGCGAGAAGCCCGAGGGCCCCTACCTGGATGCCAGCGGCACACCCGCCACCTTCACCGCCTACCGCATGAACTACGGCGCCAACCCCAACGACAGCCGAGGCATGCGCCTCATGAGTGCCTACAACAACTGGGGCCCTGTGCAGACCATCGGCGAGCGTTCGCAAGGCCATAACTCCGCCTGCACAGACAGCCAGGGCCGCAGCTTCGTCGTCTACCACACGAAGTTCAACGACGGCAGCGTAGACCACCAAGTACGTACACACCAGTTATTTACCAACAAAAACGGATGGCTCGTCGCCGCCCCCTTCCACTTCTGCGGCGAGACGCAAAACGACGAGTCGATGGCTCGCGGTTGCCAATGGGAACGCAGCATGCTGCTTGGCAAATATCACCTGCTCATCCACCCCACCAAGCAGGACTTCGACAAGATGGAGGAGGCAACGCCCATAACCATCACCCTCAACGAGAACGGCAGCGTAACGGGCGACAAAACAGGCACTTGGACCTTGGAGGAGGGAACATCATTTCTCTCCCTCAAACTGGCAGGCGTGACCTATAACGGCGTCTTCTGCAAGAACCAGGTCAACGGCGCCACCGAGCGCAGCTTCAGGGGCGTGGAGGCAGAAGCCATCTGCTTCACCGCCGTCTGCGACTCGAAAGGCAGCAACATGGGTGTCCCCGTCTGGGGTTACAAGCTTCACCCCATCAGCGCACTGGCCTACAATTACACGAAAAACAAGGACATCTTCACCAGCAACGTGAAGCAAGGCGCAAGCTACGGCAACCACATCAGGCTGCAGTTCGACGCCACGGACAACGTCAACTTGACGTGGACCTCGTCCGAACCCACCGTCATCAGCGAAACGGGCAAGTACAACCCGGCTGGACTAACTGAGAACCTGCCTGTTACGCTTACCGCCCGAATGGACTGCGGCGACTACTATTGGGAGCAGGCCTACAACGTCAAGGCCAAGGCCGAGGGCGAGCTCTCCGGCGACTGCCAGACGGGGTTGATGGCCTACTACACCTTCGACGGCAAACCCACCTACAACCTCATGCAAGAGAACGACCCCGACCGCATCACGTTTAATAAGGTAGGCAGCGGAAAGATACCCACCCTCGAAAGCGACTACGAACGCATGGGTCAATACGTCCACCAGTACTTCGGCGCCATGGGACAGAACAGCTACAGCCGCATGCCCAACCCACTCTACGGACTGCAGGAAGAAGGCAAGGAGGTGAAGGGACTGACCGTTTCGGCCTGGGTAAAGCGCACGGACGACAACGCCTGGGACGCCCTCTGGAGCTTCTACAACAGCACCGTAGCCAACACGGCCAGCTCGCCCCGACTCTACCTGACGGGCAACAGCTACATCGGTTACAATGACGGTGCCGACAACTGGTTCGACATCAACAAACCCGACCCTCACTACACGAACATCCCCGTGGGCGAATGGACCCTGGTTACCGTCACGGTCGGTCCAGAGAATGGCATCCGCCTCTACGTCAACGGTTCGGTCAAGGCGTTCAAGACCTTCGACACCAGCTACAACGCAGGTTCGGGCACACTCAACAACAAGATCAAGGCACTACCCATCCAGGAAATCCTCCAGAAGGTGGGCACGATGAAATACTTCAACCTCGGATTCGGTTCATTCTGGGGCAGCGCCGACGCCATGTTTGACGACCTTCTCATCTACAACCGCGAACTTTCGGCCTCGGATGTCAGCGCCTTGAAGACGCTCTGCAACCGCGTCTACGACTTCAGCAAGCCAGGCACTACCGGCATCGGCGACATTCTCGCCGGAGACATCTTGCCAGGCGACGAGACAACGGGAACCTGCTACGACCTGAGTGGACGTCGCATCGCCTCTCCCGTAACCAAGGGAATCTACATCAAG
>JAKSLN010000151.1 GCA_024401165.1 Bacteroidaceae bacterium
AAGCGACTCGTTCCTGATGGCAAGTACTTCAGCCAGAACCTCTGGATAAGCGATTCAAACCGTTCTCGCCGTAGTTCATTGATACAGGATTGGCTTACTGCCATCAATTACAATTCCGTAACCGCCATCAGCGAAGTGAAGTCGGCAAATAAAGCATCGGCACGAATCTATGATGTAAACGGCAGATTATTAGCAAAAGAACCATCGGCAGGATTGTATATAAAAGAAGGTAAGAAGATTGTAAAATGATGAGACAGATAGCAATTATGTTGGGTACTATGGCAATGGCGGCTTGTACGGCAGAAGCACAGAACGATGACATGGTGCTCATCAAAGGTGGCACATTTCAAATGGGAAGTCCTGTGACGGAAGCTGAGCGTGATGCAGACGAGGTGCTTCACGAGGTAACCGTTGCTGACTTCATGATATCGAGCACGGAGGTTTCGCAACAGGAGTATGAGCTTGTCATGGGCAAGAATCCCAGCGAACGGAAAGGCAAGAATCTGCCTGTAGAGAATGTGACATGGTATGATGCTATTGCCTACTGCAACGCTCTTAGCCAGCGCGAGAAACTCACGCCTTGCTACGAGGTCAATGGCACCAACATCACTTGGCGACAGGATGCCAACGGCTATCGTCTCCCTACCGAAGCTGAATGGGAGTTTGCTGCCCGTGGTGGCAGGCAGACACCATTCAACTTTGGCGACTACGTTCACGATTCTGATGCTAACTGCTACAATGCCTATGGTTACAACAACGATGCCAGCGGTCATTGGGTGAACGGCTATCTGGAGCACACAGTGGAGGTAACGAATTATCCCACAAACGCATACGGTCTCTACAATATGCACGGCAATGTAGCCGAATGGACGTGGGATTGGTATGCTCCCTATGGCACGAATCCCGAGGAAGGACACTACAAGGTGGTGCGTGGAGGTGGATGGAACGACTTCCCAAAGCACATCCGTTCTGCCTATCGCAGTGCCTTCCCAGCCGATGTGCCTCTCTATGCAACAGGTTTCCGTGTGGTACGAAGCGTAACGCCTGGCGAGGGTGTGCGAAAGAGCATCTGCACAGCTAAAGCCAACAACCCTGGCGGCAAAGTGCTCATCGTCTATTTCTCGCAGACAGGCAATACTGATGGCTTGGCACAGAAGATTCACGACATGACCGGCTACGACATTTTCCGCATCGAGCGTGCAACGCCTTACTCTGCCACTTACAACTCGCAAGGTCTTTATGCCGAAGCACTTAAGGAGTATCGTGAAGTTGCCGTTCCCGACCTGAAAGCATACGTGCCAAACATCTCTGACTACGACGTGATTCTCCTTGGCTACTGCAACTGGTGGGCATCCATCCCAGCCCCTGTACGTACGTTCCTCCTACACGATGATTTCAGCGTCAAGACCATCGTACCTTTCTGTTCAATGGGAGGCGGCCGTTTCGGTCAAACCATCAGCGCCATTGCCAAACTTGCCCCTGAGAGCGTCATCCTGAAAGGTCTTGACGTAACCTACTCATCATACGACACCGACCGCATCAAAGTTTGGCTTGACAACATCAAGCAATATCAGCAAACCTCCGCGATCAACGTAATAAAAAGCAACACGGATAAGAAAAACGCCATCTATTCCCTCAATGGTCAGAAGGTAACAGAGCCGCACAAAGGCATCTACATTGTCAATGGTGAGAAAAAAGTAATAGAATAACAATTTAAAAAGTACATAACAATGAAAAAGAATATCGGACAGAAGCTGGCTTTGTACCCTACGCCAGCGACGGTGGTGGGTACCGTTGGAGAAGAGGGTAAGGTGAACTGGTTGCTCGTGGCTCATGTGGGCATCGTCAGCCACTCAAAGTTGCTGCTGAGCATTCATTCGGCTCATCATAGTGTGAAGGCTATTGATGCAACTAAGCGTCTGTCGGTCAATATCATCGACGAGACTTTTGTGGCTGCTGCCGACTACACAGGTGGCGTGAGTGGTGCCACGACCGACAAGTCAAAGGTGCTGCCTTACCATCTGGGCGATGCAGGAATGCCGATCATCGATCAGTCGCCACTGGTGATGGAGTGCGAGGTGATTGACACTTACGAGATTGACGGATTCCATAACTACATCTGCACCATCCTCAACACCTACGTGGAGGAGGAAATGCTCGGCGAGAACGACAAGCCTGACTATGAGAAGCTGAAGCCTGTTCTCTTCGAGATGCCAACCTACAAATATCTGCGCACGGGCGATGTCATCGGTGACTGCGTGAAGATGGGAAAGGCTTACGGTGAGACATTGAAGTAAAGAGTATGAAGAGACTCCTTTCCTCCTTACTGTTACTCGTTTCGTTATCCGCTATGGCACAGCAGGTTATTGACACTCACTCACACATGATTCCGCAATCGTATCTCGATTGCCTGACGAAGCATGATGCCTTGCTTGATGAGGATTTTCCCATCCCGCATTGGGACATTGATGAGCATCTGCGGTTTATGGACGAGGCGGGAATTGCGTGTTCGATACTTACCTTGCCAGCTCCGCAACCTTGGTTC
>JAKSLN010000152.1 GCA_024401165.1 Bacteroidaceae bacterium
CCAGTTGTTGTGCTTACCGCTACCGTTGATGCCTGCGAAGGGCTTCTCGTGCAAGAGGCAACGGAAACCGTGCTTGCGGGCAACTTCGCGCATCAGGCCCATGATGAGCATGTTGTGGTCAACGGCCAGGTTGGTCTCCTCGAAGATGGGAGCCAGCTCGAACTGGTTGGGAGCCACCTCGTTATGGCGAGTCTTGCAGGGGATGCCGAGTTCAAGAGCCTGCATCTCCAAGTCCTTCATGAACATGGCAACGCGAGCGGGGATGCTGCCGAAGTAGTGGTCGTCCATCTGCTGGTTCTTTGCGGAGTCGTGACCCATCAAGGTGCGACCTGTCATCAGCAAGTCGGGACGTGCAGCATAGAGACCCTCATCTACGAGGAAGTACTCCTGCTCCCAGCCCAGGTTAGAGATAACCTTTGTTACGTCGGGGTAGAAATAGCGAGCTACTGCGGTGGCAGCCTTGTCGACAGCCTTCAGGGCCTTCTTCAGAGGAGCCTTGTAGTCCAGTGCCTCGCCGGTGTATGAGATGAATACGGTGGGGATGTGCAGGGTGTCGCCAATAACGAATACGGGGCTTGCGGGATCCCATGCAGAGTAACCACGTGCCTCGAAGGTAGAGCGGATACCGCCGCTGGGGAACGAGCTGGCATCGGGCTCCTGCTGAACGAGCTCCTTACCGCTGAACTCCTCTACCATACCGCCCTTCCAGTCGTGCTCTACGAAGCCGTCATGCTTCTCGGCCGTACCCTCGGTCAGGGGCTGGAACCAGTGTGTACAGTGGGTTGCGCCAAGCTCCATGGCCCACTTCTTCATGCCAGCTGCAACAGCGTCTGCGGTAGCCAGGTCCAGTGTTGTGCCGTTGTCGATAACGTCGCACATCTTCTGGTATACCTTGGCAGGCAGGTACTTGAACATCTTCTGGCGTGTGAAGACGTACTTTGCGAAGAACTCACTGGGGCGTTCAACCCTGTTGGCAATCTCGATAGGCTTCTTGGCAAATGCCTCACCTACAACTTCAAATCTTAATGAACTAGACATAAATACCTAAAGTTTTGTATAAGTTTGCTTTTTAAATTGTTTTTTTTGTTAGGGGACGGTGTGTCGAGGTGTCGAGGTTTCGGGGTTTCGATTTCTCGATTTCTCGAGGTTTCGATGTTTCGAGGTGTCGTTTTCTCGGTTTCTCAATCTACTTCGATTTCTCCCTCAAAGGCTGTGGCGGCAGGTCCTGTCATGTAGACGTGGTTGTCGGTCTCACGCCACTCTATGTGCAAGGTGCCGCCGTCCATCTCGATGTCGCTCTCTCGACCTGCCAACCCGCGTGCAAAAGCTGCTACGGCGGTGGCGCAAGCGCCTGTTCCGCAAGCCATTGTGATGCCGCTTCCACGTTCCCATACTCGCATGCGGATGCTTCCGTCGGGGCGTACGGTGGCAAACTCGATGTTGCAGCGCTCAGGGAAGATGGGGTCGAACTCCAACTGTTTGCCCTCGCCCTCCACGTCCGTCTTGGTGCTGTCCTCGACGAAGGTCACAAAGTGGGGATTGCCCATGCTGACGAAGGTGCCCTGCTCGTTGCTCAGGCTGCCATTTTCCGTGGCGCATTGCTTGGGGTGGCACAGTCTGGGCTCGCCCATGTCGACGGTGGCGCCGGTGCACTTTCCGTCCTCTATGCGCAGGTTGATGATCTTGATGTCCGACAGCGTGTCGATGGCCAGTGTGGTCTTGGTGGTCAGTTTGTGGTCGTAGACGTACTTCGCTACGCAGCGTACGCCGTTGCCGCACATCATGGCCTCTGAACCGTCGTTGTTGAAGATGCGCATGCTGAAGTCAGCCTGCTCGCTCTTGCCGATGAGGATGAGGCCGTCGCTTCCGATGCCGAAGTGAGGCTTGCTCCAGGCAATGCTGGCTGCTGCAGGATCAGCGATGGGGTAGTCGGGCGTGTAGACGTAGATGTAGTCGTTGCCGGCTCCGTGCATCTTTGTGAATTTTATCTTTGCCATAACTATGAACTATGTTTGTTGTTTAGGAGATTGGTCGCTTAGTTTTAGGGCTTGGTACGCAGTCAACTATGAACTATGCACTATGCACTATGAACTCAATACGCACTCTCATGCACACCCTTCACGGCACGACCGCTGGGTTCGTTCATCTCCTTCCAGGCCGCATCCCATTCCAGGGCGATGGCTGTAGAGCAGGCCACGCTGGCCTCGTGAGGTACGCTGCGTGCTGCGCTCTCGCTGGGGAAGTGCTCCTCGAAGATGGTGCGGTAGTAGTACTCCTCCTTGCACATGGGGGTGTTGATGGGGAAGCGCTCGGCTGCATGGGCCATCTGCTCGTCGCTCACAGCCTCCTCGGTGATCTGCTTCAGGGTGTCAATCCATGAGTAGCCAACGCCGTCGCTGAACTGCTCCTTCTGTC
>JAKSLN010000153.1 GCA_024401165.1 Bacteroidaceae bacterium
TCGTGACGCTTGCGCTCGCCGAAGTCCTCGCCCATGGTGTGGTGGGCACCGGGTATGACGACAAGTTCGAAGTCCTTACCTGCCTTGATCAGAGCATCGGCCACCTGCATAGTGCTCGCAGGATCTACATTATCGTCTAACTCTCCAACAACGAGCATGAGGGGACGCTCCAGTTTATGGGCGTTGGCGACGTTGGAACACTCAACATAGGAACTATCGACGGGCCACCCCATCCACTGCTCGTTCCACCAAATCTTGTCCATGCGGTTGTCGTGGCAACCACAAGCGCTGTAGGCAGCCTTGTAGAAGTCGCCATGCAGCAGCACGGCCGTCGTGCTCTCCTGGCCACCAGCCGAACAGCCGTAGATGCCCACGTTATCGGCATCCATGTAGGGGTATTTCTGAGCTGCGGCGCGTATCCAGGCCATATGGTCGGGCAGGCCGGCATCCTTGAGGTTTTTGTAGCACACCTCCTCGAAGGCCTTGCCACGATAGCTTGTGCCCATGCCGTCAACTTGAACGACGATGAAGCCCAGCTCGACCAAACTTGTAAAGTACCAGTTATAGGGTTGGAACGATTTGGGCACGTAGGCATCACCAGGACCGGCGTAAATATACTCGATGATCGGGTACTTCTTTGTCGGGTCGAAGTTGGTGGGACGGTAGATGACACCCCACATCTCGGTCTTGCCATCGCGGCCAGGAGCATGGAAAACCTCAGGCATACGGAAACCGACTTGCTCCAGTTGCCTAACATCAGCACGTCCAAGTTCTGTGACGTCCGAGGGGTTTGCTACGCTGCGAAGCACAGTTATGGGAGCCATGTCTACACGGCTGTAAGTGTCAACAAGATAGGTATAGTCATTGTTGAACTGGACCGTGTGATTACCGTCTTCGGGGGTGAGGCAGACCATATTTTTGCCATCAAAACCAATCTTATAATAATGTATAAGGTAGGGGTCTTCGCTTGGATTGACGCCACTGGCCGTGAAAAATATCTCCTGCTTGTCTTCGTCGACACGCAGCACCTTGCGCACAACCCATTCGCCCTTCGTTATCTGACGCATGGGGCACTCGCTTTGAGGTTGTGAAGATGTGAGGTTTTTTCTCTTCTCTCTTCTCTGTTCGAGATCGACTAGATACAGGTGTGTCCAGTTGTCTCTCTCGCTCATCCAGATCATCTGCTTGCCACCACGAAGGGTATGGCAGTAGTAGCGGTTGTAATTGACAAATTTATCACTCTTTTCCTCCACCAAGGTGCGCATCTTGCCCGTCTCCACGTTCATCTCAAGGACACGGAACACCTTGTGACCGCGTTCGTTGTATTCGAAGGTTATGGCCTGACTGTCATCGTTCCACTCAGGGCCTCGTATTTCATAGGGATTGGGATAAAGCGACTTGTCGGGCAGGATGCTTCTACCCGTAGCCACCTCAAAGACGCAAGGCGACTTCTGCAGCAGTTCATCACCGGGCTTGGCATATTCTTGCTGGTGCAGGATGGGTTGCAGCTGACCGGCAGGCGAGCTCTCCACGTAGTAGACGTAGCGCTTCTCGGCAGGGCGTATCTTATTGAGGGCCACGTAGCGGCTGTCCGGACTCCACTGTAGGTAGCCGCTGTAGTAGTGGCTGAGTGTACCGTCGAAACTCAACTGTTTGACGTTGCTACCATTGGCGTCGCTAACCCAGAGGTTATAATCGCGGATGTAGGCGAGTTTGCTGGAGTCAGGACTGAGAAGAGGACGATTCATGCGTTCCTCATCAACATTCATCCAGTGGTTCTGCAACTTCTGCGGACCTGTCTTGGTGGTGTTTGCTGGTTGTGCGGCACCATATCCGCCATTTCTATTATCGCGACGACCTTCGCGGGTGGGACGTGGTATCACACTCTCACGATCACGAGGTAGTGAGGAAGGGTCAACGAGCTGCACCTTACCTTCGGTGTCGATGACGGCAGCCTTCTGCTCCATCTTGCCCTCGGAATTGCGCAACGAATAAACTAGCGTGGAGGCATCCCTCCAACGCACCCCGTCCACCTCGCCGGTCACACGGTTGCGGGTAAAGTCCTGGCGCACCTTGTAGGCACGTTTGTAGTCGGCAACGGTTCCCTGCGCCATCAAGGTGAGCGATGCCGCAGCAGTTGCCACAAAAGTCAGTAGTCTTTTCATCGTTAGTATTTTTTATTCAAGTTCTTCTTATTTTTAGGAAGTTATAGGGAAGTTAACTCCCGCGAAGCTAAC
>JAKSLN010000016.1 GCA_024401165.1 Bacteroidaceae bacterium
TGGCCTTCCTCATGTTCGGAGGCCTGTTCCTCGCTTCATGTAGCAAGGACGAAGAAATTGACCCCACCATCACCATCGACTTCGAGGGCGAGTACTGGAACAAGTTGATTGACAAGGAGCAGTACGGTGGCAAGCTTATCTACAGTGCAGACGAGTACAAGTGGACAGATGCAGCAACCACCCTCAGTTCGGAGGTTGTCAAGGAAGACTGGGGCGAATATGGCATTGGTTGGAAACATGGCTTTGCCATCTCTAATTATGTTAACCCCGATGCCAAGGACTTCAATGAGCAGCTCTCTGTACGCAAGGCTCAAGGCAACTTCGCCGTTGCCTTCGACAACAACAGTACCCTGACATTCGCTGACGGCAAGGAGCACGAGATTGTTTCCATCGACCTGTCGCCCGTTGCCTACGCTTACAATTTGATGAAGAAGGCTTGCGGTCCTGACTATTCATTCCAGGTCATCCTTACCTTTGAGCAGGCTGACGGCAAGAAGATTCAGTCTAAGATCGATATCGCCAAGGACGAGGTCGTACAGGAAGGCTTCCTCAAATACCTCTTCGGCGTAAAGGCAAAGAGCATCGTCTTCACCTTCGATGGATCTGACAAGGGTGAGTGGGGACTGAACACTCCCAAGTACATTGCTATTGACAACATCGTCGTCAAGCCCTAAGAGTCCATGCAACTCACTGGATACAAGCATACAGCAAGGCTCATCCTGACACTCGTCGGGATGAGTCTCTTGCTTTCTGCCTGTGACCTGGCAGAGGCAAACTTCCTCGAGGAACATTTTCAGACTACGGGCAAGGGCGTGCTCGTCCTCTGCGAGGGGAACTTCAACAGTGGAAACGCCTCTCTATCCTACTATGACACCGAGGCGAAGAAGGTCGAGAACGGAGTCTTCCGACGTGCCAACGACCGCAAACTGGGCGATACGGGCCAGTCCATCACCACTTTTGATGGTATGGCCTATATAGCCGTCGAAAACAGCGGCATCATCTGGAAGATGAACACTCGAACATTCCGCGTCGAGGGACAACTGACAGCCGGCCAGACCGAGCACATGATCAACCCACGCTATGTCCACCTCGTCACCTCCGAGAAGGCCTACGCCACCGACCTCTATTCCCCCTACATCACAGTCTTCAACCCCAAGACGATGCAGTACATCGGCAGCATTGCCACGGGGCAGCACCTCACGAACGGATACGCCTCGACGGAGGAGATGGTGCAGGTGGGCCACGAAGTCTTCACTAACTGCTGGTCATACAGCCGCAATATCCTCATCATCGACACCGAGAAGGACTGCGTCACTGACAGCATCCAGCTCCGCAGCTGGCAACCCAAGTCGATGGTCGTGGATGCCAACGAGAAGCTATGGGTCATTACTGACGGTGGCTACGAGGATGCCGTAAGTCCGTCGACGATAGGAAACGACCGTCCCCACCTCTACCGCATCGACCCTCACACGCGCAACGTGGAACTGGATATCACGATGCAGACTGACGAGAGTTTGGTGCAGATAGCCCTTTCACCCGACAAGCACAGCTTATACATCTTAAATAACGACGTTTACCGCATGGACGTCACGGTCGCAAACTTGCCAGAGAATCCCTTCCTGCTGGCACCACTTGACGACAAGGGCAAGCGCCACAAGCTCTATGGCATCGACGTGAATCCTGTCAACGGTGAGATTTACCTGGCTGACGCCGTGGACTACCGGCAGGCAGGCGTTGCCTATCGCTACAGTCCTGACGGTCAGCTTATTGACCAGTTCCGCGTAGGCATCCTGCCCAACCACTTCGCCTTCACCGACGCTGCCACCGACATTCCTGGCGAGTGGCATGACAAGGAGGAGGACTTGCTGCAGCTTGCGCTCGTCGACACCGTTTTTGAGTACATGCCTGCTCCCGGACACCAAGTGAACGGATACTCCGTGGTGGGCGACTTCATCCACGATGGCGCTACCATGCAGGAGGCGTGCCAAGAGGTCATGCGCCATTGGCAGAACCAGTGGATGGTCAGTTTGGGTGGACAGGGTGGCTACGTCGTGGCGGGATTCAGCGAACCCGTCCAAAACACCAACGGTGACTACGAGCTGGCCATGAAGGGCAATCCCTATAGTTACCAGTCAGAACCCGGCATCGTGTGGGTCAGCATGGATGAGAACAACGACGGACTGCCCAACGACCCTTGGTACGAGTTGGCTGGCAGCGAATACGGCACCGACAACGAAACCCTAGGATACGCCATAACTTACTATAAGCCAACCACCCCCGGAAGCGACATACACTGGACCGACAACCAGGGTGGCGAAGGAATCATCCCTTACATGGCAGCCTGGAACGAGCATCCCTCCTATTGGCAAGACTGGGTTCCGACCGAGCAGAACGAGCAGGGTGAGGAGTACCACACCTACTACGGTTCGCGTCTCAAGGATACTCACACCTATGAGGACGGTTACACATTCGAACCACCCTTCGCCTGGGGATATGCAGACAACGACGGTAGCGACTACTTCCGCAATCCTGCCGTCAACGCTTCCGGCATGCTGACTTACTTCAAGATTTCCAACGCCGTCAAAGCCGATGGTTCGTCCGCCAACCTGCCTTGCATCCACTTTGTCAAAGTGCAGACGGGTCAGACGGGCTGGTCTCCCAATCTGGGTGAGATCAGTACTGAGGTACACGGCATCTGGCGAATAAAACGATAGGAAAGACATGAGACAGGGAGTACTGATGTTCCTGACCTTCGTCCTCTCGCTCGGACTTCGGGCGCAGGACCGCGTGCTGAAGGAAGTGGAGATTGCCGCTTCCCGCCGCATGAAGGACACCGGACTCGAACAAACCGTGCTCGACACTACTGTACTCCACCAGAATCTGGCTTACTCCATGGCCGACATTCTGCAGGGAAACACCACCTTATTTATAAAAAGTTACGGAAGGGCGACGGAAAGTACAGCCGAGTTTCGCGGCACCAGTCCCAGCCACACACAGGTGACATGGAATGGCATGAAGATCAACTCCCCCATGTTAGGCACCGTCGACTTCTCCTACATTCCTGGGCACTTTGTAGACCAGGCCACATTGCTACATGGAGCCTCAAGCATCAACCTCACCGGGGGTGGACTAGGCGGCGCCATCGAACTCACCACGCAACCTGAGTGGGGGCGCGGTTTCGGTGCGCAGTTCACTCAGGGCGTCGGTTCCTACGGCACCTTCGACGAGTTTCTTAAGTTCACCTTCAGCAACGAGCGCTGGAGCAGCAGCACGCGCTTGTCCTACGGGCATAGCAAGAACGACTTCTCCTACACAAACTACGACAAGAAGGTCGACGTGCGCGACGAAAGCGGTTCCATCGTTAAAAGTTACCATCCTACAGAGCGCAACCAAAGCGGCTACTTCGACGACGTCAATGCCATGCAGGACGTGGTCTACCGCGACGGCAAGGGCAACCGCCTCGGTGCCACCGTCTGGTACGGATACAGCCTGCGCGGACTTCCCTTCCTTTCCGTCGATTATAAAGATAATAGCGACTTCACAAACGAACACCGGCAGCAAAACGTCCGCAGTGTACTTTCCTGGCGCCACACCCGCTCCACCTGGATGCTCGACGTCAAGGGAGGCTACCTCTACCAAGACATCGACTACAACTATTTCACTCAACGCGAGCAGATAAGCAACGAAATAACACACAGCCGGAGCTACACGCAGACGGCCTATTTGCAGGCAAATTTCGACTGTTTCCCCTCCCAGCGCCTTCAGTTCTGCGCCAGCGCGTCGGGTTACTACAACCACGTGCGTAGCTGGGACCGTAGCCCCTTCCACATCGGCGACAACTACAACTTGGGACGTGCAGAAGAAAGTCTTGCGCTCTCTGCCAAGTGGCGCCCCCTCAACCCGCTCACCTTCAACATCGTGGCACGCGAGGAGGTCTACGGCCAGCGTTTCGTACCCCTCATCCCCGCCATCTTTGCCGACGTGGTCTTATACCGCCCCTGGAACTTGGTACTGAAGGGCTCCGTTGCCCGCAACTACCGATATCCTTCCATGGACGACCTTTACTTCCAACCTGGGGGAAATCCTTCTCTCCAACCCGAACGAGGTTTCACCTACGACGGCGGCATCGAACTGAATGTCAAGAAGAAGAGGCATAGCATACAAGGCAGCATCACAGCCTTCGACTCACACATCAGCGACTGGATACTCTGGACGCCTAATCAAAAGGGATACTGGATGCCCTCCAATGTCAAAAAAGTCCACAACTACGGCGTCGAGGCACACGCTGAATCTCACATAACCATCTCGCCCGACTGGCACCTCACCCTCAGTGCCAACTACGCCTACACACCCTCCATCAACCGCGGCGAGCAGGTCAACACAAATGATGCCTCCTACGGCAAGCAGCTCTGCTACGTACCCCTCGTCTCTGCCAACGCCAACGCACGCCTCCAATGGCGCCAATGGACCCTTACCTACCAGTGGATTCACTACGGGCGTCGCTACACGACCACGAGTAACGAGGTGGAGCACATTACCGGTGAACTGAAGCCCTACTACATGAGCAACGCTTCACTTGAACGAAACTTCCAGTTGCGACGCCTGCGCCTTTCTGCCAAGGCCGTAGTAAACAACCTCCTCAACAACCACTACGTCACCGTCCTCTCCCACCCCATGGCTGGCATCAACGGCGAGTTGTTCTTCGAAATTAGATACTAACTCTATTACATGAAAAAAAGTCCCCATAACACATTTTTGTTAATGGACATGCTGAATTTCACAGAAAAAAGTGTAAATTTGTAGCGTCAAACCACAACATACTCAATCATGAAAAAGACAGCACTTTTGCTCACCCTCCTATGCCTCACATTAGGAACCCTCGCACAAAGAGTTGATTTCAACGTAGTTCCCCTACCCCGCTGCATTGAAATCAAAGACACAGTCAACTGCTTTATGCTCAAGGACGGCGACATCGTCAGTTATCCTGCAGGCGACGTCGAGATGGCACGTAATGCGGACTTCCTCAAGGAATACGTGGAACAGACCTCCGGTCTGAAGCTCCAGACTCTGCCTAACGAAAAGAAGGCTGCCATCACACTTACCCTCAGCAACAACGCCAAAAAGAAGGCTGCCGCCATCCTTCCCGAAGGACACGCTGCTTACGCCATACAAATCAATCCCAAGGGAATCACCGTCAGCGCCACCAGCGGCGAGGGTATCTTCCGTGCAGTACAGACGCTACGCAAAGCCATGCCCCTCGGCAACACCACTGCTGTGCAGTTCCCTCTCGGCACTGTCAGCGACGCAGCCCGTTTCTCCTACCGCGGTCAGATGCTCGACTGCGCTCGCCACTTCTTCCCCGTCGACTACATCAAACGTCACATCGACATCCTCGCCCTCCACGGCGTCAACCAGTTCCACTGGCACATAACCGACGACCAGGGATGGCGCTTCGAAGTGAAGTCCATGCCCGAGATGGCCAAAGAGGCCTGCCAGCGCAAGAAGACTGTCATCGGCCACAATTGCTACAGCCAGGATGCTTACCTGTTCGACAACACGCCTTACGGACTCCTCTGCTACTATACCCAGGCAGAGATACGTGACATCATCCGCTACGCCGCCGACCGCTACATCAACATCATCCCCGAAATCGACCTGCCAGGACACATGGTTGCCGCCCTCCATGTGCATCCCGAGTTGGGCTGTACTGGTGGCCCTTACGACGTGCTCCCCATCTGGGGCGTGGCCGACGACGTACTTTGTGCCGGCAATCCTCAGACTCTCGAGTTTCTTAAGACCGTTTTGGGCGAGCTATGCGATGTCTTTCCCAGCCAGTACATCCACATCGGCGGCGACGAGAGTCCCCGCGTACGCTGGAAGAACTGTCCCAAGTGCCAGGCCAAGATGAAGGAACTAGGGCTGAAGAAGGAGGCCGAATTGCAAACCTATATCAATAAGGAACTGGACAAGTTCTTAACTCAACGCGGACGCACTCTCATCGGATGGGATGAGACCCTCGAAGGCGGTCTTTCCGAGAACGCTGTCGTCATGTCGTGGCGAGGTTACGAGGGTGGCATCGAGGCAGCTCGCCAGCATCATCCCGTCATCATGACCCCCACCAGCCATTGCTACATCGACTACTACCAGCTCAAGGGTGAGACGCAGACCCAGCCACTTGCCATCGGCGGTTACCTGCCACTCAGCAAGGTCTACAGCATGGAGCCCATGCCTGATGGTCTCACCCCAGAAGAGCAAAAGTACATCTGGGGGCCCCAGTGCAACCTCTGGACCGAGTATGTACTCAGTCCCGACCACGTCGAGTACATGCTGCTCCCTCGCCTCGCCGCCATGAGCGAAGTGCAGTGGCTCCTCCCCGACGCCAAGGACTACACTGCTTTCAAAGCACGCCTCACCCGCCTCCAGCAACTCTACCGCAAACTCGGTTACCGTTACTGCTCAAAGAATGAGTAAAGTACCCCTCCTCAAAACGACTAAACGACCAGTCAACCAAACGACTAAACGACTAGTCAACTAAACGACCAGTCACCCAAACGCCCAATGAACTACGAACTAAATAACCTCTCCATAGGCTACGGCAAAACCGTGGTTGCCCACGGAATCAACACCCAATTAGAGGCCGGCAAAATGACGTGTCTGTTAGGTCCCAACGGGGCTGGCAAGAGCACCCTCCTTCGAACCCTCAGCGCTTTCCAGCGCCCCCTCGACGGCAACATGCTACTCGACGGCAAATCCATCGACACTCTCAGCGCCCAGGAACTCAGTCGCCTAATTGGCGTTGTCCTCACCGACCGCATCGACGTGCAAGGCATGACCGTTCGCGAACTCGTTGCCACCGGACGCTCACCCTACACGAACTTCTGGGGGACCCTTACTTCCAAGGACAACCAGCACATCGACCAAGCCATCGAACAATGCGGCATTCAGGCTCTCGTCAAGCGGCAGAGCGGTACCCTCAGCGATGGAGAGCGCCAGAAAGTCATGATTGCCAAGGCTCTCGCTCAGCAGACCCCCATCATCCTCCTCGACGAACCGACAGCCTTCCTTGACTTTCCGTCCAAGGTCGACACCATGCTCCTTCTCTCCCGTTTAGCCCATGAGCAGCAAAAGGCAATCCTCATCTCCACCCACGATCTCGATCTCGCCCTTCAGACAGCTGACACTCTCTGGCTCATGGCCAAGGACGAGGAGATGCAGATAGGGACGCCACGTCAGCTTGCCGACAGCGGCGTCCTTGCCCGGTTCTTCCACAGCCCCCACGTCGCCTTCGACTCTGAGGCGCTACGATTCAAAGTAAACTAGAAGATTTAGTCTTCAATTCTAAGTTCAAAGTCCACCTTTCCGTACGACTGCACGTTTAGGAAAACGCCCTTGTAGACGCAATCCTTCACACGTCCGAAGAAGATGCCAACTTTCAACTGCTGCCCCGGCAGGTAGGCATAAAGTTCCATGTCGCCGGTCTCTGCGTCATAAAAACCAAAACGAAGCAGGCGCTTTCCACTCTTTATTTTGTAATACCCATCCTTTTGGGCAATGCACATCACAGCATCCTTGTCACCGCCCAGCTTACCCTTCAGTATATAATTACGTTCTGCTGGATCGATGTTGAAGGTTGTTTTCGAGGGGCGGCGCTCCAACGGATAGTAGTAGATCGAGCGCTCCTCGTCAACTAGCTTCTCCCCATCCGCGTTAAGTTGTTCAGCCTTTACCCAGTTGTCATAGCGATCACGCTTCGTGTATTTCCATTGATGCAAGGCAGGTTCCTCTGTCTCGTCAGCAAGGTCTCCCTCCGTACCCGCCATCCGCACCACGTCGCCGTGCTCATCCAACGTGTACTTATACTTCCAGAACGACGACTCCGCCTGGCCTTCTTCGGCCACCACATGACCATCTTTCCAGGTATATTCCGTGACCCACTCCCAACCCTCCTCGGCAGAAATGCGGCCCTCGCTGTCGCGCGTCAAATACGACTGCGGATTATAGGAGCCGCCATCGTAGGCGGCCCCCTCAAACGGGTTATAGTCATCAATCCTCGTCAGGACACCATCCTCCGAGAAGTATATCGTATGGTCGTTTCTGTGCATAGCCTTTACCGGTCCACGAAGGTTATAGAACGTCAGGTCTGGCGTCTGGAAGGTTGCTTTCTCCAGGCTGTCAGCCACCCATTTCGCTACTTCTTTTGCATCGTCTCTCACTGTCGAAGACGTCGACTCCACGTCTGTCAGACTTTGGGAAAACGAAGTTTCCTCCGTCCCCTTCTTTTGGGCACATGCTGTCACCACCAAGGTTGCAAGCACAACACAAAAACTCCTATACTTCATACTTACACATTTTTAGATATTAAAAAGAAGGAAATGTCAACAATGCCTTTCATCACTCAACATCCATCTTATCATAACGCTTCCCTTATCGTACCCCAAAGATAGGGTAGCCGTTTCGTTTGAGCAATGAGGTACAACGTCAGTCGATGAGAGCGACTTGCATGGCAATATCCTCTTTGGGGCGGTCGCCACGATCAGTCTGGCAATTCTGAATCTTCTCTACGACTTCAAGGCCGCTTTCCACCTCACCGAAGACCGTATACTGGTTGTCCAGGAAGGGCGTGCCGCCCACGGTCGTGTAAGCCTCCGTCTGCTCGGGCGTGAAGGCAGGCTTGCCCATCTCCATGCTCTTGGCGTGCGTCTCGGCTTCCAGTTCCTCCTGTAGGGCTTGCAAACCAGCACGGTCGCGGTTACGACGCATCTCCATTATCTCCTTTCGGTGCTCGCCCACCAGTTGGTTGAAGATGGTCTGCTCCTGCTGCATCGCCATCTGCTTCTCCATCTGCTTCAGTTCCTGAGGCTTGTACACTTTGCCCCACACAATGTAGAACTGGCTGCCGCTACTCTCACGCTCAGGATTCATCTCGTCGCCCAGGCGAGCTGCACTCAGCGCACCACGCTTGTGAAACAACTGTGGGTAGACAAACTCTGCCGGTATCGTATAGTCCGGTCCACCTTGCCCCAGCATCTTGCCGGCAGGCGCGCCCTTGCTATCAGGATCGCCACCTTGAATCATGAAGTCTTTTATTACTCTGTGGAACAATGTTCCGTCAAAGTATCCTTCCTTGGCAAGTTTGAGGAAGTTATCGCGGTGAAGAGGTGTCTCGTCATAGAGGCGCACGATGATGTCGCCGAGTGTAGTTGAAATCTTAATCTTTGGCATGGTTGATTATTTTGTATTTATTAATTTGAAAATTAAAGTATGAAAACAGCATCAGGCACGACGTCGGCCATGGTCTTGTAGGCAGCCTCACTGGGATGAAGATGGTCGCCAGAATCGAACCCAGGGGCGAAGGCGGCGGGCTGTTCGGGATGGCGAACAGCCTTGTCGAAATCGACGCAACCATCGAAGAGGGGTGACTGCCGCAACCAGTCGTTGAAAGCAGAGCGCATCTGTTCACGTTCTTTGCTGAAGGTACGCCACCCGTAGATGGGAAGCAGCGTTCCGCACCAGACTTTGAGGCCCAATGCGCGTGCGTGCTTTACGTAGAGATCCTCTATGCCAGTCTGCATTTCTTTCAGCGTTGGCATGTCGCTCCAAGGACGGAAGGGATTGACCTCTACACCTACAGGATGGATGATATCATTGATGCCATGCTGAATAATGACGGACGAGGCACCCGCAACGTTGAGCTCGATCGGAAAGCGCGTGGATCCTTTCAATCCATAGGCTTGATAGGTAATGCAGTCGTATTGACGCAGGATACGTGTGCCACTGACAGCCCGACGAATGACGGCCACGTCGTGTCTACCCTCTTCCCAGAGTCGAATGGCCAAGTAGTCTGGCCAACTCTGTGCCGTAATGCTGTCACCGTAGCACACAACAGCATGATTTTTCTCCTCTGTGAGGATATCTATCGTGTTCAGGAAATAGAACCAATTGGTATTGCGCGTGAGGTTGAGCGGTAACGTCTCCTCGTCGGCAAAATCACCATAGCTATACTGTCCCTTCGACAAAGGACCTGTGATAAGTGTACCAGCATTTAGTTGAGTAAAATCTGCAAAATACATACTAACAAACAACTGTTCGCCAGCATCAACAGAAAAGGCAATGGCGTCGCTCTCCACTTCGCTTCCAGGAGGGATGACAACGTCGCGAGCACCGTCAAAGGTAATTACACAAAGAGACGTCGAGGAGTCTTTGCCACGTCGCACAGATGCTTTGCTGACGTGTACATCCTCAGTTCCCGTCAGATTTGAGAAGCGGAGACGCAGATGACTACCCGAAAAGACGATGCGAACGGGATAGCGAAGCGTAAGATTCTTTGCAAAGGTTGCTTCGCGACGATCTGTGATAGATGTGGCATTGCCCCAGCATGCCACCCATTTGGAATAGGTCATAGTGATAAGTTTACAGCACAAAAGTACACAATTTCGATTGAACCAGCAAAACAATGGGAGAAAAACTTCAAGAAAAGGGATAAGGTTTGAGGATTCATGGTTTTATGGATTTGAAGAAAGAAGGATAGGAACGGAGGAGGACTTTGAGAAAAGCTCTAAGAGGACAGTTCTCCTACTACACTCCTTATATAATATAGTCGCTAAACTTTATAGCCTTGTACAATACGACATAATGTTTAAAAAGCCAGATAGCATTCAGTCCGACAACCTTATATCACCCAAAACATAAAAAACTAAAAAGTCTACCTTCTTCGTACCATTTGTTGACGTTTTGAAAAGAAAAGAGACGGATTATTTGGAAAATTGTATGCAAAATCGTAACTTTGTACCGCAATTTGTAAACAAAGAAAGAAATGAGCAAACTTTTAAAGCCAAATGGCTACAAGGCTGTGCTGAATCTGAAGGAGACAGAACTGGCCATCAAGAATATCAAAGACTTTTTTCTGTCAAGCCTGAGTACGGAACTCCGCCTGCGTCGTGTGACTGCACCCCTCTTCGTTTTGCGCGGTCTGGGTATCAATGACGACCTGAACGGAATTGAGCGCCCTGTGGCATTCCCCATCAAGGACATGAACGAGGCAACTGCTGAGGTGGTTCACTCTCTGGCAAAATGGAAGCGCCTGACTTTGGCTGAGTACGAGGTAGAATCTGGATTCGGCATCGTAACTGACATGAACGCCATCCGCGCCGACGAGGAACTAGACAATATCCATTCGCTCTACGTTGACCAGTGGGACTGGGAGCGCACTATGACTGCCGAGCAGCGAAACATTGCATTCCTCAAGAAGATTGTCAACAAAATCTATAGTGCCATCCTGCGTACTGAGTTTCACATCTGTGAGACATACCCCAAACTGAAGCATTTCCTACCAGAGGACGTCTTCTTCATCCATTCAGAGGAGCTGGTAAAGATGTACCCCGAAATGACTCCCAAGGAACGCGAGGACGCCATTTGCAAGAAATATGGTGCCGTGTTCATCATGGGTATCGGTGGCAAACTGAGCGACGGCGTTGAGCATGACCTTCGTGCCCCCGACTATGATGACTGGTCGACAGAGAACGAGGACGGATTCAAGGGACTGAACGGCGACCTGCTCATCTGGTATCCCGTACTTGGACGTGCCATCGAACTCTCGTCAATGGGCATTCGTGTTGATAAGGCAGCCCTACTCCGTCAGTTGGAAATCCAAGGCAAGGAGGAGCGCAAGAGCCTTTATTTCCACAACCGTCTGCTCAACGACCAGTTGCCCCTTTCCATTGGTGGAGGTATTGGTCAGAGTCGTTTGTGCATGGTACTTCTCCACAAGGCGCACATCGGCGAGACCCAGAGTAGCATCTGGCCCGACTCCATGCGTCAAGAGTGCAGTGAAGCAGGCATGACACTGATCTAAAAAAGTCCCTTTCAGAACGCAAAAGCAGTTCTGGCCAAATTATAACAGAAAAACTCCATTCAACCTCAAATTGAATGGAGTTTTTTGCCATGAAAACGTGACAAAAAAGTTACGCGGATCTCACAGCCATCCTTCAAAGGGAAAGAATTGTGAAATCCACGTAACTAGAACTTAACTTACTATCGCAAGTTTACTGAGCCTCCTCAGCTGCAGGTTCTTCAGCAGCAGGCACCTCAGTTGCAGCAGACTCTTCTGCAGGAGTTGCATCCTGAGTTGCTGAAGTCTGAGGAACGCCAGGCATGTTGTTAGGATTAACAGCCTGCTCAACAGCTGACTGGTTCTCCATTACAGAACCAGCGTTTTCGCTTGCTTTGGGAAGAACGAAAACAGTGATAACGCTCAGCACTACCATAGCACCAGCGAGAGTCCAGGTTGCCTTCTCGATGAAGTCAGTTGTCTTGCGAACACCCAACAGAGAGTTGTTCTCTGCAAAACCGCTGGCTAGACCACCACCCTTTGACTCCTGTACAAAGACGATTGCGCACATCAGAATGGCTGCGATAACAATCAAAATTACAATTACAGTGTACAACATTGTTTTAAATTTTTATTTGTTTTTATTTATTTCCACTTTTTACTTGCAATCCTATTTCCCGTAAGAAATCCATACATTTTAGCGCTTCAGGACATTCTGATTAGCTATTAATTTCTCAAGGAAACGTATTTGATCTGCAAAGTAACGATTTTTTTTCGGATTTTTCAAGGAAAGTCGACGAATAATTTCAATTGCTTGCTCAAATTTGCCTTGTTTAATATAAATTCGGGCTAAAGTCTCCGTAAAAGTGTCCGTATTCGATGATTCTCCGACATCAAGGACAGGTTTTTGCAATTCGTTGTCTGCCTTATCCTGCAAACGAATGCGGCGTTCGCCAGCATTTTGAATAAAATTGTCAATCAAAGCCTCACTTTCTGACACAGGCAGAGTTGTTTGGGGGAGGATTTCCTCAGAAACATTTCTAGCGTTCTCTTCTTCCTCGGCCAACATATAAGAGATGTAGTCAACGGTAGCATCGACTCTTCCACGGCGGATGGGAGCACTCTCGATAGATTTCTGAGCGGGCGTATTACTGCTGAGAAACGAGTCAATAAGCAGTTCAACGCGATTACCAACCTCATTCAAGGACTCGTTTTCCTTGCGGGACTGCGTCGCACCAAAGAAAGTGGACTCGGCAGGAACCTTGGGTTTCATCTTTTCACCTTCAACAAAGTCGAAGATGGTTTCACGCGAAGGAACAAACAAAGCAGACCGACGCAATTCATCATTGAAGGCAGGATCACGCTGCAGAAAAAGCATGCGGAGCAACATAAGGCGTGCCTGATGATAATAGGGGTACTCCTCAACAAGAGATCGTAACTGAGGAATGTCCAACTCATTAACTGACATACATCCGTTGTGCAAATTGCTTATGTACTGTTGCATGGGGTTGTGTGTTTTCGTGGTTACCAGTTGGCTACGGTTGAATTGAAAATCTGATCGGTTATGTCCTTCACCATTTGTGTTACGAGCTCTTCCTGAACGGCGGTCAACTGCTGCGTAGCGTCGTAATCGGCGGTAGCGGAGAACTGCCTTTCAAAACTCTCGTTCGACTTGACGGTATTGGTATAGCGCACATTGACCGTCATTTTCAACTGCACCTGTGAGCTGTATCCGTCGGCGGCAATCCCCTTATTAAACTGGTCAAAGCCAGTAATCTCGCCTGCCAAACGAAGGTCGCCGTTACGGTTCACCAATTTAAGTTTAGTACGTGAGGCAAAGATATCATTCAACCTATTTTGGAAGATGCTCTGCATGGGAGCCCACACATAAGAACTGCGAATGGGAAAGTTATCAATCTGAATGGTCTTGATCTTAGTGTAATCAATACTGGCGCTATTGAACTTATACGAAACCTTACAAGCCGACAGTACAATGAGTACTATCGAAAAAAGAGAGGTAATAAGCGCGCGATGCTTCCTAATCGTCGAGACCATAATCCTTAATTTTTCTATATAGAGTTCGTTCACTGATACCTAGTTGCTCGGCAGCTACCTTACGGCGATTATGCGTTCGCTTCAAGGCTTTCTCAATGGCCTGACGTTCCAACTTGTCGAGACGGAGATCCTCGGCTTCGTCGAATTCATCAAAATCATCCACTTCGTAAGAAGGTTCAAAATGATTGGAAGACGGACGAGTGGGGGCAAAAACGGGATGCTCTGTCCTGAAATTAACAACTTGCGCTTCATCGAGGACTGGCGCGTAAACGGTCTCACCCGTGCCATTCGTGGTAGCAGGAGTTGTCAGGACGGAAGGCACGCCAAGCAGATTACCACCCAGGAGCGGCGTATCTGAGGTATGGAGATTCGTCCCTTCTTTGAGCGCCTTGACGTCCTGGGCCAACTGATTGAGCAAGGCAAAGATGATGGTACGTTCTTTATTATAATCGTGAAGTGGTTCCTCGCTCAAACCAACCGTAGCCATTTCGGTACTGCTTCCATTCGGAACGATGCCATACTGAGCAAGTACCTCGGGGGTGACAATACGTTCGTCGCGGCAGAGTATGCTCATCTGCTCCACTACGTTGCGAAGCTGACGGATGTTGCCGGGCCACTTGTATGACATAACCACCTGCTCAGCCTGTTCGTTGAGACGGATGGGAACGGGAATGTTGTATTTTGCCGCCGTATCAAGAGCAAACTTCTTGAAAAGACGGACGACGTCGGAATGTCGCTCGCGTAGAGGAGGCAGTTTGACGCTAATAGTGCAAAGTCGATAATAGAGGTCCTCGCGGAAACGACCTTCGCGAATAGCCCTCTGCATTTTGACATTCGTAGCCGCCACAATACGCACGTTGGTCTTACGTGGCGTGTTGCTGCCAACACGGATGTATTCACCCGATTCGAGAACGCGCAACAAACGGGCTTGCGTTGAGAGGGGTAGTTCCCCCACCTCATCTAGGAAAAGCGTTCCGCCATCTGCTGCTGCAAAGTAACCATCGTGCTCTGCTACAGCGCCGGTAAAGGCACCGCGTTCATGACCGAAGAGTTCACTGTCTATCGTCCCTTCCGGTATGCTGCCGCAGTTGATAGCAAAATAACGCTTGTTGCGACGGGGCGAATGATCGTGGATAATACGAGGCAGAACCTCCTTACCAACACCGCTCTCACCCTCGATAAGGACGGAGAGATCTGTAGGCGATACCTGCAGGGCCGTGTCGATGGCTTGGTTCAGCTTCTCGTCGGCACCCACAATCTGGTACTTGAGTTTTATCTGTTCTATCTCGCTTGTTTTCATTCTACAGAAAGAGTTTCAAAACTTTTACGCACACACCAACGTACGTTTAGGTTGCAAAGTTACAAAATAATTCATAATCCGAGGTTCACATTTCAAAATTATTTTGCAAATCATGTATCAAATAAATCGAAGAACCTACGCAGTCGCGCCTCGCTGCCTCAGACTTGTTCAAGCAATTCAATGGCTTCCCTCACGCTCTTGATGTCACGTGCATAGAAGCACTGGTTGCCATTGTAGGCTTCCATTCCACACTGATGACCATGCGAAAAGGTAAAGCTGATCATTCTTCCAAAGACATCGCCTTGATAGAACGGACTATCTTGATTACTAACAAAGAAAAGACGCATTCTACTGTTTTTCAAAACAATGCGTTCAGCACCGAAATAACGACCAAGCCGGCGAAGCTTTACCACACGGATTAGTTCCTCCCCTTCCTCCGGAACAGGACCGAAACGATCCAACATGCGCTTGTGGAACTGTTCTATCTGCTCGTCAGTCTCCAGACCATCCAGTTCACGATACAGTAACATGCGTTCAGTGCTAGTTGGCACATATTCTTCACTGAAAAAGGCTGGAAGATCGCTCTCCAACTGACATTCGTCAACAAACTCAGTTCCGCTCAGTTCTTCTCCTCGCTTCATCTGGTCTTCAAAGAGTTCCTGGAACTCGTCGTTTCGTAACTCTTTCACGGCCTCGTTCAATATCTTGTGATAAGTCTCGTACCCCAAGTCGCTAATGAATCCGCTCTGCTCGGCACCCAGCAAATTGCCAGCTCCACGAATATCGAGGTCCTGCATGGCAAGGTGAATTCCACTGCCCAAATCTGAAAAATTCTCCACAGCCTGCAATCGGCGACGTGACTCCTGAGGAAGTCCGCTCAAAGGCGGTGCCAGCAGATAGCAGAATGCCTTCTTGTTGCTACGACCAACACGGCCTCGCATCTGATGCAAATCGCTTAGTCCAAAGTTATGAGCATGATTGATAATGATGGTGTTGGCATTGGGAATGTCGATTCCATTCTCGATGATGGTTGTCGAGATAAGCACGTCATAGTCGTAGTTGGCAAAGTCGACGATGACTTTCTCTAACTCATCACTCGGCATACGGCCATGCCCCACACAAACACGGGCATCCGGAACATGCTTGTTGACAACTGCCACCAAGTCTGGCAATGACGAAATACGGTCGGTAACGATGTACACCTGGCCATTGCGGCTCATCTCGAAGTTGATGGCATCGGCAATGACGTCAGCAGAGAAGGTATGCAACTCGGTCTGAATGGGATAGCGGTTGGGTGGAGGCGTCTGAATGACACTTAGGTCGCGGGCACCCATCAAACTGAACTGCAAGGTGCGCGGAATGGGCGTTGCGGTCAATGTCAGCGTATCAACACTCGTCTTCATCTGTCGCAACTTCTCCTTCGTACTAACGCCAAACTTCTGTTCCTCGTCGATGATGAGCAGCCCCAAATCCTTGAACTTGACCTTCATACCCAACAGCTTGTGTGTACCAATGACGATGTCCACGCTGCCATCAGCCAGACCTGCCAAAACTTCTTTGGTCTGGGCAGCTGTGCGGGCGCGACTCAAGTATTCAATCTTTACGGGAAATTCCTTCAAGCGTCCCATGAACGTGTGATAATGCTGATAGGCCAACACTGTGGTTGGCACAAGAACGGCAACCTGCTTATCGTCTGCACAAGCCTTGAAGGCGGCACGTATGGCAACTTCCGTCTTACCAAAACCAACATCACCACACACAAGGCGGTCCATGGGGCGGTTTTTCTCCATGTCCGTCTTCACATCAAGTGTTGCACGGCTCTGGTCGGGTGTATCTTCATAGAGAAATGATGCCTCCAGTTCATGTTGCAAATAGCTGTCGGGAGAGAATGCAAATCCCTTGTCCTCGCGACGTTTTGCGTAAAGCCGGATGAGATCGCGGGCAATGTCCTTGATTTTCGTCTTGGTGCGCTCCTTCATGCGCTCCCATGCCCCCGACCCCAACTTGCTAATCTTGGGCGGTTCGCCCTCCTTGCCCTTGTATTTGCTTACCTTATGTAAAGAATGGATGCTGACGTAGATGCTGCCGCTGCCAGCATAGTCAATCTGAATAACCTCCTGCACGCCGCCCCCTTGGTTCATGCGTCGCAAACCTGCAAAACGGCCCACGCCATGGTCTACATGCACCACATAGTCGCCCAATTCGAATTGTTGCAACTCTTTCAGCGTCAACGCCATTTTAGCAGAGCGCGCCTTCTCGCTGCGGAGATTGTACTTGTGAAAACGATCAAAGATCTGATGGTCTGTGAAGATGCATAGTTTCAAATCTGCATCAATAAAACCGGCATGCAACGTATACTGAACGGGAATAAAGGGAACTGCGCGGCCCTGATCCTCAAAGATGTTCTTCAGGCGCTCCGTCTGTTTCTGCGAATCAGCCAACACACAGATGCGATAACCGTCGTTTGTGTAACGGCGGAAAGTATCGTGAACAAGGTCGAAATTCTTATGAAAGATAGGCTGAGGCTTGATATTGAAGCGTATCTTCATGCCTTCCTCCGAATTGGAATGTGACAGGACCTCGACCCGGCGAAAACCACTCACTTCGCGCACAAACTGATCTCCCTGAACCAAAAGTTCAGACTTCTCCCACACCTTCTGTTCGCCCGTTGCGTCTTGCTCCATCACGGCTTGCGAAGAAAATCCGTCCTCATAGATGTGCGCCACCGACTGACAAAGAAAGTTCAAATCGCGCATGACAAGAATGGTGTCTTCGGGCATGAAACCCAGCACGCTCTCTTGGCGCTGCCGCGTATGGCGCAACTGAGGCACGATGGTGATTTCGTCCTTCTTCGAGAGCGAGAGTTGAGTCTGCACCTCGAAGGTTCGGATACTATCTATTTCATCACCAAAGAAGTCAACACGATAGGGGTATTCCGAAGAAAAACTGTAGATATCCACGATGCTGCCTCGCACGGCAAACTGACCAGGTTCATACACATAGTCTGTGCGTTGGAATCCAAAGTCGACCAACACATCCTGCAAGAAAGTGATATCAATGCGCTCGCCTCGGTGCAGCACCTGCGTCTGGTCCTGCAACTCTTCGTGCGAGACAACCATCTCGCATAAAGCATCAGGGAATGTCACGACAAAAAGAGGCAACCGACCGCTGGAAATACGGCTCAGCACCTCCGTTCGCAAAATCTCGTTGGCAGCATCCTTCTGTCCATAACGCACGGCACGGCGAAAGGAACTGGGAAAGAATAGAACGCTCTCCTCGCCCAGCATCTGCACCAGGTCGTGATACAAATAGCCCCCTTCTTCCTGGTCGTCGGCAACGAACAAAAAAGGCGCGTTCAAGGACTGAGGTTTGGCCACGCAAAGCGAGGCAAATACCAACGATGCAGCCGAAGCCTGCATGCCATCGAGGCATATCTGCCGACTCTTGCCATCACACAAAATGCGCCCCAGCGCTTTGACGCCGGGGTGCTTTGCGTACTGATTTACGAGTTCTTTTATCTCCATCGTACCGTAACACCTAAATTTTGAGATGCAAAGATACGACTATTTTCTGAAAAGACAAAATCTTCAATTTTCAATTTTTATCGTGCCATCTTGTAAATCTCTACCATATCAGCCATGCAGAGTGCTTTCAAACCACCAACGGTGTGAGTATCACCTGTGCTGCACTTATCGGCCATATCGGCAATCTCAGCGTCGCTGATCTCCTTGCCAATGAGGTCGTGTATGTTGGTAGGCATACCGATGCTGCGGAAGAACTGCTCCATAGCCTGGATGCCAGCCTCTGCAGCATCCAAATCAATCAGGCCGGCAGTGTCGACACCCATCACGTTCTTGGCAAAACGAGCAAAGCGAGGCATGTTCTCGCCACGAGTATAACGTGCCCAGCTGCCCCATACGGCTGCAAGACCGGCGCCATGGCTCACGTCGAACATACCTGATAGTTCATGTTCCAGGCAATGTGTAGCCCAGTCGCCCGAGGTGCCACAACCCGTGAGGTCGTTGTGAGCCAACGATCCGGCCCACATGATCTGAGCACGGCTGTTGTAGTCGGTGGGATTCTCCAGCACCTTCTTACCTTCTTGCATACAAGTACGCAGCAGAGCCTCTGCCAGAGCGTCGGTAATCTCCATGTCATCATCCTTGCTGAAATAACGCTCCATCGTGTGCATCATCATGTCAGTAATGCCGCAAGCGGTCTGCCATGCGGGCAGCGTGTAGGTCAGTTCGGGATTCATGATTGCAAACTTGCAGCGGAACTCATCCACGCAATAGTCCTTCTTCAGCCAACCTTCTACCTCATCGTTGGTGATGACGCTGCCGTCGCTCGTTTCCGAACCAGCAGCAGGGATGGTCAGGATGCAGCCGATGGGCAGGTACTTCGTGGCGTGGTCCTTATGTTCGTAGAGCGTCCACACGTCACCCTCGTAGAAGCGTCCCGAAGAGATGGCCTTGCACGAGTCGATGACCGAGCCGCCACCAACGGCCAAAAGGAAGTCAACGCCTTCCTGCTTACAGACTTCAATGCCCTTGCGGACCATCGAGAGGCGGGGATTGGGCACTACGCCACCCAGCTTGACGTACTCGATGCCAGCCTCGCTGAGAATCTTCTCAACCTTAGGCAGCAAGCCGCTCTTGATGGCGCTCTGACCACCATAGTGAAGCAGCACCTTCGTACCACCATACTTCTTTACCAGTTCGGCAACTCTGTTCTCTGTGTCACGACCAAATGCCACATAGGTCGGAGCGTAATACTTAAAACTCTGCATAGTTATTTTTTAAAAACGATTAAACGATTAGACGGGTATTCGAGGAGTCGAGAGTTCGATACTTCGGCACCTCGATTATTCGATGCTTCGATTATCACTTCCTCCCCTTGATGACGACATCTGCGTCTTCGAGTAGGGGACTGCTGAAGACGACATGGATATCGCCGCCGCGTCCCGCACTTTGCACGTAGGCCAAAAGTTGACCGTTGCGAACACGCTCACGGTTGTCGCGATGGCTACCCATGTCAGAGTTGTCGCTATTCTCCAGTCCAAGGAGTCGACCACCGCCCTGCACACGACAGGTTATCTCGTTGTCTGCCAAGCGAACGAGCACATCGTTCTCATCCTTGACCTGCACGGTGATGTGGGCAACACTACCCTCAACCGTCAATTCTTCCTTGTCCACCATTGCCACGATCTTGTAGGGACGTCCACTTGTCGTTATGCTATACTGACTTTGCGCTTTGCCATCCTTGTCCAGACCTTCGCAGGTAAGCGTACCTTTCTCAAATGGAATGTCCCAATAGATGATGCCGTTTGAGTCATCGTACGGTTTTATCTCGCCCACTTCCTTTCCGTTGAGCAAAAGGCGAGCTTGGGGAGAATTGGTATAGCAAACCACACGAATGATCTGTCCATCACGGTAGTTCCACGTATCCAACGCCTCGGCACTGACGGGTGTTTGGCGACCACCTCTGCGACCGTTCTGCTGCCCGACACTGTAGGTTCCGATGTAGCATATGGGGGCCTCACTCCATAGCGAAGCACGGAACCAGCCACGAGGTTTCTTGAACGAGCCGAAATCTAACAGACCAGTTCCCAGTCCACGCGAAGGCCAACGACCACTCTCGCCCAGATAGTCTGTGCCGGTCCAGATGAACTGGCCAAAGATGTGCTTCTTGTCGCGCACGTCTTTCCAGTTGCCAAAGCCAACGCCCGTTTCGCTGCCATAAATGATGCGATTGGGATAGAGGCGGTGATCCTCGTCGTAGCGGTTCTCCGTATAGTTATAGCCCACCACGTCGATGGCCTCGGGATATTCAGTCTGATTGCTCATCACAACACCTGCCAGAGCACCCGTAACTGGGCGCGAAGGATCAATGCTGCGCACTACGGCCGAGAGTCGCTTGGCAATCTTACCAATACGTTCGGCGTTCGGTGCATCCTTCTTATAGCCGCCGAACATGGGTTGATTGATGGCAGCGTTGTTGCCATCCAGCACGGGATGCGAATAAGGATCGTTGGGATAGTCCACCTCATTACCGATACTCCAAAGGAAGACGCAAGGGTGATTGCGGTCGCGGCGCACCATGTCGGCCACGTCGCGGTCGATCCATTCTTCAAAGAAGTCGAACGTGCCCTGATAGGCAGGTTTGCCCTGGTTCCAGCCTTCTACCCACTTGCGCTTGGGGAACTCCCACTCGTCGCTGGCCTCGTCCATGACCAGCAGACCCAGTTCGTCACATAGGTCGTAGAGGTCGGGAGCCTGCGGATTGTGACTCATGCGGATGCCGTTGGCACCCATCTCCTTCAGGTTCTCCAAACGACGACGCCACACGTCCTTGGGCACAACGGAGCCCAGTGCTCCGGCATCGTGATGCAGGCAGACTCCCTTCACCTTCATGTTGCGGCCATTGAGGGCAAAGCCCGTGTTTGCATCAAACTGCAGGGTGCGCAGACCCACGCGACACGAGGCCTTGTCAATCTCCTTGCCATCTTCGAGGAGCTGCGTATAAAGTGTATATAAATAAGGTGTGTCGAGATCCCACAACTGAGGTTTGCTTACCTTCAACTGCACATTCTGCTTGTCTGCCTTGGCATTGTAGGCACGTGTGGTCGTGGCCACCCTGTTACCACTGGCATCTACAAGCGTAGCCACCAACTTCAGGTTACCCTTCGCCTCCTTGGCACCGTCCACTTGCATCTCCACCTCTACCGTGGCCGACGACTTGGTGATGTTCATTGCCTTCCATCCCAGTCCCCACTGACTGAAGTGTGTTTTGCCGGCGCCTACCATCCACACGTCGCGATAGATGCCGCTACCCGTATACCAACGGCTGTCAGCTTGCTGACTGTGGTCCACCTTCACCATCAGTTCGTTCTCCCCATCCTTGAGATAAGGCGTCATGTCGTACATGAAACTGGCAAAGCCATTGGGGCGATGGCCCAACTTGATGCCATTGAGATAGACGGTAGAACGACAGTACACACCCTCGAAGTAGATGTAGTGAAGGGGGTACGTGTCGCTAATCGTGAATGACTTGCGATACCAACCGATGCCGCCAGGCAGATATCCCTGACAACTGGCCAACGACGTACTTGCCGTTCCTTCGATGCTCCAGTCATGCGGCAACGTCAAGCGTCGCACGTTCTGCTGCTTTTTGAAGACAAGACTGTCGTCACCCAGCGAGAACTGCCAGTCCTCGTTAAACTTATGGGCATTACCAAAAGATACCTGGGCACTTGCCGACAGTGTCGAAGCTGCCAAAAGCAGCGTTGCTAAAAATTTCATCGATTTATTTTGGATTAGATTTTTCACGTGCAAAGATAGTATAAAAAATGTATAATGCAAAGAAACAATGCGTATTTATTATCCAAAATGGATGGCAGACTGGCATTTTTTGTTTATCTTTGCGACATGAAGATGTTTCTCACCGCCCTACTCTGCTGCTGCAGCCTTGCCAATGCCACGGCAAGGTCATGGCACGCCGCACCATCGGGAAGGGCTAATGCAGTTGGCAATCAGACCGATCCCATGGACATCTACACAGCGGTTCACCAGCTACACGGCGGCGATTCGCTACTACTCAGTCCCGACACTTTCTACCTCAGCCAAGGCCTTGTCATCAACGTAAGTTCCACGAACGATTGCCCCACGTACATCGGCACCAGCCAAGGAGAAGGACACGCCGTTCTCGACTTTCGCAACCAACCCCACTTTAAGAATGGGGTGACGCTCAAAGGCGACTACATCCACCTAACCCGTCTGAACATCTGCTACGCTGGTTATAAAGGGTTACTCAACGAAGGATCTCACAACAGAATGGAGCAACTTGACATCTATGGAAACTGTGACTCGGGCATGCAGCAAAAAGGTGGGTACGACAACCTCATCATCGACTGCGACTCACACGACAATTTTGACTACATGACAGGTTCCCTCGAAGCGGCAGACTGGGGCGGCAATGCCGACGGTTTTGCAGACAAGCAGTATGCGGGTTCACCGGGAAACACTTACATCCGTTGCCGCGCCTGGAACAACTCGGACGATGGTTGGGACTTCTACCAACGTGTCGGTGGGACAACTCGGTTCATTGAATGCGAATGCCGGGACAATGGGCCCCGTGAGTACGATCTCACTCTCCATCCACGTCGTCATACCGACCGTGCCTTCCTCGACCAGTTTGCAGGCAAAGGTATTGTCATCAAATTAAAACCCAACAAGAATCAACCGGAAGCGCAACAGAAGGAAGTTTGCTGCTCACTTGCACACTTCTATAACAACGGAAATGGCAATGGTTTTAAACTGGGAGGCGCCGGCACCAAGCACGACGTGGAACTTACCCATTGTGTGGCGCAAGGCAATTCCACGAAGGGGTTTGACCAAAATAGTAATGCGGGCCACATGACACTTCTCGACTGCCAAGCAGAAAAGAACGGACAGAACTACGGTTTCTACAACGACAACGGTTACACGTTAACCATCAAGAATTGCATAAGCACAGATGGAGGGAAACCAGACACCTTTAAAGGAAGAAAAATCGAGCAGGTAGGTAATTCGTGGCAGAACACGCCTAAATTATAAAGACTCTTCACGCCGTGAAAATCGAAGCATCACATTATTTTAAAATTTGTGCTGCAGTAATTCAAATTTTGCGCAGCAGTAATTCAGATTTTACGCAGCGGTAGTTCTAATTTCGCCTAGCAACCTCACTTACCGTCCAAGCAGGCGATCAGCCTCCTTCTTGGTGAGCCAGATGACAGAACCATGCTTCTGCTCGCTGAAATTGGTGCGAACCATAGGACTTTCCTTGGCGTCGAAATAACCAATGGGGGTAAACGTGCGGAAATCCTCGGTCTCCACGAAACCAAAGTTGTGCGGATTACGACGGTAGTTGTCGAACATCAAAACGTACTTATTCTGGCGGAAACGCTTCCAGCAGTTTGGAGCCTCGTGTCCTTGCTTCTCACCATCATCGTACAGATTGTCTACCTCGTATGGTCCCGTAATGCACTTACTTGTAGCATGAACGGGACGTGCCGTGTTTTCATGACTTACGTAAAAGAAGTGATACGTGTCACCCACTTTGATGATATCACTATCGATGACGTCATACTTCTGGCCGGGCGCTTCGAAGAGCAACTTGGGCGTGCTGACCATTTCTGTAAAATCATCGTTCATATAAACATAAAAGATGCGATTGCGACCAGCACCCTCACGCATGGTGAAGTGAACCATCAACTGCTTGCGCTCTTCGTCATAGACTGTCTCGGGAGCCCAGACACAACCGACCTCACTCCAGTTGACACCCTCGGAGGCAGGAAGTTTGGAGAAGTCGATATTGGTGCGTGTCCAATGCACGAGGTCGAAACTCTTCATCAGGACAAGCCCCTTGTTGTTACCCCATCCATATGCCTTGCCATCGCGATCCCACTCCGTCTCGCGGTACTCCGACACGGCACGCACCCTGTTGTTGCCTTCGTATTTGCTGCGTTGGGTAAAGAGATGCAAGTCGGTCATAGCCAGATAGAAACCGCCGTCAGGACCACGAAAGATATGCGGGTCGCGAATGCCATGCTGTACAGCAATCGTGTCACCCCAAATGACAGCTCCGTCGTTGTTTAGTGCAGTCCACTCGTAACCATCGTAGCTGACAGCCATGTGCAGACTGTGATCAAAATCTTTGTGGTATACCATAAGGTAAGCACCAGCCTTCTTGTCTGTTAGTGCCTTATGCTTCTTTGCGCTCAAAGATACCATGGCCAGCAGAGCCATCAAGGTTAGGAATATCTTCTTCATATCAGTTTTCATTTTAACATTGACCTAGCAAAGGTACGAATAAAGTGGGAGGAAAACAAAATAAAGGAGAATTAATTTGCTTTTTCTTCCCTTATTTCGTAACTTTGTGCCGGATCAGAGAAGAGGATGCATATGGCATAACCTCGCTGAATCCTAGTATTATTTTTAAATCCTAACTCGCATCTTGCAATGCGACTCCCAATCAGTCCTTTAGGAATTTGGTTGGGAGTTTTCGTTTTTTATCGAAAGCTTTTTTGGTACTATAAATAAAAAGATGTATATTTGCGCCATCAATACGCAATAAGATAAAAAACAATTCAAAAAAGATGAAAAAGAACTTTATCTGTCTGTTGGGACTGGTTGCCATGACCGTAACTCCAACCATTCCCGCACAAGCTGCAGGCAGCCAAACCACCGTGTTGGCTCCTCAGAACACGAAAAAAGTAAAGGGCCGCATCGTCGACGCTGACGGACAGCCCATACCAGGTGTCAACATTTTGGTGAAGGGCACACAGACCGGTGCCTCGACCGACATGAACGGAGGCTTTAGCGTCGACGTGGCCGACGGTGCCATGCTGCGCATCAGCTGCATTGGTTTTGCCACACAGGAGCTTAGAGCGCTTGACGGAATGATTGTCACCCTGGAAGAGGACGCCAAGTTGATGAATGAGGTTGTCAGCGTGGGTTACGGCAGCATGCGCCGCAAAGACGTTACCAGCGCCATCACTACCGTACAGGCAGAGGACTTGAACAAGGGTGTCTTCACCGACCCCGCGCAGATGTTACAGGGCAAGGTGCCCGGACTCGTTGTGAGTTCGACAGGCGACCCCAATGGTGGTGCCACCATCACCCTGCGCGGTGCTAGTTCGCTTCGCACCGGTGCCATGAGTCCCTACTACGTCATCGACGGCATCCCAGGCGTTGACATCTCCATGGTTTCGGCCGACGACATCGAGAGCATTGACGTGCTGCGCGATGCTACAGCAACCGCCATCTACGGTTCGAAGGCTGCCAACGGCGTCATCATCATCAACACCAAGAAGGGAAGCAAGGACCACACCAACGTGACCTACAATGGTTACGTGGGATTTGACAACGTGCTGAAGACCTACGACATGGCCAATGCTCAGGACCTGCGCGACTACGCCAGCAAGAATGGAGTCTCCTTGAAGGATGGAGGTGCCAACACCAACTGGCAGAATGAAGTGCTCCGCACCGGCATCAGCCACAACCACAATTTGGGCATCAACGGCGGCAATGGTACAACGACCTACATGGCAAGCGCAAACTATATGGACCGCCAGGGTGTAATCAAGGAGACCGGCATGCAACGCTTCAACCTGCGTTCTTTGGTTAGCACCAAGATTCTGAAGGATCACCTGGAACTGGCTATCGGTTCTAACTCGATGTACGGTCGCCATTTCGGCGTTCCCTACAACAACGAGGGTGGTTCTGTCCTGGACGCGATGAACTACTTCTCGCCCACCAACCCCATCAAGAACAATGATGGCAGTTGGTCCACCGGTTCGGGATCGAAGAACTACAACCCTCTTGCCCTGATGTACGAGGACACTTCGGAGAACATCTGGAAGCGCAACCAATTCACAGGCAAGGCTAAGGTGAACATCGTGGAGGGCTTATCGTGGACAACAGACTATAGTTGGAGCAACTACCAGAACAACTATAGCGCCTACGACACACGCCACTCTCAGTTGGAGGGTGTCGGCAACAAGAACGGACAGGCAACCCGCAGCACCCGCTTTGGCAAGGAGCAGAGTTTGGAGACCTACATCAACTGGGATGTCAAGTTCGGCTTGAACAAATTGGGTGTGATGGCAGGTTACTCGTGGGAGGAGATGAACCGCAACGAGGGCTTCGGCGTTACCGTTCAGGAGTTCTACAACGACAAACTAGGATGGAACAACCTCTCATACGCCAGCAACATTCTGGGCATCAATTCCGTCAGCAGCGGTTTCGTTGAGAACATACGCAACATATCATTCTACGGTCGTATCAACTATTCATGGAACAGCCGCTACAACATGCAGGCCACCATCCGCCGCGACGGTTCATCCGTATTTGGCGAGAACAATCGTTGGGGAACCTTCCCCTCGGTAAGTGCAGCTTGGAACATCACCGAGGAGGACTTCATGAAGGAGCAGGAGATTCTGACAAACCTGAAGTTGCGCGCTGGTTACGGTATCAGCGGTAATGCCATGGGCTTCGACCCCTATTCAAGCAGTGTTACCTATGGTGCTACTGGAATCTTCGAGTATGACGGCCACAAGTACCGCACCTACGGAGCTACCAAGAACGCCAATCCCGATCTGAAGTGGGAGAGCACCGGCATGCTGAACATCGGTCTTGACTATGCCTTCTTGGGTGGCCGCATCAACGGCAGCATCGAATTCTACAACAAGAAGACTAAGGACCTCATCTGGACCTACCCTGTCAGCACCACCGTATATCCATATGGTTGGATTGACGCGAACGTAGGTGAGATTACTAACCGCGGTATTGAGTTCAGTATTAATGCTGACGTCATCAAGACCAAGGACTTCACTTGGAACACCACGCTGAATCTCTCCCACAACATGAATCGAGTAGACAAGCTTTCTAACGACGTATATAAGACCACAACCTTTACCCAGGGAGACCCCATGGTGGCTGGCATTTCTGCCGGTGGATGGACTCAGCGCATCATCGAAGGTGAACCTCTCGGTACCTTCTACACCTATGAGTTTGCAGGCATCGTAAATGGTCGTTCTGAATATTATGTGCACGATGCTGAGGGCAACCGCACAGGTGCGACGACCAACAATCCGCAGATTACAGACCGCGTCATCACCGGTTGCGCACAACCTAAGTTGAACGCAGGCTGGAACAACACTCTCACCTACAAGAATTGGAGTCTGAACGCCTTCATCACTGGCGTATTCGGCAACGACGTCTACAATAGTGCACGTGCTCACTACACCAGCGCCCAGATGTTCTCGGACGGCAAGAACGTGATGAAGGAGTTCCTCGACATGCCAGGCGGCGATGCTACCAGTTCTCTGCCTTCGGACAGATGGATCGAAAAGGGCACTTACATCCGTCTTCAGACTCTGTCGTTGAGCTACACCTTCCGCGACTGTTTTAATGGTTGGATCAACGACCTGACTCTGTACGGAACAGCCAACAATCTGGCGACCATCACCGGTTACAAGGGTCTCGACCCCGAAGTAAACATGGGTGGCATCGATCCCGGTATCGACTACCGCTGGAGCCGCTATCCTCATGCTCGCACCATGATGGTGGGCGTGAAGATTAACTTTGGCGCAAACAACAAGAAGAAGGCGGCTCAGCCAATCATTGTGGAGCGCGAGGTGATCCGCGAGGTTCCTGTTTCAAAGGAGGTTGTTAAGGAGGGGGCATCAAGCCTCGTGCAGAAGACCTACGTTGTAACCTTCGAGGTTAACAAGTCTGAGATTGCCAACCCTGCTGAGTTGGACGGCATCCCCGCAGGTGCTACCGTCGACGTTGTAGCCTATGCCTCTCCCGAGGGTGCTGCGGAGTACAACATGGCTCTTTCACAGCGCCGTGCCGATGCAGTTGCCGCCTACCTAAGAGCAAAGGGCGTAAAGGTTGACCGCGTAGAAGCAAAGGGTGCTGACAGCGAGCATTCAAACCGCATCACCATTGTAACTGTCAAGTAAGTCCATCCCTCGAACATTGAAAACTGAAGATTGAAAACTGAAAATTATACAATGAAAAAGAATAAATTGTTCATCACCGCCGGACTCATGGCACTTGTCCTGACCGGCTGTACAAACCTCGATGTCAACATTGACTCACAGTACACCGAGGACCCCAGCAAGGAAGGTGGCGTTGACCCCATGCTGGTCGTTGAGGCTAAGATGGCCGACGTATATTTTCACCTGAGCGGATGCCTTGGACGTCGCTACATGGAGGCACAGGCCCTCTCATCTGACGAGTTCACAGCACTGGCATTCGATGGTGGATACTACGACGATGGTACCTACGCACACACCGCCCTGCATTGCAACACCGCCGAGGATGCCACACTGGACTGGTACTCTGACGTTACCGCCGGCATCACCAAGGCCAACCAGATCCTGGAGGAGCTGGGCAGCGGAGCATCTCCCCAGATGACGGCACCCGCACGTGCCATCCGTGCCTACTTCACATGGATATTGATGGATAGCTTCGGCGACACTCCCATCCTGGACAAGATTCCCGCCGAGGGAGAGGTCGTACAGCGTTCACCCCGCAAGGACGTGGCCCTGTGGCTTGAGAAGGAGCTGAACACCGTCATTCCACAGCTGACTACCGATGTTAACGCCAACACCTATGGCAAGCCCACCCGTTGGATGGCCGAGGCTCTGCTGGCTAAGATCTACATCAACTGGCCCGTATACACCGCCGACGCTGTCGAGAACTACGATGCAGCAACTGCCGTAAACGAGAAGCTGGAGGACTGTAAAGCCCTCTGCGACGACATCATCGAGTGTAAGGAATTCAACCTAGGATCTATGGAGTACCGCTTCAAGTTCGCTCCCGACAATGGTCCCCAGGTCAAGGACTTCATCTACGCCATGCCTTACGACGCCATCGACCGTCAGGGCATGCAGTATGCACGCCCCCGCAGTTTCAAGCAGCTCAAAAACATGCTGCCCAACTACTATGGATCGAGCGAGAAGTTCACACAGTCGTTCGGTGGCAACATGGTGGTTACTCCTGAGTTTGCCGAACTCTTCTCACTCGAGGGCGACCAGCGCAACCTGAGCGTGCTGGCAGGTGACGTCTTCAATCGAGACCCCAAGACTTTGCTCCCCACCGACGAACCCTTCATGTACGAGGGCAAGCAGGTTAACTTCAGCAAGAAAATAAACCTCATCAAGCAAGACAACACCATCGATGTAGGTGGCGACGGCATCCAACAGGGTTACCATTCTATCAAGTGGTTCATCGTGCCTAACGACTACAACAACGGCCGTAACCAGAGTAACGACGTGCCCATCTTCCGCTATGCAGACATCTTGCTGACCAAGGCTGAGGCATTGGTTCGCAACGGTGAGACTGGTGCCAAGGAACTGTTCAACCTGGTTCGCGCCTATGCCAAGGCTCCCTTGCTCACAGCCGAACCCACTCTGAAGGACATCCTCGACGAGCGTGGTCGCGAGCTCTTCGACGAGAACTGGCGTCGTAACGACCTCATCCGCTTTGGCGAGTTCGAGGGTCAGTTCTTCCCCCACTACACCAGCTTCCCCGATGCCAACTTCGACAAACGTCACCGTATCTTCCCCGTGGAGAAGGAGATGCTCGACCTAAACGAAGGATGGAAGCAGAACCCTGGCTACTAAACCGAAGGTTAATTGATAACTGATAGTTGACAATTATAATTGATAATTATCATTAAAATTATTACCAAAGTACAACACACAAGGTGCGAACATCGACAAGGTGCCCGCACCTTTTTTATGCCTTTTCTTGCTCATTACAAAGAAACTTAGTAAATTTGCAAATCATTGACAGACTAACAACATGTTGACACAAGAAGACAAAGGGACGAATCATGACAAGCATGCACGTTACCACAACACGCTACTACACGATTGGCTCGTACTCCTCACTCTTTGCCTTTCGATTACCAGTTCCTTTGCTCAGCAAACTACGGACTATGTCGACCCACGCATCGGAAGCGAGGGACTGGGACGCGTGTTCATCGGTCCCTGCATGCCTTTCGGCATGGCCAAGCCAGGACCAGACTGCGGTGTGGGCAACAACGCCGGATGGGCACCGATGCCGGCACTGGTCTCGGGCTTCTCCCAAACGCATGTCAGCGGAACGGGAGGAGGCCCCAAGTACGGCAACATACTCATCCGTCCCTTCAAAGGCGAAGACCAGCACCGTGCCACGGAACACATCGAATTGGGCAAGTACACCTGCACTTTCGAGGAAAGCGGCATCAAGGCAGAGGTGACAGCAGGGCGCAAGGTTTCGTTCTACCGCTTTACCTTCCCCGAGGGAATGAAGCCGTACGTCGAGGTGGACCTGCAGCACTTCCTAGGACGCAACCCTGTACCCAAGGTTCGCGAAGCACAGCAATTCGAGGGGGCAAGCATGGACTCCACGCAACAAGCGGATGGCCTCTATGCCTACCACGGTCAGCAGATCATCAGCGGCGGTTGGAACAACGGCAAGCCCTATACGGTGTATTTCTATCTTGCTCAGCACAAAGCCGATGCACACACCTTACTTTGCCGCGTAGGCATCTCCTTCATCAGCGAGGAGCAAGCCAAGCAGAACTGCCAGATGGACCTCCCAGGATGGGACTTCGATGGCACCTATCAAGATTGCCTCGGCGAGTGGCAGGCACTCCTCTCACGCCTTCCCATCAGCAACGAGGCAAGTGAACGCGTAAAGCGCATGTACTACACCGCCCTCTACCACATGTGCCTGATGCCTACGGACAGAGAGGAAAGTCTCAAGCCTACGGGTAGGAAAGAAAGCTCCACACATGCTCCCCGAGTGGAAGACTACGACGACTATTATGCCATATGGGATACCTACCGCACCTCCACCCCATTGCTAAGCCTCCTGGCACCAGAACGCGCAACGGCCATAGCCCAGTCGCTCCTCAACATCTACAAGAAAGACGGCTTCCTGCCCGATGCCCGGAGCGGCAACTCGAACGGCAGGACGCAAGGTGGCAGCAATGCCGAGATAGTTCTGTGCGACGCCCTGGCACGCGGCCTCGACATCGATGCCGACCTGGCTCTTGAAGCCATGCTCAAGGATGCCACCGTTGCCCCCGAAGACGACGAAGCCGAAGGCCGAGGTGGACTGGCAGAGTACAACAGCCTGGGCTACATACCCTATATAAATAGAGGGGAGCGCATCCCCCGTGCCGGCAACCGTACCGTGGAGTACGCCTTCTGCGACTGGGCCATTGCCGAAGCTGCCAAGATAATGAAAGAGCGCAAGCTATCCAACCGTTGGAGCGATGCCGAGCTCGACGCCATTTACAAGCAATACATGCTGCAGAGCCAACGCTGGAAGAACCTCTGGCGCAGCGACTACGAGCATGATGGCGCACGTGGCTTCATCATGCCGCGCGACGAGCAAGGCAACTGGCTTGACGACCTGCCCTTCGGCCACAGCAAGGCACGTCCGATGACCTTCCGCTATACGCCCGACGTCTCGTACGAAGGCCCCTGGTACTGCAAATGGTGGGACTGCTTCATGTACGAAGCCTCATCATGGGAGTACTCCTTCAGCATCCCTCACGACATCCCCGGCCTCATCGAACTATGCGGTGGCAAGGAGGCGTTCGAGACTCGTCTGGACACTTTCTTCGCCCATGGTTACTACAACGTTGCCAACGAGCCGTCCTTCCTCACGCCCCTACTCTACCACTGGGTAGGCAAGCCCGAGAAGTCGACAGCCCTTGTCCGCAAGATCATCGAGGAGAACTTCAACGACCAGCCCAACGGCCTCCCTGGTAACGATGACGGAGGTGCCATGAGCTCGTGGCTGGCCTGCCATCTGCTAGGCATGTATCCCCTGGCCGGAACCAAAGAATGGATCAAGTATGAGCCCTTGTGGAAGGGCGTCTGCATCAGAGACAGCGTCAACACGCCCGACCCAGAACCTGCAAAGCCCAACACCTTCCTGGCAAAGTTCTCCTTGCACGGCCAGACGCGACGCTTCTACCTCGACACACGTTACGACCTGGAGACCAAGCAAGCTATCGTGGACTGGCGCATCCAGCGCAACCTCAAGTGGTGGAAGGGCAGCTATACGATGCGCAGTTCCTCTATCCATAACGGCCGGCGTCTGTGCTATGAGCAGCCCTTCGACGGACAGCATATCCTGGTGCCAGATGACCAGACTTTCCTCTTCCTATCCGATCTTGCCTTGGCAGACCTGCGCCGCGTAGACGGCGTGCTGCAGGGCACTATGCAATACGATGACGTCCGATGGACATTGATTGACGAGGACACCCTTCCGTCATGGAGCGACCGGGCCTCCACACTCCATTTCCGCAGCGAAGAAGGTGCAGAGATGTGGGTGGTTGTGGGACTCTTCTGTCCCTTGGTAGTCAAGATGCAAGACAATCCCCATGAGATAGATTGGGAGATAACCTATAACCCATAACACGAAAGTTGAGCTTGCGAAACTTGAGTAAATAAATAAGATATGAAATACAAACTGATTACTTTGCTGTT
>JAKSLN010000017.1 GCA_024401165.1 Bacteroidaceae bacterium
AAAGTCCGACACCACATTTAGATTTTACCGACACTCTTTTATCTTCATAAGTCTGAAAAAACGTGTATCTTTGCACTGTTATTCGGAAAAGAATGATGAGAGGAAGCTGAAACGCTCGTCAAGGAAGTAGGCATAACATCATAATTCTTAGAAATATGCTTTGGTTCTTGATCGGTATAGTAATAGCTGTTTTGGCTGGTAGTTTCTTAATCTCTCTCCTGAAACTGGTGTTCAGCGTTATTGGCTGGATATTGTCTTTCATTTTTAGCATCTTCGGGTAAGTTTCATAAATACCCAATAGACTTCATTTCAAAATATGGTTAAGACAAGAATAACAGAAGAAGACAAAGTACACATTGCATTAGCATCAATACATCATAATGTCATTTATTGCTTAAACGGTAAGCGTCTATTGAAAGTTAAGGAATCTTGCGAGCCAGAGATAATCGTGGCTGAAGGAACAGAAATTATCTGTGATGGTGCTTTTCAAGGAAACAAGAATGTAAGGAAGGTCACAATTCCATCAACGGTGCACACCATTGGGAAGTACGCTTTCAAGGATTGCGAAAATCTGCAATACATTTCCATTCCTGAGACTGTCACGGAGATTCCTATGGAGTGTTTCAAAGACTGCCATAATCTTAGCCATGTAGAGTGGCACAATGGTATTACCGCTATATGGGATAGTGCTTTCGAGAACTGTTGGGCACTCCGTTCTATTTCTTTCCCTTCACAGTTGCGTAGTATCTACGATCGTGCTTTTACGCTTTCTGCTTTAGAGATATTCGAACCATCCATAGCAGAAGGAGTGAAGTGCTTGATTCATGAGAGAGCGTTCTCTTTCTGCCCAAACTTGAAGAAAGCAACCTTATCACCTGGTGTCAGACTTGCTGGTATGATGTCGTTTATTTATTGTGAAGATCTGGAAGAAGTAGTCTTTACGGAAGAAGGGCAAGGTCTGCCCGGTGCTGTTGCAACCATGCTATTAGGGTGTGACAATCTGAAGAAGATTACTGTACCTGCTTCGCAGTATGGAACAAGTTACAACTTTGACAGTAAGGATTGGGATACAGCCCAGTATGGACACTGCAACTATAATCACCTAGTAGTAATGGTGTAAATAAAAGGATTATGACAAAAACAGAACTTGGCGACACAAGTCTGCTGAAAGCCATCAAAGACCAGTTGGAACATGGCATTGAGGACGAGTGTCCAGTAGAACCCCTTGATGAAACCCGCGCAAGACAGAAAGAATCAGAATAATATGGCAGACTGTTGCATGACTTTCATCTACATTGAAGGCGAGAAAGAAACCCTTCAACGAGTTGCAGATAAGATTAATCTTGAAGGCGGCTTGAAGAGTGATGTCTTCGCACCAATGATGTTTGAAGCAGAAGACTATGACTTCAACCATTGTGAGGATGCACGAGTCTTTGACAATGAAGGAGAATCTGTGTTTGTCCTCTTTGTTCAACTCAATGAAGAAGAGGACACATCTCGTTGGCAGAAGACAGACTTCCCTTCTGGAGTGTATTACGAATTGCATGCGATGGATGAAGTCTATGACTGGACTAATGACATTGAAGGTAAAATTGTTAATCGTCCTTTCTGCGTTGCCGTTATAAATGATGCTGGCGATGAGATAGAATCTCGCTTCCATACAGAAGATGAAGCAGTACAGTTTGTCAAGGATAATAACTCTGGTGTTCCAAAAGACTTGATGACTCTTGATGCTATAAACGACTTCTGCATGAGAAAAGGTCTTGAAATTCTCTGGTATTATCGTGAGACTATCATTAATCCAGTGTGTCCTCCACGAACAACGAAGTTGATAGAATGCCTTATAGAAGCGGTAAAAAGTAGATGAATACGATGCTGAAGATTATCCTATCATTTATTCTCACCAGGTCGGAAGTAATGAGTATGCTCATGACATCATTACGATGACGATAGAAGGTGATTCTTTAGTACCGAATACTGATCCAACCAGCAAAAGGGAATATGATAGAATACCTCATAACTATGAAAAGTCATTGCAACTCTTGAAAGAGTCCATAAAAAGAGGGTGCTGAGTAGTTAGTAAAACAGACAGAATGTTAATTATAGTTAATTATATATGATGCTTATATCTAAGGCAATAAATTTTATGAAAAAAAACGTACTTTTGCAATGTAACTAATTTTAGATCTAATGGAAACAAAGAAAATAAAGATTGTCGTAGTCATCAACGGAAATGATGGTAGCGTAGTGGCAACAATGCCAGCAAATGAGGTCGATGCTCTTCTCGCTCTTTACAACAAGGCTAAGGAGAGCGTGCTGCAGGGTATAGAGGAAGATGAACAATATCTTACTTTTGACCCGTGGTTAAAGGAGCAGAATGCCGACCTATACGAGAAAGCTATGAACGAGTTCATTAGTGGTTTCAACTTCTCCCTGAATGAACCGCAAGAGGAAGACGAGTGGGAACTCCTTGAGAAATGCTATGCGCTTGAACGTGATATGTATGGCTATTGTCTCGCTGATGATGGTAATGAGATTTACTTAGACTATTTTGAGTAAGATTGTAAAACATTTATTAATTTTTTATTAATCTTTACCTTTGGAGACTATGTGGAAGATGACGATCCTGACTCCAATCCTATATTAGGCACTTTAGCTTCCTTATAACAATAACAAAAAACTTAAATTATATGTCATTTCTTGATGATAAAGAAATTGTAGATGATGTTGATGAGCAGATCGCAAAATCTGGCGAAAATCGACTTGATTACTACTTGTTGACCAGTGGTACAGTTACACAATGGAAAGATACTGCTCAAAAACGATTCCCTAATCAGTGGGAGATGGGTCCATCCATGCAAGCAATAGGAACTTTTCCTGATATCAACAACTGGCTATATGTTGGTGAGGATTGCTTCGAGATTGAGAAAAGCGGGGAAGATGACAATGAAATTAGACTTGTAGAGACTACAGATATAGCATGGAAGGAACTTGAATCTTCAGAGAAACCTTCACTTAGAGTCTCACTTGCACAAATTGACCCAAAGAAGCAATATAGGATCTTCACTGCTGAGGGCAAAAGACCTGCCTTAACTGGTGACAGCAAGGTTAAGTTCCTTGGAGTCTTCACTATTGACTACATCGAGTGTATCTATCGCAATAGGATGGTATTGCGCAAGGTGAGTGACAAATTAGCATTCTAATAAAAATAATACAAATGATTAACTGTGTGATTACTCAAGTGATATCCTTGCGGATTCTGGGAGTTGTATGACTTTACATGGATTTTTATAAAAAAGTGGCGAAACGCTTTGCTTGTGAACATTTGCGAAGCCTCATTCTCATTCAGCGATGAGGAATTTGGCAGTAACTATTGTGCTGTGGATATTCTTCATAAGCAGGGCAATGGTTATGCCATCTATGAGGTGAAGAGCAGTACAGGCAACGACACGCCAGATAAGAACATGCCCGCTGACTTGCTTAAGTATGCTCGTGACATTGCCTGCCAGAGGTGGATACTACTGCCTACAACAAGAAGTTTGAGTGTGGTCGTCTGCAGGATACATTAGCTATGGTCAAGGTTTGGGAGAAGTTGAGGGAGGTGAGTATGTAAAATAATAATAAAACTAACAAAAATGAAAAACCCTTGGATTAATAACAGCTGGCCATGCAATGAGATGGTAGCTGCTTGTGACAAAGATATTATCGAGAAGTTCAATCAGAAATATCCCAATGAATTGAAACTCAATCTTTGGCCAGAAGTATTTATGGGCAATCCTGATGCTCCTGTCTATTTGCTAAATGGTAACCCTGGATATAATAAGGAGGACGATAGATTTGTTAATGATCCGGATTTTATTGACGCTATTCGGAAAACTCTATCACATGATACTGACGTTTTTATGTTTTTAGAAGATACCTGGGACGACCATTCTGGCACAAAATATTGGAAGAATCACACAAAAGAATTACGAAAAATTATTAAAGACCTTGGTGGGAAACTATTTGATATCGAGTACTTCCCATATCATTCAGAAAATCAAGAAATAATTAAGAAATCAAATCTGAAACTACCTTCTTTTGAATACTCAAATCAACTTGTAGAGAAAGCTATTAATGATGGGAAATTAATAGTCTTAATGAGAAATGCGAGCAAATGGATCGAGAGGATTCCTAATCTCCGAAATTACAAAAACGTCCTCTACCTTTCAAGTTCTTCTAATACCAGTTTAACTCCAAAGAATATAGTGAGGAAGACTAGTGCATGGGATGATTTTGTTAAAGGTCTAGAATAACAATAATCTGTGTTAACAACAATTAGACAACATGTCCCGCAGTAACCTACATAACAAATACATACGAAAACGCTGGAAGGTCGGTCTTTGCTGCAGCAAAGGCCGACCTTCCGGTGCGTAATGAGTATCGGCAGGATGAATGTCTGAAGAACAAGCCTTCGAAGTTCATCTCTGCCAGATGCAGTTTGAGCAAGGTGGCATGGTTGCAAGAGTCAACATCGTTCGGTGGACACAAGATTCCGAAGAGTGGGCATCGCAAGGTCAGCGGCGTTGTGAGGGCTAAAGTGCGGGAAGAGGTGAGGCGAGAGATCGAGGATCAGGTTCATTAGTCATGTTACCCACATTCTCTGCACTAGTTGATGTTGTCGGCATTCCTGACGCAGCAATGTCAAATATACTGACAGAAAAAGTTTGCAATTCAAAAATACATGTATTACCTTTGCACCATCAAATTTATCGTTCAACTAAAAATAACAAATGATAGACTCTATGCAAAAAGAAAATTTTTATATTCCTGCTGACAAGGAATGTCGATGGGGTAACGTATGGTGTGTAAAGAATGCAATCTACTGTAAAGACGAAGAAAACGGTGTTGAATGGCAATGCCGAATCATTTCGGATAACAGCGTTCGTCTATATATCACAGAGGATTGCAACAAGGGCAAATCCAATTACATCGTACCATCTTTTGTGATTGATGACGATAATAACAGATATTCTGTAAAGGAACTTTATATCCATAGTATCTGCAAGATCAACTGGGGTACACCCAGTGTCTATATTCCAAGAGACTTAGACGATGTGTTTATTGATCCTAATCCGTCAGCAAAAGCGTTCGGTGATGTCAGGAAACCTAAAACAGCTATTTCATCCCATAATCTATTTTTTACCTATGGAATGGAAGAACCTGAACATTTTTCTGCGGTTGATGGCACATTGTACAAGCATGATGCTGAAAACAAATTCTCAGAATTGGTTTTCTACTACGAGACGGGTAATTATACCGACCGTAAAAGCACTCCTTTAAAGGAATCATTGAAGACTATTCGCCCTGGAGCATTTAGATTGGACAATAGTAATTTAGGACCTGACGTTATTCCTCAGGGGGTAACAAAGCTATGCAAAGACACTTTCTTGAATAATGCATATAACAATCTCGATATTCAAGGCAAAGTGACAGAAATTGAGGATGGCGCATTCCCGCTGTATGCTACATTTATCAAGCTTGCCATTAACAATCATCCATCACAGTTGACCATAGGTACAGAGTTGCGAAAGCAGCTTGCAGGATACAACAGAAAAGGCGAAAGGAACGTCGGGAATCTCCAGTTTACACCATTCGAAAACGCTCATGGAAGCATCGTGTCCCCAGGTGTCGTAGAACTGCATCAGGCGATTTCACCTTATCAAAGTGTGTTAGTTGAGGACATTAGCAGCAATGCCAATGATGGCGGTCGTATAGTGATAGATTTGTCGCAACTGAGCAAAGAATTGACCGATAAAGTAGTTTGTTTGGAATCTGTTGTATCTCCATGGTACTACTATGGTGACAAGAAACTGACTCTTACAAAGATTACCATCCTTCAGGTCGAAGGAAAAGAGCCTCTCGTTTCGTATTTAGTTTACGAACCTATAGACGAAGTAAGAAAACTGATTGCAGAGTCTCGTGAATAAACAAACCACACCAAGCACTCTTACATAAATTCCTTGCTGCAACCTACATAGTAAATATAAGCGTAAGATGCTCAATAACAAAGAATATGTAGATAACGAAGAGTTCCACGAGCTCAGAAGGATCAACAAACCTATCGCCTATGCGATGTCTGCTAATATGCAGGACGCAGGCGTCTCACGCACCTTGATCTACGATGTGGAGAAAGGTGTGCATGAGGTTTTGCTAAGTATTGGGCAAGTAGCGGAATATCTAACATCATTGAATGATGAGGTGAAGAATCTTCATTACTTGCGAGTAGGCAGATGGTATGTTGTGAATGCTGATAGTGTGCTATACGTATGTCCACAAGACAAGACTTTGATACTTGCCTATAGCGACATGTCTTACGATCATATTCAGATTAATGACATTCCTGCAGCTGCTCTGCGCAAATTGCGCGAGGAACTTCACGAGTCGCCACAACCACAAAAAATCATTCTTGGCAATGAAGACCGGGAATTTTGGTTTTATCCAAATGAGATACTCTATGCGAAAACTGAGGCTGGTAAAAAGCAGACAATAGTATTCTGTATGAATGGACAGGAATATATTGTACCATGTAGAATCGGTCAAGTTCACATGCTGCTAAATAGGCTGACCAAAAGCAGACATCTGGATAATCGTCCAAGCAAGAGTTGTATTGTCTCTTTAGGTCGCATAGATGTGTACCATACAAGTCCTCATGAGCTTGCCTTGCTTGATGCCAAGGGTTACTTCCACCAAGTGACGGGATTGTCAAAAGAAGCATATAGGAAATACTATATTGACTATGTTGATCGTCAGCCAAAGATTGAGGGACTTACTCATAACTTTATGGTAATGCCTCGATATCCCTTGTCGCAAACTCCAATCTTCCGCGGATGTTATTCGGATATTGTTGATTTTAGTGCAGTATAGCAGAAAGAATACCGAAGGCAAAAAATAGAACGCAATTTATTGAGCGCTACTTTCTTAATGAAAGTGGTGCTCTTTTTGTATTGTAAAAAACAGAAATTCTCATGCGCAAATTATGTGAGAACATGCAGAATAGTCAGTTCGCGTCCGGACAAAGCATTTGACGGAATGGTTTTCTTGATTCATTGTTCATGAAAAATGCATGTTGTACCTTTGCAAAGTCAAAAAGATAAAACGATTATGAAGACAGCATTTCCTTCGCCCACCATCGGCCAGCAGATCAAGGCAGAGCTCATCAATCAGGGCATTTCGATTAGCGACTTTGCCCGTAGTATCAACTGCTCACGTCCCAACGTGCATGACATTATGAAGCGTTCAAGCATTGACAGCGAACTGTTGATGCGCATCTCGCGCGTGCTGCATGTCAACTTTTTCAAGCGTCTGAGCGAACAACTCGATGAAGAGATTGCCGCTTGACCAGCACTTCTGTATATACAATTATTAATATATAACATAGATTCAGGTTATGATCAAGAACGAAACAACACTCACTAACGCTACCGCATTGGAGCACATCTTCGACATCTCACGCAATTCGGGTTTCTCAGAAGATTTCATCTTGGCTGCAGAACCTTATGTGGACTACTTGCAGCAGCACTTCCACTTGACTGGGACCGCAAAGGAGATTGCAATCCAGTATGCTGTCATGGCTTTGACTATCGAGGAAGACACTGCTATCACAAAACGCGATATTGCACGGCATGCAAACATTACAAACATCTCGATGCTCGGTTTTTCCTCCCTGATCGAAAAGATGCGCTCAATTGGAGTGCTTCGACATTGCAGCTTATACCTCCGTGGAGAAGCTTCTATTGGATACTCCGCCACTCCCGAGTGCCAGACGGCGGTGATGGATGATGTCTCGTTCGTTGCTCTCGATTACTCGAAGTGGACAAGCATTCAGATCCTCATGCAGATTAACCGTTGGATTAAGATCACTCACCGCCACAGTGAGTACTACGATATGATGCTCGATAACATCCAACATCTGTTGAAGAACACAAAGCACCTTGAATTGACAAGGCAGGTGCTCGGCTTGGATCTCGACGCTCATCATCGCATGTTCTTCCTCACGGCTGCCTGTTTTCAGATTCTCCGTCACTGTCATGCCATTGGTCCTGAACAGTACGAAGACATCATGGTAGAATACTATGATTTGAACTCGATGTGCGAAGACATTGACGAAGGTACTGATCCATTGGCGAAGCTGGGTTTGCTCGAGAACGACACAACTGACGGAATTGCCAATCGTGGTTCGTATTGCCTGACAGAGTTCGCGTTGAATACGGTGCTCAAGGATTGCAGCTACAAAATACTGAGTCGGCAGCAAAATCGCAATGTCAAGAAAAACGGCATGATCACCCCTGAGGATATTGCTGTCAAGACATTATATTATAACGACCGTGAAGGCGAGCAGGTGGCACGTCTCCATGACATGCTGCAGCCCGGACGCTATCAGAAGGTAGAACAATGCCTAAAGGAGTCTGGTTTGCGCACAGGATTCTGTATCTTGCTTTATGGCAACAAACCAGGCACAGGAAAGACAGAAACTGTATTGCAACTGTGTCGCCAGACAGGTCACCCCATCATGCAAGTTCGCATGAGCGACATCCGCTCGAAGTGGGTGGGCGAGTCGGAGAAGCATGTACAATCCATCTTCGACCGTTACAAGACACTCGTGACCGAAAGCCGCAAGCACGACACTCCGCTGCCTGTGCTATTGCTCAACGAGGCAGATGCCCTGATGGGATCTCGTCGTGCCAGCAACGACATGTCATCGGCCGATAAGATGGAGAACACGATTCAGAACATTATCCTCCAGAATATGGAGGATCTGGACGGCATCATGGTTGCCACCACCAACCTAACTAAGAATCTCGATCGCGCCATGGCACGCCGTTGGATTATGACCATCCACTTTGATGCTCCATCGCTGCCGGCACGCGCCAGCATCTTCCGTTCGATGCTGTCTGAACTTAGCGAGCAGCAGGCAATGACGTTGGCAAGCGAGTTCCCAACATTTGCTGGTGGTCAGATTGAGAATGTCACTCGTCGCTTCAAACTTGAGTCGGCACTCTATGACATTCCATTTGGACTCGACACGCTCCGTCGCATCTGTCGAGAGGAAGGCATCGAGACAGAAGGCCCACGCTCCATTGGTTTCAACAGATGAGGGGTGGGGAGACAAAAGTGAAAAATTATTATTGTATTAAACTAAAACACAACATATTATGAGAAGAATAGAAGCAACGGAAGATATGCTGGCAGCAGCAAAGGCACTTGTGCCAACTTAGGAAGAAGTGTTGGCGAAAGGTTACATCGAGTCAGGAGACTTTATGTGCACATGGGGATGGCTATGGTCTCAACGCTGTCTCCGTTTCATTGGAATCTGCAAGATTAACAAACAACTCTCCAAAGAGCGCATGTCAGTAGTTTGGGATGTAGTAGATGAGAAGTATGTCTTTTAATCGCCGGTGTTCCCTAAGCAAAGAACCCTAAGCCTTTGTATAAAATAATGAACTGGTAATTATCAGCAATAGAGTATGGTAAAATTAACGAAAACATATCACACCAAACACAGAGGATTTGTAATATGGAAATTAAGTTATCGGTCATGCTATTATTAGCCATTGCTGTTCTCTTTTCTTCATGCCAGCGCAGTAGCCGTGTGGATGAAGAAAAGACGGACAGGGTATGCGTCATCTCTGATGACAGCATCATAACAGCATATTGGTGGGACACTCATGAGGGTGGTACTGCCACACAGATAGATGCTGTTGTCTATTTCAAGACAGAGTCGGGAGAGGTTAAGTCGGAACATCGTCCATTGATGCAGCTTGTTGATACTGATTATTCCAGCCATGCGGAGATAGAGAAGATAATACACCTTGAGGATGAGTATGGTCAGAAGGTCTATTTCTTCTTCCTCTTCAACAAGGAGAGCAGCACTCTCTTCACGCATCATATTGTAGCGTTCACCATTGACGGAGATCGTCTGAAGCCTAACAACAAGTGGCAGATGGTATCACTAAAATAACATATTTATGACAGCAAATACATGTTTTATATTCCATTTCCTACCTAAGATTGTAGCAGAACCCTATATCGATTATTTGTCTCCTTATGCTCCAGACTTCACGGTTGAGGATCTTCTCGATTTGCCGAAGCGTCTGCAACAGGCTTACGATGAAAGTCCTTATAGTAAAGATTATCCATATGACATTTCACGTCTTACAATACGCAAGTCGGGAGATCTTGATGAAACCTTTCAAATAATAGATTTCGCTCCACGTGAAGTAGATGACAATGCCTATGCTGTAAAGGGTGTTGTGCATACCGTTTTCAATGAGTATAGTTACTACTATACGGTGGAAGAGAGTGCTGAGAGTCCAGGCAAGTATTTTCTCTGCCACCCTGAAGTAGGTAGCCATTCGTTCATGTCTCTGTCATGGGAGCATATCCCTACCGACGAGGAATTGATTGAAGTGCTTTCCACTCTCGGATTAGATTTCGACAAACTCGCATCTCACATTAATATGCTGGAAGCAAACTACAAAGAAGCCAGTAGATCGTTTCGTGAGTTTCGTAAGCGAAGGAAACTTGCGGAAACTACTGATGAGGATGACCTGCTGATTGGTTGTGCCGAGCACGGTGCATTCAGTGCATTGGAAATGTTGGATTACGAGATATCACGCAAGCAATCGTTCCTACAAAAGAAACTGCAAGAGTGTCGGAAATCCTGACACCAGATGTTAATTTTTCCGACACTATTGATACATATAAATTAAAAAAAACATTGTACCTTTGCATCATGAAGACAGAAAATGCCGAAGCGCTGTCATTATAATAAGGTTGTAGGTATCACATAATTATTTGAAAGGTTATGGTAGCTTTATTAGGTGGACTTCTTACTTTTGGATTTGGTCTGTTTCTTATCTTTTTGATTGCCTACATAGTGTTTGGTGCAATCTCACTCGTATTTGGCATAATCGAATACTTTCTTGAATAGTAATAACAACTTAAACAAATATGAATATGACACAGTTAGAAGAACACGTATTTCTTGTTGTTGATAACGAGGAACACATGGAGGCATTGCGTCAGGCGATAATTGACAATGACCTTGTGGATGACGATGAGAACGAGAAGTACACCGCTTATTCTCCTCAGAACAAAGGTTGCAGTAAGGAGAATCCTTTTGTGATCAACGAGGCATCACCTTTGTACATACCCTTGGAGCGCTATATCATAGAGTATCTCTTTGGAGCTTCTCCTATGAGAGTGGATGAGTATAAAATCGTGAAACAGAGTCTCGTCTGGGAAGGCGGCAGATCGTATGACTGCATCGAGATTGAGGTTACTCCATGGGGTGATTGTGACATCCTGTTCGAAGATGATGAGGATAATCCTAATCAGGATATCCACATAGAGACGTATTGGTTTGATATCACAGCCGGTATCACTGCATGCAGGCCAAAACATGAACATTAAAAAATAACGAATAGGGTATGAAGAACATCGGAAAACAAATAAGGAAGGTATATAAAGAGTCAGGCCTGCTAAAGACAACCACTACATGATGATAGCAATGATGTGAAGTTTTACCGCTTCTCTTGTGAACAAACCTTTTAAAGGTAGCAAAACTTAAACAAATTTAAAGGACGTATGAAGATATACATCAAAGCAGACCCAAATTTTGAAAATTGCTTATATCCATGGCGCAAGAATATTGAAGAACAGATAAAGGAAACGACAAGTCTTATTTCTGCGGAGTATGAGATAAGTATCTTTGAATGGTTCAACACCGAAGAACAATGTCCATATTTCCCTTCATTCATCCAGGAGGACATACACGCAAGATATATCAGAAACGGAGCAAGTCATTTTTACTTCGGCGAAACAGGACCTTATTATCATTTGCTGTTTTCGTGGGAACCCGCTGATTTCATCAAGCCAAATGACATGCTTAATGAAGATGATTATGATGAAGCACAAGCACTTGCCATCGCGAAAGAAGAATACGCTGACATTTGTAAGAAGTTAGGTGTACCATATGATTGCGATCTTAAAGTACCTGATGGCTTTGTTTATATAGGAACATACGTTGATGGGCAGGATGAACCTTTGTCACTTCCCGGACTGAAACTTGAAGAGGATGATGATGGAACATCCTATCTTGCCCATTGCATAAGGCATGGAGATATAAGAAAAAATCGTAATATATGAAAGCATTCTTCGCTTCCATATTGCTACTTATTACGATAGCAATCATCTGTTATCCTCTGTACATTGTATGGCAAGGACTAACATCGGAAATGCCTATGTATGGCAGAATAATCATGGTGGTCTTAGGACTCTTTTTGTGCTGGTTGGTAAAGCCAATTTCCGTACTTACTGGCAAAGATTTAAAATTTTGAAAAAAGGAAGATAATCGGTACACTTAAGTTTAACTCTGTCAAACAAATAAAACTCATGAAAATATACGCAAGTATCCTGGAGTTCTATCATAAAAATTGTGCCTCTTACTGGACAAAGTTCATCACGGAACAAACGTAGTTTGACTTCTATTCGAATACCGTAAAAGACAACAAAAAGCAACATGGCAAAACTTGTAAAATTTGACCATGTTGCTTTTATCAATGCTCTAAATAGAAATAGATTGATGCTGATTGTGTGCGATCAATACTCGTCTTCGTTGAAGAGGAAGTCTTCCTTGGTGGGATAATCGGGCCAGACGTCTTCGATGGTTTCATAGATTTCGCCTTCGTCCTCAATTTCCTGCAGGTTTTCAATTACCTCCATGGGGCATCCTGAACGCATGGCATAGTCGACCAACTCGTCCTTGGTGGCTGGCCAAGGTGCGTCTTCCAGTTTTGAAGCCAATTCCAAAGTCCAATACATAAATCTATAGTTAATTATGAATTACGAAATTTCAAAGAAGCATCCATACCCCACGAAACACTGGTAGCGAAACGCCTTGCTCCGTGCACCGCTATCGAACTGATTTCGAAGGGCATTCCTTTTTTGAGGGCGCAAATATAGTAATTATTCCAATAAGTCGGTGAAAAATGAAAGTTTTTTTTCGCAGAGCGAGCATTTTTTTGTCCTGCAGAGCCGAAATCCTTCATAAAGAAGGAGAAAACGTCAGAAATTTACGATATAATCCTTCCGATTGAGGCGTTTGTTGAACATGACGATGCCCACGTCGTAGAGGTCGAAGGAGATGGCCACACGCTGGTCGCTAAGGAGCTGCTGCCAGAAGGGAAGGTGGGTTTGCAGATTGTCAAGGACAAGAACCGTATCGGGGTGAGTGTAGAGGAGGACGTCGGCATTGGGAGCATCGAGATAGATTAGGTCGAAGGAGGGCGAGGAGAGGCTGTCTGTCCACTGGGCTGAGGGAACAGCTGCCTGAAGGCTGGCCTTGGCGATGGGGGTGCCGCCCAAGATGCAGGCACGACGAGGATGAGCGTAGTTGGCAACGCGAAAGAGCAGGCGGGAAAGCTTGACGGGACGCAGCCGCAAACGACAGATCCACTGGGGATGCAGCAGGTCGAGCTGGCGATAGGCATAATAAGGCCAACGCTCGTAGACAACATCGGTTATGAAGTTGAAAGCGAAGGGTGAATGGACACCGTATCCGCGGCGCTTGCGGAAGCGGCGAAGCCAGACGAGGGGATTCAGGAACAACTTGCTCATTCATCTGCAAAGTTAGCAAAAAGGCACAGGAAAACAAAAAAAACATCCAAATTTGCACGTTTTTTCCTTATTTATTTGGTAAGGTGCAAAGATTTCGTTTATTTTGCATATTCTACTTCGGCAAAAGAAGCATGAACTGAGAACCGAAATTTTTAACTATTCATATTTATTAACCTAAAACTAAAACGTGTATGAAGAAGATTACTTCTTACTTTTCACTCTTGCTAATGATGCTGTTCATCAGTTTGAGCGCAAAGGCACAGGACAGCGTCATCATGGTAGACGAGGACAATCCCTTCGAGCTTACCGCTGACATGTTCAGTTCGCCTTTCACGGAACCAAGCGAAGGTTCAATTGAGGCCCTTGTCGACGGCAACGCCGGCACTTTCTGGCACTCTGTCTGGAGCAGAGGAGACCAGCCCAACGGAGTTCACTACTTCCAGGTTGACTGCCCCGATTTGGAGGGCGTAGACATGATTGGCGTTGGCCTTACCCGTCGTAACACGAACAACGACCACTTCACCCAGATTAGCATCTATGGTGCTCCCAGCGACGAGGCCAGCAAGGAGGAATGTACCCTGCTCTGCACATGGGACACTCCTGTTGGTTCGCACAACGAAACCGTGATCTCTCCCGTCATCGAGACTCAGGGTTTCACCAAGATTCGCATCTACGAGGAGCACACCACCCACGACCGTGGCTACTTCCACGTAGCAGAGTTTATGATGTACTATGTTTCAGAGGCTGATGCCAACGATGTTGCACGCGAGGAGCTGGGCAAGACCATCCTGAGCGTGACTGAGGCTATCGAGAACATGGAGGCCGGCACCAAGCCCGCCCAGTACGACGAGGCATTGCTGGATGCTCTGCTGACCGCTCTGGACGCAGCCAACATCATCGACGAACCCGAAGGTGAAGATTTGACCGTTGAACAGATTAACGAGTTGAACGACAACCTGAAGAAAGCCTACGACGCTGCTGTTGCCAGCCGCGTTCCCTATGTACAGAATGTTAAGCCCGGCTACTACTTCATCCGCAACGGCCTGGGCTTCTTCTCAGAAACTTCTACCGAGACTACCGAGGACCCCGAAACCGGTGAAGAGATTCCCGGCGAGACCACTCGCACCTACCACATCAAGGGTATGTATGCTAACGGCGACGTTAACAGCTGGGGCGACCTGGATAGAGAGAGTGCTCGCTATCTGTGGAAGATTGAGGCTGTTGCCGACACCACCTATTGCTATACGATGACCAACATGGCCAAGAACTACCAACCCATCTCTATCGAGAAGCTGGGTGCTGAGGGCACCAAGGCCGTTTCGTTCGACTGGGCAGGCGAGGCAGAGAGCGACGAGTTCTCTGAGGAGCCCGTTCTCTACTACAACATCCGTCTGACCACAGCCAAGGAGCGCAGCGGTCAAATCTACTTGCACGCCAACAACCATGGTGGCGGTACTGGCAAGGGCTCGAACATCGTAAGTTGGTACAACACCTTCGAGGACGAAATGGCACACGCCAGCGAATGGGTTCTCGAGCCCGTTGACGAGGAGGTTGCCAAGGCTATCCTCGCTGGTCCTGCAACCAAGATTGCCGAGATGATCGACAATGCTGCAACGATTGCAGCTGCCGTTCCCGCACAGATGACGGTTGCCAAGGATATCCACGTAGACCTGAACATGGAGGAGGGTCTGATTACCGACGCCAGCCAGTTCAGCAGTCCCTACAGCCAGAACGACCTGGGCGGCGCTGACGGCCAGAGTCTCGACTCAGGCTGTCTGATTGACAACAACCCCGACACTTACTGGCACTCATACTGGGGTGGTGGCGACGTTGCTAACGGTACCCACTATCTGCAGATTTCTGACATCGACACCAACATCGACGCCGTTGCATTCAAGATGGTACGCAGAAAGACTCAGTCTGACCACGTAACCAAGATGACCGTTTACGGTTTCGACGAGGACAACAGCGAACTGACCAAGGAGGATGGCGAGCTGCTCGCTACCCTGAACTTCCCCAACCCCGTATCTGGCGCAACCATCACCAGCGACGACGTATTCCTGACCAAGGGTTACTCTGTTCTGCGCATCTACGCTGAAGAGACCAGCACCAAGGCTAACAACGGTGCTCAGGGCCGTGGCTACTGGCACGCTGCCGAGGTTCAGCTCTATCCCGCTACCGTAGGCCAGTACTGGAAGGAAGGTACCTCTCAGTACGACGCCAACAAGGCACTGGCAGAGGCACTGGAGAAGGCCGTTGAAAAGTGGAACGCTGGCGCATACAGCGCAGAGAACGTGAGCGATCCCGCTGAGGCTAATTTTGCTGCTGACTACAAGGCTCTTGTTGACGCATACAATGCATGGCAGGCTGTTTATGTTAATCCCGAGGCTCTGCGTAACGCAGTTGCTGCTGCCGACGGCCTGGTTAAGGGCATCGTTATCGGCAACAACCCCGGTCAGTGGAAGGATGCTAACACCGCAGCCAACCTGACCAGTGCTCAGGAGAAGGCAAACGCTTATGACAAGACGGGTAAGTACAACCCCAAGTCATCTGAGGAACTGATTGCTGCCCTCTCGGCTGAGAAGCTTTTTGCAACCGCTAACCCCATCCAGACCGGCAAGTGGTACAACATCCGCTTCGGTACTGAGGAGGAGTTTGACGAGGCTGGTTGGAACAAGGATCCCGTTAAGGAGGTATTCAACGAGAACATCAACGCAGACGAGAGCCACGCTCTGTACGGCAAGGTTATTGCTGTTGCTAAGCACGACAACGTACAGGAGACTTACACCGATGCTGATGGCAACGAGAGAACCGCTACTATCTACAACGTAGTTCCCCTTGACAAGGCCGAGGACGCAACCATGAACGCTGGCGTTGCCTTCATCGACAAGAGCGAGCTGGCTAACCCCGACGACGCTCTCTGGCAGTTCATCGCCATCGGCGACACCGCATACGTACTGCAGAACAAGGCTACCGGCCTGTACCTGCGTGCAAACGGCACTATGGGCGCAACTCGCATGAGCGTTCATCCTACTACCTACAAGACCTCGGCCATCGGCTTCGGCAAGAGCCTCATCAAGGCTTACGCTATCACTGGCGAGGACAACACTTACCTGCACGCTGAGCGCTCTACCAACAACCTCGTAACCTGGAATGCATACTCCGTTGACAGCAACTCTGCACTCTACCTCGAGGAGAAGGGCGACGTAAGCGAGGCTCCCTCGAACGAGTACACCATGAACGTATGGCCTGGTCAGATTCAGACCTTGTGCTACCCCACTGCTGTTACTGCAAAGAACGGCAAGCTCTATGCTGCTACCCTGAAGGACAACACCGTAACACTGAACCCCATGCCCAACAACATGGCAGAGGCTGGCCAGCCCGTTGTCTACATTGCTGACGGCACCTATGAGCCCCTCCAGAACGACAAGGAGGCAGAGGGTTACAACGGCGACCAGTACGTTAAGGCTACCTTCGTTCACGGCACCGAGTTCGTTGCTGAGACCAAGGTTAACGGCAGCCTGACCGGTGTATTCAACAACACCAGCATCACCAAGGGCAATGTTTGGGCAGCTAACAATGCTGCTGAGACCACTGGCTTCATCGTAACCAAGGCTGCTGGCACCGTAGGCGCTAACACCGCTTACATCGCCACTGAACTGGATGCAGAGACCGTCATCGAGCTTGTCATCTCAGACAAGGAGGCTACTGGCATCGAGAAGGCCATCGAGAACGTGAGCAAGGCTGGCAACATCTACACCATCGACGGCAAGTTCGTTGGCAAGGGCAACCTCAACTCACTGAACGGCATGAACAAGGGTATCTACATTGTTAATGGCGTGAAGGTTATCAAGAAGTAAGGAAAACCTAGTTTTATCTCTCGGCCCGAAGGTTTCACGACCTTCGGGCTTTTTTTGTGAAACAAACGACACAATTCACAACAAAAATGTTGCCGTTTTGAATATTAATCACTACCTTTGCCACATTAATAACCCAAACTGCCTAACATTATATAATACCTATGAACAAGAGGATACTGCTTTCGATGCTAAGCATGATGCTGTGTTTCGCCACATGGGCAGCACTGCCTGTGACTGGCAAGTACTACCGTTTTGCCAATGACAGAAACGGCAACGTCCTAACCGAGAACGTTGACAGGAAAACACTAATATGCCAAAAGAAAGGCGACAAGTCGAGCTACACGCAGTTGTGGCAGGTGACAGCCGATGGCTACCTGATGAACGTCTACACCCACCGGTTCGTACAGGAAAAGAGCGGAGCCTCGACCCAGTTCCAGACGGGAACGACAGGCGCCAAGGTCCAGTTCAGCGAGACGGGCGGCAAACTGCTCATCCGCTGTGGCAGTTACCTGCACGACGACGCCAGCAACAACGTGGTTGTGTGGAACGACACCCAGGCCGATGGCAACCATTGGACGTGCGAGGAAGTGAGCCTGAGCGCCGACGAACTGTCCGCAGCCTATAATAATTATAAGGAATACGCGAAGAGCGAGACGGAATACAACAACCTGCTGACCAGTTTGCAGAAGCAGGACTACAAGGCTCTGCCTACCTTCTTTGAGGACAACGCCTGCACGAAGCTGAAGGCAGAGTATGCAAAGATGGACGATGCTGCCTTGAAGGCGGCCCTGGCCAATGCCGGACTGCCCGAGCAGTTGCAGAGCATCGCCGTCAAGGTGAAGAACGGATGGACGGACGAGACCGACGCCAGCATGTCGGGCCAGTTCCGCGTTCAAGACTATCAGGCCTACTCGGCGGCAGGTCCTTGGCGTTGGAGAAGCGATGACGGCAAGGGACTGGAGGCCAGCCAAATAAACGACATGTGCAACCCCACCGGTGTCTTTACAACCGGTCGCGACGTACTCTTCGTGTTCGTTGAGAACGACGTGCCTGCAGGCTGCACCCTGCGCCTGAGCGCCGTTGACGAGGGCATCTCGGGCTTTGGCTACAACAACTACGACAACGGCACCGTGCTGAAGAAGGGCATCAACATCATTGGCACGGAGGCAGACCTGCGCGAGTACTGGGTTATGTACAGCGTAACGAGCAAGAACCTCAAACCCAGCGACATGCCCAAACTGAAGATTCACATCGAAGGCGGCAACGTGATGGGCTACGTCAACACCCAGGGACTGGACGAAGAGACGGCCAACGCAGAATACCAGAAGGTGCTGCTGGGTGCCAATGCCGCTGCCAAGGCGGCTCAGGCCGACAAGTGCCGCCTGCGTCTGGCCGTAAAGGGCGACTACGGCATGTTCTACTTCCAGATTATGTGCTACAACCGCATCTGGTCGGACGGCAACGAGAGTCTGCTGGCAAACAATCCCAAAGTCGTTTCCAACTTCGAGAGCGAGCGCTGGACATCCAATTACAAACAAGGTTTCAAGATTTGGAAGAGCATCCGTTTCTACGACAAGGTGCTGATGTGGGAATGGAACCTGATGGGCTTCATGAAGAACGTGAGCGAAGCCACAAAGGAAAACCCGCTCTACCACTGCTATGGCGGCGAGGACCTTTACCCCACCTACTGCAACAACCTGGCATACGCCATCATGGGAACCCAGGGCGGCAATCCCCACTCCTCGACCGGTTACACCCACATGCCGGGCGTCGGGGCCGTGGAGAGCAGCTACAACGCCGAGAGAGCCGACTTCGACACTTGGTGCGTAGGCCATGAGAGTGGCCACAACAACCAGGGAAGCATCAACCTGGAGTCGAGCACCGAGTCGAGCAACAACCTCTTCTCCAACATCATCACCTACCTCTATGGCTATCGCATGAGCCGCGGCGGCACCTTCGCCGACAACATGGCCTATACCCACGACAACGTCGTCTTCTCATGGCGCGACATCGGCATGACGATGCGAATGTACTACAACATGTACCTGTACTACCACCGTGCCGGTCACAAGCAAGACTTCTACCCCACCCTCTTCCTGAACCTGCGCCGCGACCCCATCCGCTTGGGCACGACGGCACGCACCTCATGGCTGCACTTCTACAAGAAGGCTTGCGAGGCAGCACAGGAGGACCTTACCGAGTACTTCCGCCACTGGGGCTTCTTCATTCCCGTCGACAAGGGTGAGTTTGGCGACTATACCAACCGCACCGTCACCTGTACGCAGAGCGACATTGACGAGGCCATCGCCTGGGTGAAGCAGCACAATTGGCCCGAGAACAAGGGCATCATCTTCATCGAAGACCGCATCCAGCTCATCGAGCGCATCGACCCCTGGGCAAAGGCAGGCAACATCCGTCCCGACAACACGGGAACGCTGCGCGACCTGAACTACCTGCACCAGCAGTATGGCGACCTGGGACACTTCACCGAGTTCATGCCTGGCAACATCAAGAACGCATCGGCCTACACCTACACCGTCTCGGGACAGGAGGTACGCCTGACGGGCGAAGGCGGCGTTGGCTTCAACGTGTACAACGAGAAGGGTGAACTGGTATTCCGTTCCAACAAGTTCAGCTTCAAGGTGCCTGCCGACCTCTCGGCCAGCATTGGCAGCATAAAGGCTGTCAACGCCGATGGAAGCGAAGTTGAGGCAACCAACACGACAGGCGCTGCCCAGTACCGCGAGGCGCTGGAGAATGCGATTGCCGATGCCCAGGAGATTATGCGCCTCTGCGACGAGACTGGCACCAAGATGGGTTACTACACGCCCGACCAGCTGGCAACGCTGAAGGCCATGATCGAGGCAGGACAGCAGATTCTGGCCGCCAACGACGAGAGCGCCTACCTGACCTACCGCGACATCACGAAAGAAACCGTACGCATCCAGACCGAAGAGACGGTGCAAAAGGTAAAGAACACGGGACTCTACACCATCCAGAGCGACCGCAACAAGAACCACTACCTCGACGGACAGGACATCATGACGGCAACGCAGAGCAAGAAGGAACAGCAGCAGTGGGCCTTCATCGCCACCAAGCAGGCCGACACCTACATCATGCAGAATGTGAAGACACACCTCTTCGCTGCTCCCATCATCAACAGCGAGAGCAAGCTGGACGGATGGAGCGTCAGCACCGAGAACATCGACGAGGCAGGAACCTTCACCCTCGAGAACGCTGGCAACGGCAGCTTCTACATCAAGACAAATGGAGTGAGCAAAGGTAACTACTACGTGAACTGCGACCCCCAGGGCCGCCTGGCCGTCTGGAGTGCAGATGCCGGTTCGAAGTGGAACATCGCCCGCATCATGGAGATTGAGGAGTACAGCGACAAGGACATGAAGGAGCTGTTGGGCAACACCAGCAACCTCATCGACGAGGTCTGCACCTACACCGTCAAGAACGAGGTACTCGACGTCCAGAACACCGACCCTGACGCACCTTATTACATTACGTCCAACGCCAGCGCCGGCATTGACGACGCACATGCACTGGACTACATGATCGATGGCAAGACCAGCACCTACTTCTCGACCATCGGTGCTACGGTCAAGGCCAAGCGCTTTGTCACGCTGACCTTGGGCAAGAACCATGAGGTGGCCGACATGAAGATCTACTACCGCACGGCAACTGGCATGCACACCTACAAACCCGCCGAGATTGGCATTAAGGCAGGCACATCGACCAGCAAACTCGTCACCGTCGGAACCCTGAGCAACCTCCCCGGTTCGACAACGGCGGTCGAGACCTACACGAGCCCCGTGCTGAGTGTGGCCGAACCAGCCAACGTTTGGCGCTTCACCATCAACAGCACCAACAACGAAAAGCCGGGTGCCTATCCCGACTTTGCCCTGTCCCTGATGAAATTCTACAACGTGTCCACCGTCATCGACCTCAATGCTGGCTACGAGGGCATCGACACGGCGCTCATCAAGGCTGCCAAGTCGGCATCGGAAGACACCGCCGAGCTGCTGAAGGGCAAGACCACGCCCCTCGTCAACTACTACCAGTACACTGCGCTTAAGGCTGCCTATGACGCACTGAGCAACGCCTCAGCAACTGGCATTGAGAGCATCAGCACAGAGGATTCAGCACCGGCAGTCCAGGGCATCTTCGACCTCTCAGGACGCCGTCTGAACAGTGCCAACAAGGCTGGCCTCTACATCATCAATGGCAAGAAAATACTTGTAAAATAAGTGCGATATAAAGCATGAGTAAAAACAAAAGACAACCACACATTGGGGGCGCCAGACAACAGGCTGGTGCTCCCAAATCAGTATCTGCGACGGCAGCCAGAAAAGGCGCATCGAACCTGCCCGCGAAAGCAAAGCGCAGGCTGCACCTGCCCCTCCTGCCCATTCCCCTCATCACCTTTGTGCTGCTCTGGGCTTGGATAGCCCTTTGGCACGGCGACGAGTTCCGCATGATACGCGAGAACAGCTTCTTTGCCTTCGACAGCACGCTGATGGATTTCGAACTTGGCAAGCAGAACGGACTGCTCTGGACCATCGGACGCGGACTGCTCACCACCTTCCGCACACCCTGGATTGGAGGTCTGCTGCTCTCCTTCCTGCTCACGGCATCATGCTGGATGCTGGGCTACGTGCTGCGCCTCAAGGGTTGGCTGCGCAGTCTGCAGTACCTGCCCCTGGCCATCTTCACGGGCATCTTCACCTACCAGGGCATCAACAACTGGTTCGAGGCAGAGTCGGGCCACGTGATGGGCTTCCCCCTCATCATCTTTGCCGTTCTCGCCCTCGCATCGCTCGTCGTTCGCTTCGCCTTCCACAAGCCTGCGCCAGCCATCATCTGCCTTCCCAAGGATGAGACGCCACGCCACAACCGCCTGCAACTCTATGCCGTGCTGCTCGTGCTCGCAGCTCCGATGTATTTCGGGCAAAAGGAGCGTCCCTACGTTCGCCCCTTGGCACAGATGCAGGTTGGCGTCATGGAGCAGGACTGGCAGCGCGTCATCGACGTTGCCCACGACAACGACGAACTGAGCAACCGCCCCATGACAGCCTACTATGCCATGGCCCTCGTTCAGTCGGGACAGATTGGCGACCGCCTCTTCGACATCCGCATCGACTATGACTCCATCTACGCCTTCGGCCTTAACCAGACATTCAACAACACAAATATGTACCTGATGGAGAGCGACTTCCATGCTGGCTTGGTCGAGACATCCTACCACCACGCCATGGAGTCGATGGCCATCGAGGGTCCCACCCTGCGTAACCTCAAGGTGATGTGCAAGGCCGCCATCCTGCGCAGCGAGTGGGAGATGGCCGACAAGTACCTCACCATCCTCGACAAGGTGCCCTTTGAGGGCGATTTCGTCCGCCGCTACCGCCCTATGCTGCGCGACAGGAAGAAGGTAGATGCCGACCCCGAGTTTGCCCTCATCCGCAAGCTTGAGCCCATGCACGACACCTTTGAGAACTACCTCGTCCTGCCCGTCTTCCTGGGCTACAATGCCGCTCTCACCGAAGGACGCTCACAGGCCGCCTTGCTCAACGCCCTCATGGTGAGCATCTACACCAAGAGCATCCCCGGCATCATGGCACGCCTCGAGCCCCTCGTCGGAACCACGCCTCCCTCCAGCGTCATGGAGGTCATCGCGCTCCTATCCGGCAGGGAGAACGGACTGAAGAACGCCTTCCCCAGCACAGAGATGTACATGAGCAGACTGGCCAACTTCATCGACGAAACACGTCAGTACGTAACCACCCCCGAAGAACGCGCCAAGCATGCCCGCGAACTCTTCCCCCGCTACAAAGGCTACTACCCCTTCTACTACTTCTTCGGCAACCTCAAGTCCACCCGCAAGGTTCCCAAGGACGCAAATTCAAGCGCTGGCGTAAACTAAAAAGTATAATAAAATGAAACATCCCCTTCTTCTCATTCTGCTTGCCCTATTGCTCGGAAGCTGCGGTAAGACGGCCGTCCTGCCCACGCAGTTCACCGAAGTAAAAGAACAAGCCAATATCTACCCCGACTATCGCGACGTCGTCATCCCCGCCAACATCGCCCCCCTCAACTTCCAGGTCAGAGACGCAGAGGCAGATGAATACGTCGTCCAGATTGCACCCGGCACGTCCGAGAACGACGCTATCCTTGTGGCTGCAGATGCCGACGGCATCGTGCAGATTGACACGCTGGCCTGGCGCAACCTCCTGGAGCAGCAACGCGGCAAGTCACTCAACGTCCGCGTCTTTGCCCACCGTCCGGCAGGATGGATTGCCTACAAGGCACACACCCTCACCGTTGCCGAGGACATCGACCCCTACTTGAGCTACCGCCTCATCGAACCCGGTTTCGAGATCTACCGCCAGTTGGGTCTCTATCAGCGCAACCTTACCAACTGGGATGTACACACCATCTACGAGAACAACCGCGTCTATGAGGAGGAGAACAACCATTGCATCAACTGCCATAACTACCAGAACTACAGCACCAAGGAGATGCTCTTCCACGTCCGCGCCAACCACGGAGGAACCATCGTCGTCAACAACGGCAAGGCCCAGAAGATACAAATCAAGGCCGACAGCATCCTGGCCGCTGGCGTCTACCCCTCATGGCACCCCAACCACCGCTGGGTGGCCTTCTCCACCAACAAGACCAGCCAGACCTTCCACATCTATCACGACGAGAAGATTGAGGTCATCGACGAAGCCAGCGACCTCCTCTTCTACGATGCCGACAAGAACGAGGTACGCAACATCCTCCGCACTCGCGACGACTTCGAGACCTTCCCCTGCTGGACGCCCAAGGGCGACGTGCTCTACTACTGCAGCGCCCACCTGCCCCAGGTTGGCATCCTTCCCGATTCGCTCAAGGGGCCTGGCGTCATTGCCCGCTACGACAGCGTCCACTACAACCTCATGCGCATGTCCTTCGACGAGAAGACCCAGCAGTTTGGCCAACCCGAAATGGTCATCAACGCCCAAGCACAGAAGAAGAGCATCAGCGTACCCCGTATAAGTCCTGACGGACGCTACATCCTCTACACCCTGGGCGACTACGGGCAGTTCCACATCTGGCACAAGTCGAGCGACCTCTGGGTCAAGGACCTCCAGACCGACTCGTGCTATGCCCTCACGGCAGCCAATTCGTCCGACGTCGACAGCTACCACAGCTGGAGCAGCAACGGCCGTTGGATCGTCTTCAGCAGTCGCCGCATGGACGGCAACTACACCCGTCCCCACATCGCCTACTTCGACAAGCAAGGCCATGCCCACAAGGCCTTCTGCCTGCCTCAGGAAGATCCACGTCACAACATCCTCCTGCTCAAGAGCTACAACGTGCCCGAACTGACACGCGATGCCGTCCGCATCTCCGCCGAACAGCTCCGCGACTGCATCTACGACACCGAACCCACCACGGCCACATACAAGAATTAATACAAGTTTCGCAAGCTCATTTTTTTCGGTTTTACGGTTTTTCGGTTATACGGTTATATGGTTATACGGAAATTACCATTTAACATATTGCGTTTGTGTCGTATCCTGCCCCTCCTCTGCCTCCTCACGGCTTGCCGCCCCTCGGCCCAGCAGCCAATCAGGGAGAACGCAACCCTCTCCATCGAGGCAACCGACTCCGCGACCTACAGTTACACGGGGCCCAAGGGGGATGGGCAGCTCCGCCTGCAAGCCCTCACCGACAGCACCTACGAGCTGCAACACCTCATCGGCGGAACCATCGTCAGCCAGTGGCCCCTCCGCTACCGCGTCTACCGCTTCGACTGTGGTGACGTCACCGGCGACAGCATTCCCGAGATCGTAGTCGGCACCATCAAGGCCACCCACTACCACCCCGACCTCGACCGACGCCTGTTCATCTTTCACCTTGTCAAGCAGCGTCACATACGCCCTCTCTGGCTGGGTTCTCGCGTCTCCCACCCCCTGCTCGACTTCAAGGTGGAGCGCGACAGTATCCCTGCCCTCATCCACACCTGGGAACGCTCTCTCGAAGGAGACACCCTGCAACACCTCTACCGCCAAAAAGGGTTCGGTCTGAAGTTTGCCGGGAAAGCGATATAGGTAAAACGAAAAAGGGCGACACTTCGCATCAACATTTTAACCACCCTCTAAATTCCTGATTGAAATGAAAAAACTGTTCATCTGCCTATGCCTCGCCGCCGTCTGCTGGTCATGCGGCAAGAAGCAAAGTACCGAGAGCCAGATCACGGACGTCACCGCCGACGAGAACATCGAGGTCGACGTCGAGTTCAATCCCCACTCATTCCTGATGACGGACAGCATCCTTCCCGAGAAGATCGACCTCGGCATGGACATCAGCGACATGACCCTCATGGAACTGCGACTCCTGCGCAGCTACCCCTACGCCCTGCAGGGACTGTGGTTCGAGGAGGCAGACATCAACGGTTTCTTCAACGCCAAGGCACCGTGGTACTACGACCGCTGCTACGCCGTCATGGAGAAGAATGCTGACTCAGAACCGCTCACCGAGTACGCCAAGGCCAAGCTTTCGGAACAGGAGAGGGCCTTCATTGAGCGATGCGACGCCCGCATTGCCGAACTCACAAAGCTGCAAGAGGTTGACCGCGACGGACTGAAACTCTCCAACCCTTCCATGACCGTCAACCTCTTCCAACTCGAGGAATACGACCAGGCCATGCTCGACATGCTTGCCCACCACAACTTCGCCATTGCCCCCACCGACAAGGAGCAACTCTTCAACATCTACGAGGAGAACGACTACTCAAAGATGCCCAACTACATCACCACCGACCTTTTCCTCCAGGCCTATCACATGTACTTCGGCTACGTGCTCAAGACACTCGAGAAGCACATCTTCACCGAACGCATTCACGCCCTCTGCCAGGCTATGCACAAGGAGGCCGTCAAGGTTGCCGATGCCGCCACCGACGACGAGATACGCAACCTTGCCGAGTTCAACGCCGCATACTTTGCCATCGCCGACCACCTGCTCAAGGGCACAAGCCTCCCCATCCCCGCTCAATATCAGAAGGATGCCGCCATAGAGATTGACAACATCAAGGCCCAGCGAGAAGGCATCTCCCCCATGATGAAGCAGCAGCAGATGTTCTCCTACGACCTCTTCAAACCCCGCGGACACTACACACGCAGCAAAGCGCAGGAGCAGTACTTCCGCTCCATGATGTGGCTGCAGACCTTCACCTTCTGCAGCGAGTCCATCAACCCCGTCAAGCAGGCGGCCATGATGGGTTACCTGCTCAATCACATCGACCGCAAGGTATGCAAGGAGGGTGTGGGCGTCTACCACACGCTCGACTTCCTCATGGGCGAGCCCGACAACGTCTCCGTCATCGAGATGGCCGAGTGCCTGTCCCAGAACAAGGTTGGGCTCAATGAACTCACCAGCGACCGTACCCTCAACCTCCTCAGCACCCAACTCAACACCCTCTTCCGCACGCGCAACCGCATCAACAACAAGTTGGGAGATGACGGGTGCAACAACAAGGTCAACTTCATGCCCCAACGCTACATGCCCGACAGCTACGTCCTCAGCCGCACCTTCGACGAGAACGCCAACAGCGGCGTGCCCTTCCCACGCGGTCTGCATGTCTTCTCAGCCTTTGGCATTGAGACGGCAGACGCCGTCAACGAGGCCTACTACCACGATGCAGACAACTGGTCCAAGTACACGGCCGAGATGGACACCCTCAAGCAGGAGTTCACCCGATTCACGGACTGGGACAAGTCGATGTATAACAAGTGGTTCGAGAGTCTCGTGCAACTGCAGAAACCCGGCAAGGACTACCCCGGCTACATGCTCACCGGTTCGTGGGCCAAGAAGAACCTGAACTCTGCCCTCGCCTCATGGGCCGAACTGCGCCACGATGCCATCCTCTATGCCGAGCAGCCCATAGTGGCCGAGTGTGGCGGCGGCGAGGACCTGCCCACCCCCGTGTCGGTAGGATACGTCGAGCCCAACCTCGCTTTCTGGAACAAGATGAAGGAGATGCTCACCCTCACCCGTACGCTGCTCACCGACAACGGACTCATGACCGATGACCTCGACAGCAAGACCACCTCGCTCGAGGACTACATGGACTTCTGCATCGCCGTCAGCAAGAAAGAGCTGGCCAACCAGCCCCTCACTGACGAGGAGTTCGGCACCATCGAGTTCATGGGCAGCTCGCTCGAGTGGTTCACGCTCGGCGTCCTCGACCCCGACATGTCGCCCGATTCGTGGGGCCTTGTCGAGGGAGCCGACCGCAGCATCGCCGTCTGTGCCGACGTCTTCACCCGCAACGTGCTGGGTTGCAAAAAGTGCGGCATTCTTACCGAGGCCACAGGTCTGGCCGACGCCATCTACGTCATCGTCCCCATCAACGGCAACATCTTCATCACCCGAGGGGCTGTCTTCAGCTACTATGAGTTCGTCAATCCTCTCAACACACGCTACACCGACGAGGAGTGGCAGCAACGCCTCGGCGGCGACGACGTCCCAGCCCGCCCCATCTGGATGCAACCCCTCCTGCTCAACAAGGTACCCATGGCCAACCAGGAGATCTTCTACAGTTCGGGATGCTGATCGTCGCTCTCCTTCTGCTCCTCACCCTCTTCTCCTGCCGTCCGCCTGCTCCGGCGCCTGAGGCCGGTGCCGAACTCACCCTCCTCTTCACGGGCGACGTGCTCCTCGACCGTGGCGTACGGCCGCTTGCCGAAAGCGAAGGCGTAGAGGCACTCTTCGACAGCGTCAGCCCCCTGTTTCGGGAGGCCGACGCTGTCGTCGTCAACCTCGAGTGCCCATTGACCGACACCCTCTCCCCCGTCCACAAGAAATACATCTTCCGCGCCGATAGCCGATGGGCCACCGGACTCAGGCACGCTGGCATCACCCACGCCTCCATGGCCAACAACCACACCAACGACCAGGGGCGACGCGGACTGCAGTCCACCCATCACCACCTCCTCCAGGCTGGCATCACACCCCTCGGCTACGGACTTGGCATCGACCAGCAGCTCACCCCCGCCCTGGTCAGCAAGTCCGGCATCGACGTAGCCCTCTTCAACGCCACCACCCTCGCCATCGAGAACTGGTGCCGCGTCGAGGGCAAGCCCGGCATCTGCCAGCCCACCGCCGATGAGCTCGCCAGCACCGTCAGTCGCTACAAGGCAGTCCATCCCCACCACCGCGTCGTCGTCATCCTGCACTGGGGCACCGAGTTCCAGGCCACGCCCAACATCCCCCAACGCTCCCTTGCCCACCGTCTGGCCAAGGCAGGTGCCGACGCCATCGTCGGTCACCACCCACACGTACTTCAACCCCTCGAATACATTCCAAAGGAACAAAAAAACACACCCTCAAACGACGTCCCCGTCTTCTACAGCCTCGGCAACTTCCTCTTCGACCAGACCCCACCCATTACCCGCCGCTCCGCCATCGCCAGCCTCCGCTTCCATGCCGACGGCACCCTCACCGCCGACACCATCCCCATCCTCCTCGAAGGCTGCAGACCAAGAACCAGATAGATGCGCTCGACAACATCGATGGACAATCCTCTGGCATAACACTGCTACCAGGCGAAGGTTCTACCAGGAACATCTTCCGACAAAACTATATTCTTAGCCATTTTTGCAATCCTATTCTGTTATTACTAATTTTATTTTGTACCTTTGCAAAAATTAGCGACAAAAAAGAGATGAAATTCATACACACGATACTGAGCGGGATGCTTTGCCTTCTGTTGCTCTCCTGCTCTTCGGACGAAGAACAGAAGGCCTTCCATCTGCAAGGCACATGGATGCTGGAGAGCGTGTCGTATTGGGACGAGGTGGTGGAACAATACGATCAGGAGGACTATACCAGGCTACGCATCTACGACGACACCTGCTACTACGAGTGCGAGGTGATGGCAGCCCCCAGCGGCAAGATGTTCATACCCTCGGGCGCAGAACACTACACCCTCATCGAGCGCGGACCGGACGACTACCTCTATCTGCAGAGCGACGAGACGCACCCCCTCACCGTCCGGGACGACACCACCATGATCATTCAGGAGATGGGCCGAAAGTACGCGTGGAAGGTCTGCCATGCTTACGACGATGAGGCGGTGGCAAAGATAAAAGGCTTTGTGCAGAGCGATCTGGCAAGCGGCAGCGAGGCTTCCCATCGCTATGTCTTCTCCTATGCCGAACGCGACCTGGAGGCTTCCAACCACTCGCTTACCTATGGTCTGGTCCTCATCGCCGTCGCCTTTCTTGCCGCCATGAACTATATGTATATAATGTATAGGAAGAAGAAGCGCATCGAACTGGAGCTGCGACGCATCGAGCAGGAACGCGAGGCGCTGCCCAAACCCGTCCGCGAAGCCTTGAGCAACGTCGAGGAGCAGTTCCATCAGACCCCCTTCTACCTCGACCTTCGGCAGAAGATAACCCGGGGCGAAAGCCTCAGTCAGGAGGAGTGGCAGCAGATAGAGGAAAGCTTCAAGAGCGTCTATCCGCGCTTCAACACCACCTTGCTCACGCTCCGCAACATGTCGCCCCTCGAGCTCCAGGTGTGCCAGCTCCTCAAGCTGGGCGCCACGCCTTCCGAGATAGCCACCGTGCTTTGCAAGGACAAGAGCAGCATCAGCACCATCCGCAGCCGCCTCTACAAGAAGGTCTTTGGCACGAAGGGAAGCAGTCGCGAATGGGACGACTTCATTCTCTCGCTGTAGCCAGTAAATGAGTAAGATATTTCTGTTCGTATCCATTTTGGTTTATATCGCTATCGCTTAACGAAAATTTCCTCTAATTGAACGCGAATTTTCGCAAATTACCTTACGGCTGAAAAACATATTCACGATAATTTACGGTAATTCACGTTAGCCGAAGACAAAAACACTTGGTTCTTCCGATATTTTGAGTGATGGTTCATATAACAACGAGTAAGCGAAATTTATCTTCTATATTTATCTCCCTAATTTATCTCGGATTCGAGGAGCCACCGGCGACGATTTCATAAAAAATGATCTTTTATGTCTTCGGTAGATTTAACATAAATCTCTGATAAATTTACCGTAAACAACAAGTAGGCAATAAGGGAGATCGGGCTACGCCCTCGCATCAATGATAAATCCTAATGTTAAATCAAGGAGATAAAACTGCCTCATCAATCCATATTCCCGATGTGCCAAACACTTTTTTCGGGTTCCATTTGTACTACTCGAAAAACTTTCGGGGTTCATGCAAAAAAGTACTTCCCTGTACTTAACTTTTCATTATCTTTGCAGTATATAGAGTAGAATGGACAGCAAAGAGTTCGAAAAGCAGATACCGCACCTGCGTTCGCTGATGGTCGGCGTGGGACGCGAGTTCTTCGGCAACAGAGATGATGCCGAGGATGTGGCACAGGACGCCCTGGAGCGACTGTGGCGCTACTGCCAACGACTCGATGCGCAGCGCAACCTGGATGCGCTGACCGTGATGGTGGCCAAGAACATCTGCGTGGAGAAGTACAAGCGAAGGCAGAGGGAGGTGATGATGGACTTCCGCTCGAAAGATGGAACGAGCATAGAACCACCTTCCCCACCCAACTATAATGCCGATGCCGAGCTACAGGCAGCGGAGACGGCCCAGCGGATAGACACGGCACTCAAAACATTGGCACCGCGCGAAGAGCAACTGGTGCGTAAGCGACACTTGGAGGACAAGAGTACCGACGAGATAGCCCAGGAGACCGGCCTGCCAAAGAACTCCATCAAGAGCATGCTATCCATGGCAAAGGCGAAACTGAAAAAGAGATTACGACAATGAAACAGCAAGATACCCCATACAACGACGAAGAATTCTACCAGCAGATCATGGCAGAGTTGAGGCCTGGTGCCGACGAGTATGATCGCCTGATGGCAGAGAGGGCGCGAAAGACGGTCCGACTCAAGCCTATATATAAATATGTGGCAGCTGCCTGCATCGCCTTCGCCATCGTCGGCGCATCGGTTCAATTGCTGAGAGGTAAGGCCGAAGATACCAGCCAACGCATTGCTGGAAAGATTGATACGACAAATAGTGACACTTCCGTCCCTGACAACAACCTGGCACAAGCAGAGGTAAGTACGGAGCCGTCCCTTACCCAGCAGCCTTCAGCAGAAGTTATTCCTGACGTTCATCCAGCAAGCGTAAAGAACAGCAAGGCCATCCATCCTACTGGCCAGATGCTTGCCGCGGCTTCCGTAGACAGCCAGAAGACCAAGGAGGCGGAAGAGGATGAGTACAGCGAGGAACTGCTCTATGCGCTCATCACAGAGGTGGAAGCCAAGGCCAGGGCCGAGGAGGAGGCCAAGGAGGAACGCCTGTGCCGCACACTAATAGAAGAGATCTCTACAAACATAACCAAACAATCCAACCAATCAGAATTGACATTATGAAAAAGATTCTATCACTTATAGCCATGTCGGCAGTAGTCATGGGCAGCATGGCTCAGACCGCCACGACCGCCACTAAGGCGGCTCAGCCTTCCGAGATCAGCAAATGCATGGGCAACTTCCCCGCTTCAAACCTGGTGAGCAGTTCCAGCGAACAGGAGCATGACAAGCTTGACTCCGTCAACTACCTGAACACCAAGACCTACGAGTTCCCCTACAACAGCAAGAAGGAGAAGCAGCAGGTGGACGAACTCGTTGCCTCACTCATCAAGGCATACGATGCCGACCTGCCCCATCACACAGGTGGATATTGCTGGACAGGCGTCCTGCGCACGGACTCTCCCGTAAAGAGCAAGGAGGTGGGCATGTACTATGGCGAGAACCTTGCCCCACTGACCATTGGTGGTGTGGGTCGCAACTATGTAGTGCTGCGCATGAACTACGAGCAGAACCCCGACTACCGCCACATCAAGGGTGTGGAATGGTGGCTGGAGCCGGGTAGCAAGAACACCGCCACGGTCTGCATGAAGACCTTCACCCTGTCCGGTCCGCAGTCGAGCGTGAGCTATCTCAACGCACTCCGCCAGAGCGACAATGCCAAGGTTGCCAGCGAGGCAAAATCCAAGCTTGAAGGCCTGCCCGAGGTTTCGTTCAGCACCAGGGAGGAACTGTTAAACAGCATCAAGGTGTTGTCACAAATCTACAAGAATGACGGCGGTGCCATCGACCGTGCCGTGGTGAAGTCCGTCAACGAGAGAATCATGGCCTATCTCAGGCTCGAGGTGGCGACTGACCGGGATGACATGATCCGGCTGTTCCGTGTGCTGGGCCAGATCAGCGTACCCGGTTACTTTTGCCTGGTCACAAATTTCAACGATGGCAACATGACCGTGCCATTCTCCGAGATGGAGAAGATCTACGACAAACTCAAGGTCTTCTGTGTCGACTATGGAGGAACTCGTGAAGTGGAAACGGACAGCCAAGAGAGGCCCGGCGTTAATTTTCTCCTGCATTTCCAAGTGGAAAACGAGAAGCTGACAGGCTTGGGATACTAATTCTTTCTTGCCAATTATTCGGGCTTACACGTGTGTTCAGGTTGTTTGAACATAAAGTTGTAAGGCAGGAGCACATGTTGGGATGTCGTTTCTAACTGTCTGTAATTCAGCCGTGCAAACTTTTTGCAAACTC